>NZ_JBFUKK010000003.1:0-320877 GCF_056400885.1 Arthrobacter sp. P4_H3
TGGACAATGAAGCGGACCATCTGCTGGCCTGGTCCGAGGGAGGCGGCACCGGCATCACCAACCTGGGCCAGCCATGCCGGAGGCACCACAGACTCAAACACACCACGGCGTGGAGGCCGGTTGACGCCACCCGGGACCAGCCACCCGGCTGGATCTCACCCGCAGGACGCTCCTATCCCAGCGAACAACAGGATTGGGAACCACCGCACTGGCCGGACCACGCCGGCCACGCGGGTGAAGACCCGGAACGGGAACCGCCCGACTGGCCGGACGTACTTCCCCCGGACATACTTGCCGGTGCCACCGGCCCGGGAGCGACCGGGCCACCATTACCGGTGGATCCCTTGCCTGACTGGGCACTATCCATCGCGGCGTAGGATCCACTCTTGCCTCTGCTGCCCCGGTCACCCGTGCTGAGTAGTCACCGACCTGGGGGCCACCGTTGTGAACGCGCGCTGCTGTCTGCAGCCGTCGCCTGCCGGTGCCGGCGGATCCGCCATGCGACCAGGACGCCGACTGCCACCGCGGCAACCACGACGGCGGCAGCGCTTCCGGCAGTGCGTGCCGCCTCGTCGTACAGGTTGCCGGCCAGGTATCCGAGGGTCACGAAGAGGCTCCCCCACAGCACGCCGCCCGTGATGTTCCACAGCGCAAAGCGGCGGTAAGGCATGCCGCTCAGCCCGGCCAGTGCCGGCATCACAGCCCGGAAGAAGGCGGTGAACCGGCCCAGGAAGACGGCCAGGCCGCCGCGGCGCTTGAGGAACTCCTGGGCTTTCTTCAGCTGCGGGCGCTTCCGGTCGAAAATCTTCAGGGATATCAGCCGGGGGCCCAGGTGCTTGCCGATTTCGTACCCCACGGTGTCGCCCAGGACCGCGGCGGACACCACGACGGCGATCATTGTCGCGAGCGGGATGCCGCCCTTTCCGGCAATGACTCCGCCCACCACGGCTGCCGTTTCGCCCGGGATGACGAAGCCTATGAAGAGTGCGTCCTCGGCGAAGACCAGGGCGAACACAACGCACGTCACCAGCAGCGGGCTGGCGTTGAGGAGTCCGTCGAAGAATGCCTGCATCAGGAACAGTGTGGCAGGTCACGCCGGTAGGCGTCAGCTTTCCGGGAAGGTGCCTGTGGCGGCAACTGCGGGGTCTCCTATGCTGGGGCCATGGGACCCTCACTGCAGCCGGGCACTAAGCCGATTCTTACCCTCACGGTGAATCCGGCATTGGACATCAGCACCTCCACCGAACGGGTCAGCAGCGGCCATAAGCTGCGGTGCGGGGCGAGCCGGCTCGACCCCGGCGGCGGGGGCGTCAACGTGGCGAGGGTCATCCAGCGGCTCGGCGGCCAGACGCTGGCGGTATATACCGCAGGCGGGCCTACCGGGGAAGCCTACCGCCGGCTCATTGAAGCCGAGCGACTCCCGTCCCTGGCGGTTCCGATCCAGGGGAGCACGCGCGAGGATTTCACCGTGGATGAGACGTCCACCGGGAAGCAGTTCCGGTTCGTGCTCCAGGGCCCGGAGCTCAGTGAACCGGAGTGGAAGGCCTGCCTGGACCGCGTTGCCGGGTCCATGCCCGTAGGCGGCTACGTGGTGGCCAGCGGCAGCCTTCCGCCGGGAGTTCCGGAGGACTTCTACGCGAGGATCGCCCGCCTGGCGCGCCGGGCCGGTGCGCGCTGCGTGGTTGACGCCTCCGGGCCGGCTCTGGCCGAAGCGCTGGCCGAGGGCGTGTTCCTGGTCAAACCGAGCCTCCGCGAGCTGCGGCTGCTTGTCGGGGCTGCCCTCGAAGGGGAACAGAGCCAGGTGGACGCCGCTTCTGCCCTCGTGGCTGGCGGCGCCGCGGACCACGTCGCCCTCACCCTCGGCGAGTCCGGAGCCCTGCTCGCTTCGAAGTCCGGGCACATCCGCCTGAAGGTGCCGGATGTGCCCGTGGTTAGCACCGTAGGGGCCGGCGACAGTTTCCTGGGCGCTTTTGTGCTCCGGCTCGCGCAGGGCCGCCCGCTTGATGCTGCTTTCCGTGCCGCCGTGGCCGCAGGAAGTGCCACAGTCATGACGCCCGCCACCGAACTCTGCCACCGAGCCGATGTGGAACGGCTGGAGGCCGGGCTGTCGTGAGCCGTCAGCCCGCCTCGAGAAGGGACTTGAGTTTCGCAAGGTCTTTCCCGCCGGGCGGGGTTGCCGGATTTCAATTTCTGTCAGTACGTCAACCATTCCTGCTGATTCCTTTCAAGCCGCTTCGGCTCGGGTTACGGGACGCAGCCGGGATCAGCGGCCCGTGCACCAGGCTGGCACGCAAAAGGGCGGCGGCAACCTGATCGGCTTGGGTTCTAGCGGTCGCCGCCGCCCTTAGTCGGTTACGCCGCCGGTACCGCTTCCCTGACCTTCAGGGGCTCAATGTCGCCCATGACAAACAGGTAGTTGGCGGCGCCCAGGAGCGACACTGCACCGATGACCGCGAGCGGGGCCACAAAGGATCCCGTCTGGTCCACCAGCACACCGATCAGGATCGGAGTGAAGATTCCTGCGAGGTTGGAGGCGAAGTTCTGCAGCCCGCCAATGGATCCCACGTGCTTGGAGCTCGGGGCAACATCCGCGGGCAGGGACCAGATGCCGGTCGCGGCGACGGTGAGGCTTGAGTAGGCGACGGACAGGAGCGCCAGCGCCATCCATGCCTCCGGCGCGAGGGCGGCAAACATAATGACGGAACCGCCGATCAAGCCGCCGGCAATAGTGGCTTTGCGCACCTTGGTCACGGCGACGCCGCGCCGAACAGCACGGTCGGCCAGGTAGCCGCCCAGCCAGCCGCACAGCACCGCGCAGATGCCGGGGATGGCACCGAAGAAGCCCAGCTTGAGCAGGTCGAAGCCGCGTTCCTTGACGAGGTAGCTCGGGAAGAACGTGATGAAGAAGTAGATGGCGCTGTTCAGGCAGAAGAAACCGAACATCATGCTGAGGATCGTGCGGTACTTGAAGAGTGAGCGCCAGGGCAGCTTCGCGGCATTTGCGTCGTCGCTCCCCGCGCCGCGGGCACCGCCTTCCTCGATGTAGGCCACCTCGGCGGCGTTCGCCCCGGGGTGCTCCTGGGGGCTGCGGTAAACCTTCCACCAGACGGCGGCCCAGATGAGGCCGGCGACGCCGATAATAATGAACACTGCGTGCCATGACGTCAGCGCCACGATCAGGGTCACAATGGGAAGCGCGATCACGGCCCCCACGCGGGAACCCGAATCCCAGATGCTGGTGGCGAAGGCCCGTTCCCGGACGGGGAACCAGGTGGCCACCACCTTGGCCGCGGTGCTGGGAGCAGGGCTTTCGCCGACGCCCAGGAGGAACCGTGCCGCGAACAGGGACCAGAAGTTCGTCGCGGCCGCGGTCACCATGGTGAATACGGACCACCAGACCGCGGCCAGCGAAAATGATCTGCGCGGGCCGACTTTGTCCACGTACCAGCCGGCCGCCAACTGGCAGAAGTCGTAGGCCCAGAAGAATGCGGCGAAGATAAGTCCTTGCTGCGTGGCCGAGAGCTCGAAGTCCTTGCCCATGAAGGGCAGGGCAACGCTAAGGCTGGAGCGGTCAAGGTAGTTGATGCTCAACCCGACAAAGGCGAGCCAGATAATGGCCCAGCGCTTTCGGGTCATGGTGCGGGGATTTTTGGATGACGTACTGGCAACTTTACTTCCGAGCGCAGTCATGTGGTCTCCTTCGACGTAAACATGGCTTCGGGCGCCTCTGGCACCGGGGAAGACACCGAAGATATCGATGCCAAATCATATAGGAATCTGGTTAATCATATAGCTAATGTGATCGAGATCAAGCCCTCCCCGAAAAAACCTCCGCAGCGGCGCCCGCCGGGGCGGCGGAAGGTCCGGTGGAATATGATTCCCCCAACGGCTCCAACCCGAGCCGCGCATCCAACCAGCACTAAGAGGTCAGCGCGTGCCCCCACGTCAGTCTTCCGATATCTCCCGAGGCAAAGCCGCGGTTAGTGACGTGTATTCGTCGATGCGCGCCTCCATCCTCGAAGGCGAAATCGCACCCGGCACCCGGATCAACATCGACGCAGTCTCGCGGAACCTCGGCGTTTCGCAGACGCCGGTGCGCGAGGTGCTGCAGCGGCTGGAGGGCGACAACCTCGTGGTCTACAACCCCGGCAAGGGCTACAGCACCACACCCCTGCTGGATCTGGCCGAACTGCGCTCACTCTTTGAATTCCGACTGCTGGTGGAGCCCTGGGCGGCACGCTCTGCGGCCGTTGACCGCTTAGCCAACCCCTCGGCCGCTCTCGAGAAGGAAATTGCGGCGTTCCGCGGCGCCATGAAGTCCGACGGCGACCTGCGGCAGGATCTGGTGGCCCACGACACCCGGTTCCACGACACGATCCTCGCCGCCGCCGGCAACACAGTGGTCCGCCACGCGTTTGCGCAGACCCACTGCCACCTGCACACCTTCCGCCTCTACCCGGCCGACGTCGACGGCGCCATTACCGTCGCGGAGCATTCGGCGGTCCGCGAGGCCATCAAGGCCTGCCAGCCGGAACGGGCCGAAGCGGCCATGGCGGAGCACATCCGCAACTCGTTTGCCCGCTTCGCCCAAGCCTTCGAAGGCCACGCCGACCTCGCACCGCTGCAGGACAGCGGCCCGCCCAGGCGGCACATCATGGAGTGAACGCAAGCCCCGGTCCGACGGCCGGGGCTCTTTTTTGCCCCCGGCACTTGATCTGGATCACAGTTCCTATATGATTATTGAAATTCATATAGGAAATCATGCCCACCCTCCAGATCAATCCGAGAGAAGAGATCCATGCCTTCCATCATTTCCATCAACACCCAGGACGTCCGCTTTCCGACGTCACTGGAACTCGATGGGTCCGACGCGGTCAATGTTGACCCCGACTACTCCGCCGCCTACGTCGTCGTCCGCACCGATGCGGGCGAAGAAGGCCACGGCTTTGTGTTCAGCTGCGGCCGGGGCAACGAGATCCTGACTGCGGCCATCGAATCCTATGCAGCGCTCCTGCTGGGCAGGGATATCGACGAACTGATTTACGACCTGGGCAACGCTTCCAAGCGCCTCATCCACGACTCGCAGCTCCGCTGGCTCGGCCCGGAAAAGGGCGTCACCCAGATGGCGGCCGGCGCCCTGGTCAGCGCGCTCTGGGACATCCGCGCCCGCCGCGAACGCAAGCCGCTGTGGCTGCTCCTGAGCGAAATGTCTCCCGAAGAGGTCGTGGACGTCGTCGACTTCACGCACATCCGCGACGCCCTGAACCCGCAGCAGGCACTGGACATCCTCCGCGCGGGCCAGGACGGCAAGGCGGCACGCATAGCAAGCCTCAGGGCGGATGGCTACCCCGCCTACACCACCTCGCCCGGATGGCTGGGCTACAGCGACGAGAAACTGGTCCGACTCAGCAAGGAAGCGGCCGCAGACGGCTTCTCCATGATCAAGCTCAAGGTAGGCGGCGATATCGCTGACGACCGCCGCCGCATGGCCCTCGCCCGGCAGGCAGTGGGAGATCTTCCCATCGCCATCGACGCCAATCAGCGCTGGGAGGTCTCCGGGGCGATCGAATGGGTCAACCAGCTGGCCGAGTTCAATCCCTACTGGATCGAAGAGCCCACGAGCACCGACGACATCCTGGGGCATGCGGACATCCGGAAGGGTGTCGCTCCGGTCCGCGTCGCCACCGGCGAAGCAGTGGCCAGCCGCATCGTGTTCAAGCAGCTGCTCCAGGCAGGAGCCATCGACGTCCTGCAGCTCGATTCCACCAGGGTGGGCGGCGTCAACGAGAACATCGCCAACCTGCTGCTCGCCGCCAAGTTCGGCGTCCCGGTCTGCCCGCATGCCGGCGGTGTGGGCCTCTGCGAGCTGGTCCAGCACTTCTCCTTCTTCGATTACGCCGCCATCACCGGTAGCCAGGACGGCCGCATGATCGAATACGTTGACCACCTCCACGAGCACTTCGTGGAACCGGTCCGGATCATCAACGGACGCTATGCCGCGCCCGAACGACCGGGCACAGGGGCCGAAATGCTCAGCGCCTCCCGGACCCGCTGGGAATTCCCTTCCGGCGCAGGGTGGCTTGAAGTGGGCAACCGTGCCGCCGTCACCGGCGCCAGCCTTGCACCCGCGGGAGCCGGCCGATGAACACCACTGCCGTCGAACTGAACGCATCCGTCGAGGCCGCCCACGCAGCCTTCGAAAAGGCCCGCCTGGCAGGTCCCGCCACCCGCGCAGCCTGGCTCGAAGCGGTGGCCTCCTGCTTGGAAGGCGACGCCGCGGCGCTCGTCGGGATCGCGGTCGGAGAAACGCACCTCGCTGAAGCGCGACTCCAGGGCGAGCTGAAGCGCACCGTCTTCCAGCTCCGCCTCTTCTCTGACGAAATTCGACGGGGTGAGCATTTCGACGCGACGATCGACCATGAGGATGCCGCCTGGGGCATGGGGCCGCGGCCGGACCTGCGCCGCTACAACGTCCCGCTCGGCGTGGTGGGAGTCTTCGGGGCGTCCAATTTCCCCTTCGCCTTCAGTGTGATGGGCGGGGATTCCGCGTCGGCCCTGGCGGCCGGCTGCGCCGTCGTCCACAAGGCGCACGACGGCCACCGCGAACTTGCGGTCCGCACAGCGGAAACGGTGACCGCCGCGCTCGAAGCCGCCGGGGCGCCGTCGGGCCTCTTCTCCCTGGTCACCGGCCGCGAGGCCGCGGAAGCCCTCGTCGACCACCCGCTGGTGAAGGCCATCGGGTTCACGGGCTCGACGGCGGGCGGCCGGGCATTGTTCGACCGTGCGGCCGCGCGGCCGGAGCCGATCCCCTTCTTCGGGGAGCTCGGCGGCATCAACGCCGTTTTTGTCACCGGCAGCGCCTGGTCCGCGCGCCGCGAGGAAATCCTGGGCGGCTACGCCGGCTCCTTCACCCTGGGCATGGGGCAGTTCTGCACCAAGCCAGGCGTGCTGTTCGTCCCTGCCGGGCAAACTGACGAGGTCCGGGACAGCCTCCGGAAAGCCCTCGCAGGTTTCTCTCCCGCGCAACTGCTCAGTGAACGGCTGCACGAAGGGTTCCGGCACGCCGTTGCCGGGCTGCGGGACACGGCCGGCGTCCAGGTGCTGCTCGACGGCGATTTCGCCGAGGCGCCGGCGCCCACCGTCCTGTTGACGACCTCCGAAGCGGTCCGCCGGAACCCCGGGATCCTCCGCCAGGAGATGTTCGGCCCGGCCAGCCTGGTGGTGCAGTACGGCGACGAATCCGAACTCGCTGCCCTTGCCGGGCTCCTGGAAGGCCAGCTGACCACCACCCTGCAGGCCGAACCGGAGGACGACGTGGCTGAGCTTGCCGGCAGGCTCACGGACATCAGCGGACGGCTGCTCTGGAACGGCTGGCCCACCGGCGTCACCGTCAGTTACGCCCAGCACCACGGCGGGCCGTACCCGGCCACGACGTCGGGCACCACGTCCGTGGGGACAGCCGCCATCCGGCGGTTCCTCCGGCCGGTGGCATTCCAGTCCTTTCCGGAGCAGCGGCTGCCGGAGCCGCTGCAGGATGCGAACCCGTGGAACGTCCCGCAAAGGGTCGACGGCGCCTGGCAGCGGCCGTCCGCACGGCCGGACGGCCAGCCGTGAGCGCGCTGCCGGCTTCGCTCGCGGCCGTCCTTCCTGAGGACGCCGAGGATGCACTCCTCATCGGCCGTCTCTGGGACGTGGAAACGTCCGGTCCCCGGGTGGTGGCCGTGCGGGGCGCGGACGTGTTCGACCTGCAGCATCTCGCCGGGACGGTATCGGAGCTGCTGGAACGCCCGGAGCCGGCGGCTGAGGTCCGTGCAGCCATGACTGAGGCGCGCTGGAAGACGGCGGACGTCGTCGGCGCATCCCTGACACAGGACACGGCCCGTCCGCACCTGCTGGCGCCCATTGACCTCCAGGTCATCAAGGCCTGCGGGGTGACATTCGTGGACAGCATGATCGAGCGCGTCATCGAGGAGCGCTGCGGCGGGGATGCAGGCCGGGCCACCGAGATGCGTGACCTTGTGGGCAAGGCACTGGGCGGCAGCATCGGCGAGGTACGGCCGGGTTCCCCCGAGGCCGCTGAGGCCAAGCGGGTGCTGATCGCCGAAGGGCTGTGGTCGCAGTACCTGGAGGTGGGCATCGGCCCCGACCCCGAGGTCTTCACCAAGGCGCCCGTGCTGTCCTCCGTCGGCTTGGGTGCCAGCGTCGGAATTCCGTCATTTTCCTCCTGGAACAACCCGGAGCCGGAGCTGGTGCTCATCGCCACGTCCACGGGGAGGGTTGTTGGCGCCACGCTCGGCAACGACGTCAACCTCCGCGACGTTGAAGGCCGCAGCGCCCTGCTCCTGGGTAAAGCAAAAGACAACAACGCCTCCAGTGCGCTGGGGCCGCTGATCCGATTGTTCGACAACTCGTTCACACTCGAGACGCTGCGGCAGGAAGAGATCCTGCTCCGGGTGGAGGGCGCGGACGGTTACCAGCTGGAGGGCCGGAACACCGTGGCCCGGATCAGCCGTCCGTTCGAGGAACTGGTGGCGGCGACCTTCGGCAAGCACCATCAGTACCCTGACGGGTTCGCGCTCTTCACGGGCACACTGTTCGCGCCCACGCGGGACCGTGACGAACCCGGGCAGGGATTCACCCACAAGATGGGGGACGTGGTCACCATCCGCAGCCGCCATCTGGGGGCCCTGGTCAACACGGTGGGCGCCGCGGAGGAACTGCCGGAATGGCGCTTCGGACTGCGTCAGCTGTTCGGTTACCTTGCAGCGCAGGAGCACTCTCCTTCAGCTGCGGCAGCGGCGAGCGTCAGCTGAACAGACCTTCTCCAATGAAGCCGCCGGGCCTGGTGCCCGGCGGCACCGCGGCCAGGGCGGAGCCGGTGTGCTTGAGGTACTCCACAGCCAGGGTGTCCTGCTTGGCCATCGCCATCTGCATGGGCACGTAATGCGTGCGCGGGTCCTTGACGAAGGCTATGAAGAAAAGCCCGGCATCGAGGTGGCCCAGCCCGTCGGAACCGTCCGTGTAGTTGTACCCCCGCCGCAGCATCCTGACGCCGCCGTTCTGGTCGGCATGGGCCAGCCGGACATGCGAATCGATGCCCATCAGGGGTTCGCCGTCCTTGCCTTTGAGGTTGAAGTCCGGGGCGGTGAATTCCTGGCCGCCGGACAGCGGAGCGCCCTCGGCCTTCGTCCGCCCGATCAGGCCTTCCTGCTCGCCCAGTGACGTCCGGTCCCAGATCTCGATGTGCATCCGGATGCGGCGCGCCACCAGGTAGCTTCCGCCCTGCATCCAGGCTTCGCCCTTGCGGGTGCCGGCCCCCGCCCAGACATGGCTGTCCAGCAGGCCGGCGTCCTCGACTTTGAGGTTGTTGGTGCCGTCCTTGAAGCCGAAAAGGTTGCGGGGCGTCTGCTGAGCCCGGGACGTGGAGGACGTGCGCCCGAAGCCCAACTGCGACCAGCGGACACGGACCTTCCCGAACCCCAGCCGGGCCAGGTTGCGGATGGCGTGCACGGCAACCTGGGGATCGTCGGCACATGCCTGCACGATGATGTCACCGCCGCTGCGCCCCGCCTGAAGGTCATCGCCCGGGAAATGCGGCAGGTCTATCAGGGCGTCCGGACGCCGGCCCTCGAGCCCGAACCGTATCTTCCCGTCCTTTTCGAACAGGCTGGCGCCGAATCCGAAGGTGACGGTGAGTTTGCCGGCGCTGAGGCCCATCGCTTCCCCGGTATCCTGCGGCGGGGCGTCATAGGACCCGCCGGCTGCCCCGGTTTCACCGGTTTCCCGGCCCTGGGACATAGCCTCCGCGGCGGCCGTCCAGTCCTTGAGGAGCCGGATCAGGGCGTCGCGGTCCTCGGTGATGACATCGAAGGCGGCAATGTGCAGGCGGTCCTGTGCCGGCGTCGTAATTCCGGCCTGGCGGTCCCCGTAAAACGGGACCATGTCACTGGCTGGCGCCTCGGCGGGGGTCGACGCGAAAACGGCGTCGCGCCCCAGCAGTCCGGCGGCGAGGCCGGCCAGCGCGCCGGCGCCTCCGACGCCGGCGAAGGAGAGCATGCGGCGGCGGGACACACCGCGCTCCTCACCCGCAGTGGCTGTTGCCCTGCCGGGAGCGGCCCCGTCAGTGTCGGTTGCGGCGGCAGCAGACTGGGACGTATCCCGCTGGCCTCCGCCCTGGCCGCGGCCCTGCCCACCGCCGAAAGGGCAGCCGCTCACAGCACTACAGCCGCGGTGAGGTTGGACAGCGGCTCACCGAGCGAATCGACCAGGGCGGCCAGGCGCTGGACCTGCTCAGGAGTCAGTTCGTCGTAGTAGGCAAAGCCCTCACCCCGTGCATGGGTCTTCAGTTCAGCCTGGAGTTCCGCGAATTTCGCATCCAGGGTCTTGGCGAGCTCCGGATCCTTCTTCTCCAGCACGGGCTTGAGGTTTTGGAAGGCGATCCGGGCGCCGTCCACGTTGGCCTGGAAGTCCCACAGGTCGGTGTGGGACCAGATTTCCTCTTCACCGGTGACCTTGCCGGTGGCCACCTCGTCCAGCAGCTCCTTGGCGCCGTTGCCCAGCTTGTCGGCAGTGAGCTCCACCGTCCGCGTGCGCTTGGCCAGCTCCTCGGTGTCGGCCACCAGCTGGGCCGACAGCTTTTCACGCTCCGCGGCGCTCAGCGCCTGGAACCCGGCCGGCGGGTACAGGTCCTTCTCGGCACGGTGCCAGCCGGTCCACTCCTCGCCCTCGGCCAGATCCGCTTCGCGGGCGTCCAGCTTGGGGTCGAGGTCGCCGAAGGACTCGGCTACCGGTTCGATCCGCTCCCAATGCATGCGGGTTGCGGCGTAGTGCTCCTTGGCCTTGGCCGCATCGCCGGCCGCATAGGCCGCCGCGAATTCTTTGGTGCCGGCCAGCAGCTGTTCCGTCTGGTCCTTGACATAGGCGACGTACTGCGCGGTGCCCTGGTCGCTGAGTGCCTTCAGGTCGCTGTCCACGGCGGCCTGGCTGCCCGAGGCGGTCACCTCGAAGGCCGCCCGGATGCCGTCGCCTTCCATGCCCGGCTTGCAGGCGGTGGTGTACTTCCCGGCCGGGACGGTGAGCACCAGGTTCCGGGTCAGGCCGGGTCCGATGTTTTCCACTTCGCCCAGGATCCGCAGGCCGTCCTCCGCCAGCAGGTAGAACTCGGTGACCTGATCGCCGTCGTTCTTGACGGTGAAGGTGAGGTTGCCGCTCGCTGCGGTGGCGGTGGACACCTTGCAGGCATCGCTGGTGCTGGTGACCTGGATGGGTCCGGCCGCCCCCGCCGCCGGCGAAGGTGCGGCGTTGTCCGTGCACGCTGCCATCGTCAGGGGCAGGGCGACGACGGCGGCCGCTGCGGCCAGGCGGCGTGCAGCTCCAGGCCGGCGGCCCTGCCTCAGGGCTGTTGCTGAGCGGTCACAATCGGGCAGGCTGGGGCTTGGCATGAGGGTGTTCCTTTGGGGATGCGGGAGTGGTGGGTCAGGACGCCGCGAAGGCAGTCCGGACGGATGTTTCGGCCTGCGAGGAGACGCGGGCGCGGCGGTTGGCGCGAAGGTAGAAGAACAGCACGGCAGGGACGTACAGCAGCCAGGCAGCCGCCTCCAGCCAGGTGGTGGCAGGCGAGAAGTTAAGGGTGCCTTTGAGCACCGTCCCGTACCAGGACGACGGCGGGACTGCCGCCGTCACGTCGAAGGCCAGGCTGTGGAGGCCGGGAAGGATACCTGCCTCCTGGAAATCGTGGACAGCGTAGGCGAGCACACCACCTGCGATGACGACGAGGGCGGCGCCGCTCCAGGTGAAGAACACCCCGAGGTTAATCTTCAGGACTCCGCGGTGCAGCAGGAAACCGAGCAGGACGGCAGTCGCCAGGCCCAGGAGGGCGCCGAACAGCGGTGTCGCGGACTGTCCGGTGGCCTGGGCGGCCGCCCACAGGAAGAGCGCAGTTTCAAGCCCTTCCCGGCCAACGGCCAACGCGGCAACAGCGGCCAGCCCCCAGCCGGCGCCACCTGCCGCCCTGTCCACTTGCGAGCGGAGTTCCGTGCCGAGCGTACGGGCGGTGCGGGCCATCCAGAAGACCATCCAAGTCACCAGCGCCACGGCGACGACGGACAGGCTCCCGCCGATGGCTTCCTGCGCCTCGAACGTGAGTCCGCGCGGACCGAAGGTGAGCAACGCGCCGAACCCCGCCGACACGGCGACGGCCGCCCCGACGCCCGCCCAAAGCCTGGGCAACAGGTGCTGCCTCCCGGTTTTGAGGAGGTATGCCATCAGGAGCACAACGACGAGTGTCGCCTCAAGGCCTTCGCGCAGGCCGATCAAATAGTTTGCTGTCATGAACGTGGAGCCTCAAATATCGCAGCCAAGGTTAGGCTGGCCTTATAAGAGGATCACGCACGGGTGCGAATTAAGCAACTCAAACGTGCGCTAATTACCCGTTCATTACGCCCGCTCCGGCTCCCCGGCGCGGCTTTGGGGCCGCACCCGGACCTTACGGTGCCGAGTCCCGGACCTTCAGTTCGAAACCCGCCTCGATGCGGAGTCCCCCGGCGGCCGGCTCCACACCTTCGATCCGATCGATGAGCAGCTTGATGGACCGCTCGGCGATCTCCTCCATCCCGGGAGACACCGTGGTGAGGGACGGCGAGGCGAAACGTGCCTCGTCGATGTCGTCAAAGCCCGCCACTGCGACGTCATCCGGCAGCTTGATACCGCGGACCAGGAGCTCGTGCAAGGCGCCGAGCGCCATCGCGTCATTCAGGCCAAAGACGGCGTCGAACCGGACTCCGCTGTCCAGCAGGCTGCCGACGGCGGCGGCCCCGCCGTCACGGCGCCAGTCGCACTGCACCACAAGGGCCGGGTCAAACTCCACCCCCGCAGCCTCCAACGCCTTCCGGTAGCCGTTCAAGCGCAGGCCGGGGCTGTCCGTCGTGGCGCCCGCCGTCGCGCCCAGGACGGCAATCCGGCGCCGGCCCCCGGCCAGGAGATGGGCAGTGATGGCTTCCGCGGCCTCGGCGTTCTTCATGGTCACCAGGTCGAAGCGCGGATCCGCGATGTGTTCCCCGAGCATCACGATCGGCTTGCTGCCTTGGTGCGCGGCAATGGTCGCGGCATCCAGGGCCAGCGGGGTGAACAGCAGACCGTCCGTGAGCTGGCGGAACGGACCCTGAAGCGCGCTCAGCTCGTGTTCCACGACCCCGCCGGACTGTTCCACCAGGACGCGGTAGCCCCGGCTGGCCGCAACGGTCATCAGCCTGGACGCGAGCTCCCCGTAGTAGGGAATGGAGAGGTCGGACAGCACCAGGCCCAGCATCCGCGTTTTGCCTGAACGCAGGCTCCGGGCCGTCAGGTTGGCCTCGTACCCCAGCTCGGCGATGGCGTCGAGCACCTTCTGCTTGGTGGCTGGCCGAATGAATTCGTAGTCGTTGAGCACATTGGATACCGTCTTCAACGAGACGCCGGCGGCGCGCGCAACGTCGTTCATGGTCACAGCCACAGGTGATTCCCTTCCCCGTCAACACTTTCAGCTACATCGTTGCAGACCCGCCCTGGTTTTGCCCTTTCCGCACCATATACAACGTTATATAATTGGCGCGCCGCAGCATCCGAACCGACCCTGCGCCAACACGTCACAAAGGAAACCGCCATGCCATCCGCCGCCTCTCCCCTGTTCCGCTGCCCGGTGTTCGACGGCGCCGCCGACCCCACGGTCATCCACCGCCGCGGCACGGGCGAGTGGTGGATGTTCTACACGGCCCGCCGCGCCACGCTCACCACCGATGGCGTGGACTGGATCACCGGCACCAGGATCGGGATCGCGGTGTCCTCGGACGCAGGAGCCAGCTGGCAGTACCGCGGCGTGGTGGAGGGCCTCGACCCGGAGGACTCCCCCGGCCTGAACACCCATTGGGCCCCGGAGGTGGTGTGGCATAACGGCAGGTACCACATGTTCCTCACCTGGGGCGCCGGCGCTCCGCGAACCTGGGCTGAGCAGACCCGGCGGCGGCTGGTGCATTTCACCGGCCCCGACCTGGAGCAGTGGGAGTTCAGCGGACGGGTGGAGGTCGGCTCCGAGAACGTCATTGACGCCGCCTTCGCCGTGGTGGCAGACGGCCGTCCGCGCCTCTGGTTCAAGGATGAGGTGGACGGCTCCACCACCTGGTCGGCGGTCTGGGAACAGCCGGCGGCCCGGAAGGAACCGTCCGACGGCGGCAGCGGCAGCACCGCCGTCGGACGCCCCGGGCGCCGGAAAACGGACCGCCGCTGGCGCGCCGAGGGGCAGGTGATCGGGTTGCCTGCCCATGAGGGTCCCAACGTGTTCCGGCTGGGTGGCTGGTACTGGATGGTGGTGGACGAGTGGCGCGGCCAGGCCGTGCACCGCTCGGCGGACGGCCTCGCCTGGACCCGGCAGGCAGCCGACGACGGCCTCATCCTGCACGCGCCGGGCACCGGGGCGGACGACGCCACGTACGGCAGGCACGCCGATGTGGTCACCCAGGGCGATCACGCCTACATTTTCTACTTTACGCATCCCGAGTGGCAGGACACCGAGATGGCCAACGGCCTGGCGGATCCGGCCCGGGCGGTCCGGGAGCAGCGCACCAGCATCCAGGCGGCGCGGCTCCACGTGGAAGGGGACGTCCTGGTCTGCACACGCGACCTGGACGCCCCCGTTCACCTGGATCCGGCGCGCCTCTGATTTTGGAGACTCGCCTAGCTCCGGCGCCCGGTTTCCCTGCGGCCTAGTGTCCGGCTCCGTCGACCGAGAGGCGGATCATGCTCCAGGACACCGCGGGCAGCTCGGCGGTGAGCCGTCCGCCGTCGACCTTGACACTGACGTTCTCGCCGGGCAGCACCGAGGTGGAGTCATCCGCCGTCGCCTGCCAGTAGGGGTCCTTGTTTGCATAGGTGACCGCCTCAACAACCTTCGCGTTCCCCAGGCCGGCGACGGCGGCGTCCAGCGTGAGGGCGTCCGTGGCCGAACGGTTTACGGCAAACACCACCGCCTCGCCGGCGTCCGCATCGAAAGTGGCGACGGCGGACAGGGCCGCGAAGCCGGCCGTCTTGCCGCCGCTGAGCAGGGGGGATTCGACCGCGAGCTGCAGCACCGTGCCCTTGGCGTGCTGTGACGTCAGGGCGAACGGGTGGAAGGTGGTCTGCTTCCAGGCGCGGCCGCCGGGTTCGGTCATGATGGGGGCAATGACGTTCACCAGCTGTGCCAGGCTGGCGGAGTGCACGCGGTCGGTGTTGCGGAGCAGCGTGATGAGGAGGTCGCCGACCACCACGGCGTCCGCCACGGTGTAGCGGTCCTCGAGGAGCACCGGGGCCACGGGCCAGTCCTTGCCGGTGGGCGTCTTGGATTCGTCCCGGCTCATGTGCCAGACGTTCCATTCGTCGAAGGAGATGTTCACCTGCTTGGCGGACTTCCTGACCGACTTCACGTGGTCGATATGGGCCACGATGTCCTTGATGAAGGCCTCCATCCGGTGGCCGGAGGACAGGTGCTCCTGCAGGTCGCCGAAGTCCTCGAAGTACTGGTGCGCGGAGATCAGGTCCACGAGGTCGTAGGTTTCCGTCAGCACAACCCGCTCCCACTCACCGAAGCTGTCCATGGTGGGGCTGGAACTTCCGCAGGCCACCAGCTCCAGGTCCGGCTCCACCATCCGCATGGCGCGGGCAGTGTCGGCCGCCAGCCGGCCGTACTCCGTGGCGTTCTTGTGGCCGATCTGCCAGAACCCGTCCATCTCGTTGCCCAGGCACCACATCTTGATGCCGTAGCCGTTTTCGGCCCCGTTGGCCCGGCGCTGATCGGAGAAGGCCGTCCCGCCGTCGATGTTGCAGTACTCCAGCAGGTCGAGGGCTTCCTGGGTCCCGCGGGTGCCCAGGTTCACGGCCATCATCGGCTCGACGCCTGCCTTGACGGACCATTTGGCGAACTCGTCCACCCCCACATGGTTGGGGTCGGTGGAGTGCCAGGCCAGGTCCAGGCGCGCCGGACGCTCTTCCACCGGCCCCACGCCATCCTCCCAGCGGTAACCGGAGACAAAGTTCCCGCCCGGGTAGCGGACCGTGGATACGCCCAGTTCGCGGGTGAGTTCCAGGACGTCGGTCCGGAAGCCGTCAGAGTCCGCCTTGGGATGGCCCGGCTCGAAGATGCCGGTGTAGACGCAACGGCCGAGATGCTCCACGAAGGCGCCGAACGTGCGGCGGCGGACCGGCCCGACGGTGAAGGCGGGGTCCAGGGTGATCTTGGCGGTGGCGTATTCGGAAGTGCCCACGTAAACATCCTCGTTTCTAGTTTCTACAACGTTATAGAAGATAATTGTTAGCGTTCATCCGGGATCCGTCAAGGGCGGTCCGGGCATCGTCCGGCTTAAACACACAAACCCGCATCCGGTGCCGGACGCGGGTTTGTGGGCCGGGGCGGCCTCGCCGAGGGCCGCCTGAGTGGGCTGCTACAGCCCGCCGGCCAGCTTGTAGTAGGCGGCGTTCCAGTTCAGTTCCTTCTTGAACTGTTTGATGGTGGTGCCTTCGTCGATGGTCAGCAGTTCGGTCTTCGCAATCTCGGCGAAGTCCTCGAAGACGTCCATGCCGACGGCGGTGGAAAGCACCGTGTGGTGCGCGGCCCCGGCCGTCAGCCATGCGGCGGCGGACGTGGCGAAGTCGGGCTTGGGTGACCACAGCGCGCGGGCCACCGGCAGGTTGGGCAGCGGTTCGTCCAGGTCCACGACGTCGACGGCGTTGGCCACGAGGCGGAAGCGGTCCCGCATGTCGGACAGGGCCACCACGACACCCGGGCCGGCGTCGGTGTCGAACACCATGCGGACGGGGTCTTCCTTGCCGCCGATGCCCAGCGGGTGGATCTCGACGCGCGGCTTCGAAGCGGTCAGCGACGGGCAGACCTCGAGCATGTGCGCCCCCAGGATCTTCTCCTGGCCGGGCGTGAGGTGGTACGTGTAGTCCTCCATCAGGGAGGCACCGCCGGGGAGGCCGGAACCCATCACCTTGGCCGCACGGACCAGGATGGCGGTCTTCCAGTCACCCTCGGCGCCGAAGCCGTAGCCGTCGGCCATCAGCCGCTGGACTGCCATGCCGGGCAGCTGGCGCAGTTCGCCCAGGTCCTCGAACGAGGTGGTGAACGCGGCGGAGCCGTTGGCTTCGAGGAAGCTGCGCAGTCCCAGTTCGATCCGCGCGCTGTAGCGCAGCGATTCGTGCCGCGCTCCCCCGGCCTTCAGCTCCGGCACCACCTCGTAAAGGCGCTCGTACTCCGCCACCAGGGCGTCGACGTCGGACTCCCCGGCGCCGTGTACGGCGTCGGCGAGCTCGTTGACTGACCAGGTGTTGACCGAGACGCCGAAGCGCAGCTCGGCTTCGGTCTTGTCGCCTTCAGTGACGGCCACGTTGCGCATGTTGTCACCGAAGCGGGTCAGCTTGAGCGTGCGGACGGCGGCCCAGCCGGCCGAGGCGCGCTGCCACACGCCCACCTGGCGGGTGACCTCCGGGTTGGACACGTGGCCCACCACGGTCTTGCGGGGAATGCCCAGGCGGGACTGGATGTAGCCGAACTCACGGTCGCCGTGGGCTGCCTGGTTCAGGTTCATGAAGTCGAAGTCGATGTCCGCCCAGGGCAGCTCAACGTTGGCCTGGGTGTGCAGGTGCAGGAGCGGCTTGCGCAGCAGGTCCAGGCCTTGGATCCACATCTTGGCCGGGCTGAACGTGTGCATCCAGGCCGTCACGCCGATCACCGAATCGTCGGAGTTGGCTTCCAGCGCGGTCCGGCGGATGGCCTCCGCGTCGGTGAGGACGGGCTTCCAGACCACCTTGACCGGGACATCGGAGGACGCGTTCAGCGCGGCGGCAATCTCCTGCGACTGCGCTGCGACCTGCTTGAGGACGTCCTCGCCGTACAGGTGCTGGCTGCCTGTGAGGAACCAGACCTCGTACTGGCTGAGCGAAGTTCTGTTGGCGGACGTGTTGTTGGCGCTGCTCATGGGGTTCTCCTGAAAAGGCGGGTGGGCTGCGGCGCTACTGGCCGTAGACGTTCTGGTAGCGGGCGTAGAGGGAATCGATGCTGCCCTGGTCGATGGGCAGCGGTTCGCCCAGCTGGCGGGAAATATGGACGGTGCGTGCCACTTCCTCGCACATCACGGCAGCCTTCACGGCGGAGCGGGCGTCCTTGCCGATGGTGAACGGTCCGTGGTTCTGCATCAGGACCGCCGGTGAGGTGGAATTCCGGAGGGTTTCGACGATTCCCTGGCCGATCGAGTCGTCACCGATGAGTGCGAACGGGCCCACCGGGATGCTCCCGCCGAACTCGTCGCTCATCATGGTCAGCACGCACGGGATCGCCTCGCCGCGGGCAGCCCACGCCGTGGCGTAGGTGGAGTGTGTGTGCACGACGCCGCCCACTTCCGGCATATGCCGGTAGACGTATGCATGTGCCGCAGTGTCCGACGACGGCGAGAATGGAGGGTTGCCCCACTCGCCCTCCGCGGGGGTGCCGTAGAGGTCGGTGACCACCATGCTCTCGGGCGTGAGGTCCGCGTAGGAGACACCAGAGGGCTTGATGACCATCAGGTCATGGCCGGGAACACGCGCGGAGACGTTGCCGGCCGTCCACACCACCAGTTCGTAGCGGGTGAGTTCGGCGTGCAGGTCGCAGACCTCGCGACGGACCTGCGCGATGGTTTCCAGCAGGTTGCTCATGCGGACGCTTCCTCTGCGGCGGATGCGGCGTTCTGCTGCGGGGCGCCGGCGGCGGCGGCCCCGGCGGGGGCGGCAAATGACGTCCTGGCCGCGCGCTGGATCGCCTTGAGGCGGTGCATCACATTGTTGGTGCCGCGGCCGAAATAGTCGTGCAGCGTGCGGTACTCCTGGAAGAGTTTTTCGTAGGCGGCAACATTTTCCGGAATGGGAATATAGATGCTGCCGGGCTCCGATCCCATGGCAGCGGCGGCGGCCCGGATATCCGGGTAATGACCTGCGGCCACAGCGGCGTGGATGGCAGACCCCAGCGCGGGCCCCTGGGTGGAGCCGATGGTGGAGAGCGGCAGGCCGGTGACGTCGGCGTAGATCTGCATGAGCAGCTTGTTCTTCAGCAGGCCGCCGGCCACGATGAATTCCCGGACCGGCACTCCCGAGTCGCGGAAGGCGTCCACGATGGTGCGTGTGCCGAAGGCCGTTGCTTCGAGCAAGGCCCGGTAGGTGTCTTCGGGCTTGGTCGCCAGGGTCTGGCCCACCACGACGCCGGAGAGTTCGTGGTCCACCAGCACCGAACGGTTGCCGGAGTGCCAGTCCAGGGCAATGAGCCCGTGTTCGCCGATGGCCTGGCGGGAGGCAAGTTCCGTGAGGTACTCATGAATGCCCAGGCCTGCCGCTTCCGCCGCCTGGTGGTACTCGGGCGGGACGCCGTTGTTGGTGAACCAGCCGAAGATGTCCCCCACGCCGCTTTGCCCGGCTTCGTAGCCCCACAGTCCGTCGACGATCCCGCCGTCCACCACGCCGCACATGCCCGGCACTTCACGCAGTTCGGCACCGTTCATCACGTGGCAGGTGGAAGTTCCCATGATGGCCACCAGCTGCCCGGGCTCAACGGCCTTCGCAGCGGGCGCCGTGACGTGGGCGTCCACGTTGCCCACCGCGACGGCGATGCCTTCCGGCAGTCCGGTCCAGGCAGCGGCTTCGGCCGTCAGGTAGCCGGCTGCATCGCCGAGCCGGCCGATGGTGTGGGCCAGCTTGGCGCCGACAAAATCCTTGAAGTCCGGGTTCAGGGCGGACAGGAATTCCTCGGACGGGTAGCGGCCGTCCTGGTAGATGCCCTTGTACCCGGCGGTGCAGGCGTTGCGGACGTAGTTGCCGCAGAGCTGCCAGACGATCCAGTCGGCCGCCTCCACCCAGTGGTCCATGGCGGCGTAGGCTTCCGGGTCCTCCTCCAGGAGCTGCAGGCCCTTGGCGAACTCCCATTCGGAGGAGATCAGCCCGCCGTAGCGCGGCAGCCAGTTTTCGCCGAGTTCCGCAGCCAGGGCGTTGATGCGGTCCGCCTGCGGCTGGGCGGCATGGTGGCGCCACAGCTTCACGTAGGCGTGCGGGCGGTTGGCGAAGCCGGGAAGTTCATTCAGCGGTGTGCCGTCGCCCTTGACGGGGACCATGGTGCAGGCCGTGAAGTCCGTGGCAATGCCCACCACGGCAGCGGGGTCGATCCCGGCGTCGGCGATGGCCGCGGGCACTGCCCGGCGGAGCACCTCGCGGTAGTCGTTGGGCACCTGCAGGGCCCACTCGCCGGGCAGGCGGGCGGCCGCTTCATCCGCTGCGTCCACCAGACCGGCCGGAAGCGCGTCGGTGACCACGGCGTGGGGGTACTCAAACACGCCGCTGCCCAGTTCCTTGCCGTCCCGGACGCGGACCACCACGGCCCGCCCGGACAGCGTGCCGTAGTCGACGCCGATCACAAAGCTGTCTGAACCGTCTGCTGTGACGTCCATCAATTCCTCCAATAGTCTCCGCTGCTCTGCGGTTGTCCTAATTGTTAGCGCTAACAAACAACCTGTCAAGACATGGCCAGGACTGCAGGTGGTGCCAACAGCAGGAAGACGCCCGGCCAGGGGGGCCGGAGGAGGGCGTGCTCAGGCGGGCGGGGCGGTGCTCGCGCGCACTACGATGCGGGGGTCAACCACCGTGGTTCCGGCTACGGCGCCGTCTTCGAGCAGCGCCAGCATCATGTCCATGCAGCGGCGCCCGAGCTCTTCGAAATCCTGGCGGACCGTGGTGAGGGGCGGCATGAAGTATCCGGCCTCCGGCTGGTCGTCGAAGCCCACCACCGAGATATCCTGTGGCACCCGCACTCCCGCTTCGCCGAAGGCCCTCAGGACGCCCAGGGCCATCTGGTCGTTGCCTACGAACACCGCCGTGGCAGCGCGTTCGACGGCAAGCTGCTGGCCGATCCCGTAGCCGCTGCCGGCACTCCAGTCGCCTTCGACGAGGAGGTCGTCGTCCAGTCCTGCGTCGGCGAGCGCCTCGCGCCAGCCTTCGGCCCGCTCAGCGGCGTCGATCCAGTCCTGGGGTCCGGAGATGTGGCCGATCCGCTTGTGGCCCTGCTCAATCAGGTGGGTAACGGCAAGCCTGGCTCCCAGTTTCTGGTCCACCATGGCGCCGCTGAACCTGCCCTCTCCGCTGGAGCCGACCACCACCACCGGCACGTCGAGGTTGAGAACTTCCAGGGCCTGCAGGGTTCCCGCATGCGGCACCAGGGCCACGATCCCGTCCACGCCCTGGTCCATGAAATGCCGGGCAGCGTCGGTGATCGAATCCGCGCTGACCTCCCGGAGGGCGGCGATGCTCACGAAGTAGCCGGCGTCGCGTGCTGCCTGCTCCACGCCGAGCAGCGTGTTGGCTGGCCCGTATTGGGACAGCTCGCTGGCCAGGACCCCAATGGTGTGCGAACGCCGGGTCACCAGGCTGCGTGCGGCGGTGTTCCGCCGGTATCCCAGCTCGGCGACGGCAGCCTCGACGCGTTCCCTGGTCGCCTTACTGACGTTGGGGTGGTTATTGATTACGCGGGACACTGTCTGGTGGGAGACGCCGGCGCGTTCCGCCACGTCTTCAAGTCGCGGAAGGCGCCGCTCGCTGCTGTAGGCCATGAAGCTATTGTGCTCGAGCCTGCAGTGCATCCACGAACACGCTCGGAATGTCCTGCGGATTCCTCGCCACATAGCTTGTGCCACCGGTGGCCTCGGAAATCTTCCGCAGGGTCTCTGCGTCCGCGTCCTCGGTAATGCCGATGCTGACAATCACCACGGGCTTTGCCGGGTCCTTTTCCCGCTGCAGAGCCTCCAGCAGCTCCTCGAGGCTCAGGGAATCCGGGTCTTCGTTGGCGCCGTCGGTGAACAGGATCACGCTGTTGACAGCACGGGCATCGTAGTTCGCCTTGACCGTGCGGTAGGCGGCCAGGGTCGAGTCATAGAGCCCGGTGGCGCCGCCGGTCCGCTTGTCCAGGCCGGAGATGTCCGCCACCAGCCGGTCCCGCTGGGTCACGCCGCCCACCACCTGGTCCATTTTCCTGATGGGGTCGAGCTCCACGTAGTCCTGGCTTCCGCCGCCGAGGCCGATGGAAAACGCCCACATTCCCAGTGCAGCGGTGTTGGGAAACAGTTTGCTCCCCGCGATTGCCGCCTGTTGCGTGAGCTGCATGCGGGTCTGTCCACCCGCCTGAATGTTCATGGAACCCGAAACGTCCATGACCACCAGCGACCTGAAGGGAATGGCCTGGAGGGACCAGCCTTTCAGCGTCCGCTGCACGGTTTCCGCGGAAGCGGGCTTGAGGGCGGCAACGCTGCCCACGCCCTTCTGGTCCGGGGTGCGGCTGCCGTCCGGGGACCGAAGGCCGCTGTCGGCGAGCGCCCTCTTTCCGTCCTCGGATGCCATGGCGGAAGCCAGCGCCCGGGCGGCGTCAGCCGCGGCACCGCCGCGGACTTGGCCGGCGGCGGTGAGGGCCACCGGATAGTCCAGCGACACGGACCCGGTGTGCGGCATCGACGCTGAGAGCCCGGCCCCGGGAACCGTCTGCGCGAAGGCCAGCCAGGCCTGCTCGGTGACGATGGCGAATCCCCCGCCGGAAGCCACGGCCTCGAGCTGCTTGGCATCGGTCAGCTTCTCTCCCGTGCGCTGGCTTTCGCTCTGGGCGAGCTGAGCGGTGGCGGCCTGCAGCGTTTTGGCTTCCGCGCGGCCGGCTTCCACTTCGGAGAGGGCCCCCAGCAGCGCCACTTCCCCACTGCCGGTCACCAGCGGATCGCTGAACCTGACGCCGGGAGCCTGGAGCGCGCTGAGCCAGGTGGCGAATCCGGGGACTTCCCCCTGGCGGCCGACGATTACGCCGGGCGTCGAGGCGAGGGACGGCACGGTGATCTCAGGCGCTGCGGCAGCCACAACGCGCTGCACCCGGACCGACGAATCGGCCACCCACAAGTCCGGGGCATCCTTTCCCGCGGTCACCGCGGCAGCGAGCTCAGGCTGCGTCTGCGTTTCGATGGTGTACTTCACACAGGCGTCAGTGGGCACCTTCGCGGCCGCGCTTTGCAGGGCCGGGGCAATGGTGGCGTCGGCGCCGACGCGGACCTCAGCGGGGACGCCACAGCGCGCGGCCGCCAGAGGCGACTGGCTGCCGGTAATCCAGATGACGGCAGCGGCGGCGACGGCGATGGCCACCGTCACGCTGACGATCATCACTATCCGGGGCCAGAAGAACGGTGACTTGCGGGGGTATCGGCCGTGGCGCTGCGGGCCTGCTGCTCGGCGACCTGACATGGGTGCGGTACCTAACTGCTGGGGATCCTGGTGGGCGGTTGGTGTTTGCCGGCCACCACCCCTCGCGTGCGGGAAGCCCCAAGATTGGCTGCAAAACCGTCCCAGTATACGCAAGTGAGTGTCCGGCATCACATCGGAGCGCATTTCCGACCGGAACACGGCAGCCTCAGGCTTTGGCGAGCCTGTCCAGCCATTCCCCGAGGAGAATCGACTCCCCTGCCGTCAGCAGCCCGTCCGCCCCGGCGCCGCTCTCCCCCAAGGTGGCCTTCAGCGCGACGGCATGCCGTGCTGCGACCGAACCGGACACGTCGCCCGCAGCAGACCCCGGCACGGCGTCGGCCGTAATGGCGGCCAGGATGGCTTCCCGGGCTTTTGGGGCAAGTGCCAGGTCGCGGCGGTCCGCCGGCAGCGCGATCAGGCTGAGAGTGATGCCGCAGCCGGCAGCGTGGATCATTCCCACCGCAGTGTCCACATCCACCGTGAGCCTGCCGGCCCGTGCGACGCGTTCCACCAGGCCCTGCAGGATGGCGAGGGCATCAGCCGCGGCCTGCGGGGCGGGCCCCGGGCCCGGTTGCCCGTACATCAGTGCGTACACAGCGGGATGGCGCAGTCCAAAACCGATATGCAGATCCCAACCACGCCGCAGGCCATCGACGGGGTCGGGCTCCGGCGCTGCGGCGGTCTTCGCCGCGAGATATTCGCTGAATCCGAAGCTGGCCACAGCCCCCAGCAACCCCTGCATGTCGCCAAAAATCCGGTAAATAGCGGGCGGCTGGACCCCGGCGGCGGCGCTAACCGACCTGCTCGACAAGGCCTCCCGCCCCCGCGCGTCGAGGATGGCGGCGGCAGCCCGGATGATGCGGTCCCGTGTGCTGGGGCTCTCTGTCATGTATCAACGATAACAAATTCCCGCTAACAGCTTGACCATATCGCCGTTCTCGTGTTTTTGTTATCAGTGAAATGACCATAGGAGGATCCACATGACACGCCAGATCGAAAACCCGCCCGCAAGGGTCGCCGTCGTAACCGGAGGCTCGCGGGGCATTGGCCGGCAAGCTGCCGAACGCCTCGCCCTCGAAGGCTTCAGCGTGGTCATCGGCTACGCCGGCAACCACGGCGAAGCGTCCAAGGCGGTGGCCGACATCACCGCAGGCGGCGGTGCCGCCGTCGCCGTGCAGGCAGACGTGGCGGATGAGTCCGCAGTCAAGGCACTGTTCGACGCCGCCGAGCGCGAGTTCGGCGGGACCGACGTTGTGGTCAATTGCGCCGGCGTCATGTCGCTGGGGCCGGTGGCCGACTTCGACCTGGCTACCCTTGACCGCATGCACCGCACCAACGTCCGCGGCACGTTTGTGGTCAGCCAGCAGGCCTCGAGGCGCGTCCGTGACGGCGGCGCCATCATCAATCTCTCCACGTCGGTCACCAAGCTGGCACTGCCCGGCTATGCGCCGTACGCAGCGTCCAAGGCCGCGGTGGACGCCATCAGCCTGATCCTGGCCAAGGAACTGCGCGGCCGCGACGTCACCGTAAATGCGGTGGCCCCGGGACCGACGGCCACAGCCCTGTTCCTCGACGGCAAGGACGAGGAAACCATCAGCCGGCTCGCCCAGATGAACCCCCTGGAACGGCTGGGGACGCCGGACGATATCGCCGGCCTCATCGCATTCCTCGCGGGGCCGGGCCGCTGGATCAACGGCCAGACCATCTACGCCAACGGCGGCCTCGTTTAGCAGGCGCGAAATTATTGGTTGAAGATTCAAGTAATAAGTCCTAGAATGGAGTTATGACGCAGACACTTGACCGCCCGCCGGTACTCTTCCTGAGCCACGGCGCCCCTCCCCTGGCTGACGACGCCCGCTGGACCGGCGAGCTCAGCGCCTGGTCCGGCACATACGGCAAGCCCAAGGACATCCTGATGGTGTCCGCGCACTGGGAGAACGCGCCGGTGACCCTCAGTGCCACCTCGCGCAACCCCGGCCTGGTCTACGACTTCTGGGGCTTCCCCCAGAAGTACTACGACGTCACGTACAACGCGCCCCAGGCGGTGGAACTCGCCGCCGAAGTGGAAAAGCTCGTTTCCACCCACGGCCACCACGTGGAACGCGACGAGGAGCGCGGCTTGGACCACGGCGCCTACGTTCCGCTCGTGGAGATGTACCCGGGGGCCGACATTCCGGTGCTCCAGATGTCCATGCCCACCCTGGATCCGCAGGGCCTGTTCAACCTGGGCAAAACGCTGGCGCCGCTGCGGGACCGCGGCACGCTGATTGTGGGTTCCGGCTTCACCACGCACAACCTGCGCTGGTTCAACCCTGCCGGCGGACCGGACACTGCCCCGCCCTCCGCTTCGAGCGAATTTGACCACTGGGCCCAGGAAACAATGGAGGCCGGCGATGTCGATTCCATCCTCGACTTCCTGCACAAGGCGCCGGCGGCGCGTGAGGCGCATCCGCGCAGCGAGCACTGGGCGCCGCTTTACGTGGCATTGGGTGCGGCGTACGAATCCGGTGACCTGAATGCGAGGACGGCCATCGACGGCTTCTGGTTCGGCCTGTCCAAGCGCTCGTGGACGCTCACCGGCAAATAGCCCAGCCGCGAAAAACGCAGGGAAAGTGGCACGGAAACCAGTTCGGGGCAACAAAAAACCTCCGGCCTCCTGTTACCAGGAAGCCGGAGGTTTTCCACTCTTCGCTAAAAGAGTGGGCCCTGTGGGGATCGAACCCACGACCCACGGATTAAAAGTCCGATGCTCTACCAACTGAGCTAAAGGCCCCAGCTGACGGCCGTGAATACGGGCGGCAAGCGCACGCAATCGGACTGTCAGCCCAGTCCATTTCTGGACGTTAAATACTGTACCCCACGCCGGGGGCCAGCTTTTACAAAAACGGAGCGTGGCGCCGTCGTGCGTTCATGGTGGTGCAGCAGCTGCCTTCATTACTCCTTAAGCCGGCCGCCGGCAAGCTCGATAACAGAACAGCACAGGAGTAGCGTGGGGGCATGAGCGAGCAAGCAGGATCCAAGGCCTACGGCGGCGCAAACCGGCATCACAAGCCGAAACCTTTTGCGCCCATCGACTTTGAGCCGTTCGCGGGCGGCGCAGACCCTGCACGGGTGTCCGAGGCAGCGCACCTGGCCGCCCAGGCGCTGGTCCGCCACGGCCGCGACAGCGACGATCCCAAGGTCACCAAGCGACTCGTCAAGCTCGCGGACGAACAGGGCCTGGAAGCCATCGCGGAAATGTGGGCCGAAAGCCCCGCACGCTCCCTGCCCGGCGCCCTCTGGCGCCTGTACGCGCTGCGTGCGGCCACTATCCAGGACCCCGAGCGCATCTCGGTCTACTTCAAGGCTGGCAAGGACACGGCGCAGGTATCCAATGTGGTTGCCGGCGCTGCCGAACCGCCGGGGGCGGACGAAATGAAGACGATGGCGGATGCCATCCTCTCCGGTGCGTTCGACGGCGAGTTCGACGTCGCGCTGGAACGTTCGGCTGCTTTTTGCCGGGTGGTGGCCCTGGGCCAGGCCACTTTGGCTGACGGTGCCGACCACAGCAACGAGAACCACGCGAGCAAACTGACGCGCAATTCCCACCTCCTGGTGAAGACTGCCGAAGACCTGGAGCACGCGGCTAACGCATGGCGGCTGGGCGAACTCGACTGACAAGGCTCCGCGGCAGTGGCAGCTTCGCAAGTCCGCCACTGTTACGCACGGAGGGGCCCGGCTGTCAATGTTGACTTGGTTCAGCCAAAGTAGAAAACTGAAACCGGTGCCGAACCGCGAAACCCCCGGGCTTCAACATCTAGCCGCCTAGAGCGGCCTACCGCCGAGAGGCGTATCCGGTTCGGCACCACTTTTATGCCCGGATGCATCTGCCGGTAAAGTAGTGCCCATGTGCGGGTCAACGTCAAGTCACATGGCCCAAAGGCCACATTCCATGCCTTTACCTTCCCAAACCGGAATTCGCAGGTGAAGCTCCGACTTTTCCCGCAGGAGCCTGCAGGGCTGCACCTGCTCTCGCAGATGGCACGCCAGATTGTCGTCGCCACCGGAACGTTGGCTGAAATCCTCGGCGTCCCGGCCACGGAGCACAACCGCCTCGTTGAAGACATGCACGACCACGAGGCCAA
This sequence comes from Arthrobacter sp. P4_H3, assembly GCF_056400885.1. Classification (NCBI taxonomy): domain Bacteria; kingdom Bacillati; phylum Actinomycetota; class Actinomycetes; order Micrococcales; family Micrococcaceae; genus Arthrobacter; species Arthrobacter sp. P4_H3. Next base: position 27,417 of record NZ_JBFUKK010000003.1, read on the forward strand.
GTCCGCTGAGCTGCACTTCGCGCTGCTGACCCACATGCGCACCAGCTTCGTTAATCCCCTCCCCCGCGAGGACTTGTATGCCCTGTCCAGGTACCTCAATGAGGCCATGGAGAAGCTCGACGCCGCTGCGGAGCTGGTGGCCCTGTACAAGCTCGAACGATTCCCCAAGCGTGCCGCGGACCAGTTGGAGATCATCGCCCGGCAGGCGGAACTCACAGTGGACGCCATGCGCCGGCTGAACAACCTGGACGATCTTGAGGACTACTGGATCGAGATCCTGCGGCTAGCCAAACGCGCCGAACGCACGCACCGGGTGTGGGTGGCGGACATGCTCAAGGACATGAAGGGCGCTCAGTATGCCCGGAACCGGGACATTGCCAACCAGTTGGTGGAGGTCACCAAGGACATGCGGCGCATTGCCACCCAGGTAGGCAGCATCATCGTCAAGGAATCCTGACGTGACCCTGTTCTTCTTCGTGGTGGTGGTGCTGTTTGCCGCCGCGTTCGCCTTCCTGAACGGCTTCAGGGACGCGTCAACGTCCGTGGCCCTGGCCGTGCGGACCCGGGCGCTCACACCCACCGTGGCTGTCCTGCTGGCGGCCCTTTTCAACTTCGTGGGCGCGTCGCTCAGTGCGGCCCTGGCGCTGCAGGTCAGCAGAAGCTGGATCTCGCTGCCGGATGGCGAAAACGGCCTGACCATCCTGGTCGCAGGCCTGCTCAGCGCCGTCCTGTGGGGCATCTACACGTGGTGGCGCGGTATTCCGTCCTCGTCCACGCACGCCCTGGTGGGCGGCCTGGCCGGCGCCGGGCTGGCCAGTGTGCTGGTTGGCGGAAACTACGTCGGCGGCGTCAATAACTCCCTGCTGTTCCAGGTGGCGCTGCCGCTGCTGCTGTCCCCCGTGATCGCGTTCGTGGGCGCGTACCTGCTGGTGTGGCCTGCTACCTGGGCTGCACGGTACACGCCGCCCAACGTGGTGAACAGCCGCTCGCGCCGGACCCAGGCCATCGCCGCCGGTGCGGTGGCCTTCGGCCACGGCCTACAGGACGGCCAGCGGACCAGCGCGGTGCTGCTCCTGGCCCTTCTCGCCTCGGGGCTGTCCGACGGCGCCGCCATGCCGGCGTGGGTGGCGCTGCTGACCGCCACGATGATGACCGCCGGAACCCTGGCCGGGGGCTGGCGGATTTCCTACACCATCGGCTACAAGCTCACCCGGATCGATCCGCTCCGCGGCTTCGTGGCGCAGCTGTACAGCTCTGTGATCCTGCTCCTGGGCGCGATCGGGCTGCACTGGCCCGTGTCCACCACGCACACGGTCACGGCGGCCGTGCTGGGCGCCGGCAGCAACCAGGGCTTCCCGGTGACCAACCGCAGGCTGGTGTTAAGGATCCTGGCCTTCTGGCTCTTCACGCCGGTGGTCACGGCGGCAGCGGCCTTCGTGCTGGAACTGTCGCTCTCGCCCCTCTCGGAACTTTAACGCAGCATCGGTTGCTCCGCAGGTGCCGTTTTGAGGTGTCAAAACGGCGGTTACGGAGCAACCGATGGAGGAAGGGCCCTTATCCGAAGCGGCCGGAGACGTAGTCTTCCGTGGCCTTCTGGGTGGGGTTGCTGAAGATGGTGTGGGTGTCTCCCACTTCGATCAGCTTGCCCGGCTTGCCGGTGCCGGCGATGTTGAAGAACGCGGTGCGGTCCGAGACGCGCGCTGCCTGCTGCATGTTGTGGGTGACGATGACCACCGTGTACTGGTCCTTGAGGTCGTTGATGAGGTCCTCAATGGCCAGGGTGGAGATGGGGTCCAGTGCCGAGCAGGGCTCGTCCATCAGGATGACCTGCGGCTCCACGGCGATGGCGCGCGCAATGCACAGGCGCTGCTGCTGGCCGCCGGAGAGTCCGGAGCCCGGCTTGGCGAGGCGGTCCTTCACTTCGTTCCACAGGTTGGCGCCCTGCAGGGAGCGCTCCACGAGGGCGTCGGCCTCGCCCTTGGAGATCTTCTGGTTGTTCAGCTTCACGCCGGCCAGCACGTTGTCCCGGATGGACATGGTGGGGAACGGGTTGGGGCGCTGGAACACCATGCCGATCTGCGAGCGCACGGTTACCGGATCCACCCCGGGGCCGTAGAGGTTGTCCCCGTCCAGCAGCACTTCGCCCTCCACCCGGGCGCCCGGAATCACTTCGTGCATGCGGTTCAGCGTGCGCAGGAAGGTGGACTTTCCGCAACCGGACGGGCCGATGAACGCCGTGACGGACTTGGCCTCGATGTTGATGTTGACGTCCTCAACGGCCAGGAACTTGCCGTAGTAGACGTTCAAATCCTTGACGTCGATGCGCTTTGACATGGTATTCCTTCACTTGCTGGATACGAATTGAATATTACCGGCGGACTAGCGGCCGGTCTTGGGTGCGAACATCCTGGCAATCAGCCTTGCGCCAAGGTTCAGCAGCATGACCAGGATGATCAGCACCAGCGCGGCACCCCAAGCCCGCTGCGAGGACGGATCCGGGTTGGACGGCGAGGTGGGATTCAGGATCTGCGTGTAGATGAACGTGGGCAGCGAGGCCATCCAGCCGCTGAACACATTGCTGTTGATGTTGGTGGCGAAGCCTGCGGTCACCAGGATCGGAGCGGTTTCGCCGATCACGCGGGCAATCGCCAGGGTGACGCCGGACGCGATGCCGGAGATCGCCGTCGGGATCACCACTTTGAGGATGGTCCGCCATTTGCGGACGCCGAGGGCGTACGCCGCCTCGCGCAGTTCGTTGGGGACGATCTTGAGCATTTCCTCGCTGGAGCGCACCACCACCGGGATCATCAGGACGGAAAGCGCGACGGCGGCTACGGCCCCCGTTTTGGTACCCGGCCCCACCACCGCGAAGAAGAACGCGGCGGCGAACAGGCCGGCGACGATCGACGGAATGCCCGTCATGACGTCCACAAAGAACGTGATGGCCCGGGCCAGCGGGCGGTCTTCGCCGTACTCCACCAGGTAGACCGCGGTCAGCAGGCCCACCGGAACGGAGATGACCGTGGCCAGCAGGGTGATCTGGATGGTGCCCAGGAGGGCGTGGTAGATGCCGCCAACAACGGGCGTACCCTCTTCAACACTCTTGTTGTCGAAGGCGCCGGTGACGCCGTTCATGGAGGTGGTGAGGAAGCCCGGATCCAGGAGTCCGGGAAGCCCGTTGACCAGGACGGTCCAGATCACCGAGATCAGCGGCAGCAAGGCCACCAGGAAGGAACCGACTACCAGGCACGTGGCCAGCTTGTCCTTGGCCCTGCGTCCTCCTTCAACGGCGGCGCTCCAGCCCACCAGGCCGGCTGTGAACAGGATGGCCGAGACGATGCCCCAACCGAACGCGTTGAAGCCGATCACGGCCAGGATGGCGGCGCCGACCACCAAGGCAAGGGCCAGTACGACGTACGGCGCGAACTTGGGCAGCTGGCCCTTGGTGAGCGCGGAACGCTTGCGGACCGGGGTGAGGGTGGAGGTCATTTAGTTGGCTCCCGAGAATTCTTTGTGCCGGCTGATGATCCAGCGGGCAATCATGTTGACGCCGAGCGTGATGACGAACAGGACCAGGCCTGCCGCGATCAGCGTGCTCACCTTCAAGCCGCTGGCCTCCGGGAAGTTCAGGGCGATTTCGGCGGCGATGGTCTGGTTGCCGGACTGGATCAGGCTGGCGGTGAGGGCGCCGGAGGACAGCACCAGTGCTACGGCCATGGTTTCCCCGAGTGCCCGGCCCAGGCCCAGCATCACGGCGCTGACGATACCCGGGCGGCCAAACGGAAGAACGGCCATTTTGATCATTTCCCATCGTGTGGCACCCAGGGCCAGGGCGGCTTCCTCGTGCAGCTTGGGGGTCTGCAGGAAGATTTCGCGGCTCAATGAGGTGATGATGGGAAGGACCATCACGGCCAGCACGATACCGGCGGTGAGGATGGTCTTGCCGGTGGCGGACGCGGGGCCCTGGAAGATGGGCAACCAGCCCATGTTGTTGGCCAGCCAGTCGTAGGCCGGGGAGATCTCCCTGGCCAGGAACACGGCGCCCCAGGCGCCGTAGACCACCGATGGGATGGCGGCCAGGAGGTCGATCACGTAGCCCAGGCCGGAGGCGAGGCCGCGCGGGGCGAAGTGCGAGATGAAGAGCGCAACTCCGATGGCTACGGGTGTGGCGACGACCAGGGCAATAACGGCTGCGATCACGGTGCCAATGACGATCGGCCAGATGTAGGCGAAGAAGCCTTCGCCGCCTTGGATCTTGTCCGGCGAAGCCACGAGGGCCGGGATCGCCTGGATTACCAGGAACAGGGCAACACCAAAGAGCACGGCAAGGATCAGGCACCCAGCGGCCAGGGCGGCCCCGGAAAAGACTTTGTCTCCGGCGGGCCCTGTGCCCCGGGACTGTGTCAGGGAGTTGGTGGTCACAAACGATCCTCTGGGTTCGAATAGAACCGACTGCCGTGTCCGGACCGATCCGGTAGCAGCAGCGGTGAAACTGGTTTTACTTCGGACAAACACCTAGGTTCCCTGCCCCGGACGACGGTCTGTGACCGTCCCGTCCGGGACAGGGAACCTGGCTCAGGCTCGTGTTTCCACTATGCCTTGCTGTTTTGCAAATCCCCTAGGACTTGACCTTGATGGTCTCGATGGCCTTGGCAGCCTTCTCCTGGAGGGTCTTGGAGAGCGGGGCCGACTTCGCGGCGTCCGCTGCAGCCTGCTGGCCGGCGTCCGACACAACGTAGGTCTCGAAAGCCTTCACCAGGTCAACGGTTTCCTGGGTGGCGTAGGTGGAGCAGACAACGTGGAAGGACACCAGGACAACCGGGTAGGCACCTTCGATGGTGGTCTTGCGGTCCAGCTTGATGGACAGGTCGTTGGCGGAACGGCCCTCCACCGGCTTGCCGGCGTCGACAGCCTTGGCTGCGGCCTCGGCTGAGATCTTGGTGAAGGTTTCGCCCACCTTGATCTGGGCGATGCCAAGCTTGCCGCTGACGGCCGAGTCATCGGCGTACGTGACGGCGCCCGGGGTGTCGGTGACGGTCTTGACCACTCCGGAGGTGCCCTTGGCGTTCTCGCCCTTCAGGGATGCGGGCCAAACGCCGGCAGCCTTGTCGGTCCAGGCCTCCGGAGCTGCGGCGGCCAGGTAATCGGTGAAGTTGCTGGTGGTGCCGGAGTCATCGGAACGGTTCACCGGGGTGACCTTGAGGTCCGGCAGCTTGACATCGGGGTTCATTGCCGCGATCACGGGGTCGTTCCAGTTGGCGATTTCACCGCGGAAGATCTTCGCCACGGTGGCGGCGTCAAGCTTCAGTTCCTTGACATCCGGAATGTTGAAGGCGATGGCGATCGGGGAGATGTAGACGGGGATGTTGATGGCGCCTTCGGGACCGCACTTATCCTTGGAGCTGGCGAGCTCCTCGTCCTTCAGGTAGGCGTCCGAGCCGGCGAACTGGGCCGAGCCGTCGATGATGGCCTTGCGGCCCGCCCCGGAACCGTCGGGGGAATACTGGACGTTGGCACCCTGGTTGGCGGACGCGAAGTTGGTCTTCCACACATCCATGGCTGCGCCCTGGGCGGACGAGCCAATGCCGGTCAGCGTGCCGGTGACGTTGGCCCCCGTGGCAGACGGGGCGCCGGACTGGGCTGTGCCCGTGGCGTTGTCGGAACCACAGGCGGTGAGCGCGAGAGCGCCGGCTGCGATGACAGCGATAGCCGCGTGGCGGCCGAAGCGGAGTGCCTTCACTAGATGTACCCCTTCCAGGGATTTTCTGATGCGTGCCGGACCGGAGACGTCCGTACATAAGAAGTTGCGTACTTTTTGTACCTCTACTGAAGTTATGGGCCCTAGGTAACGGGATGTGTGGACCAAGATGAACGGACGGTTAACGACGGCGGGACATCGGCTTACATGTGCAGCGTCACCATTGCGCACATCACATCTCCGGCCGTAGTGCAATGGCAGTGAATACACTGGAACGCATGGCCCCCGCGACAGGAATTTCCGCAAGCAGAAGATTCCTGCGAACCAGGATCCGCACCGGTGTGGTCCGGAGCAGGAACTCCCTGATGCCCGCCATCCAGATGACGGTCTGCGCCGTGGGCGCGTACGCGTTCGCCGACAACGTCCTGGGCCATTCAGGACCGCTCTTCGCGGCAACATCATCACTCATCGCCCTTGGTTTTTCCCGGGATCCACGCCTGCGCAGGGTCCTGGAAGTGGGCCTGGGCTGCACCATAGGCATTGCGGTGGGTGACCTGCTGCTGCACTGGCTGGGCGCCGGGATCTGGCAGGCCGCCGTCGTACTTCTGTTCTCCATCCTGCTGGCGCGCTTCCTGGACAGCGGAAACATCTTCACCACGCAGCTGGCGCTGCAGTCGCTGCTCGTGGTGCTCCTCCCGGCCCCGGCCGGCGGTCCGTTTACCCGGAGCCTTGATGCCGTGGTGGGTGGAGTCTTCGCGCTGCTGGTCACCATCCTGGTGCCGAAGGATCCCCGCCGGGAGCCCCGGAAGGATGTGCAGAAGCTGCTGCACGAGCTTGCCGAAGTGCTGCGTGAATGTGCGTCGGCGCTGACGAACAGCGATTCCACCGAGGCCTGGCATGCCCTGGTCCGCGGCCGGAACTGCCAGCCCCTGGTGGACGCGATGCGCCAGTCCCTGCGTGCCTCCGGCGAGGTGGCCACGCTGGCCCCGGCCTACCGGCGCCACCGCGACGAGCTCGACCGGCTGGAGCAATCGCTGGACTACATCGACCTGGCGCTCCGCAACAGCCGGGTTTTCGCGCGCCGCCTGACCAGCGCCATCAACCACGCCGCCCTTTCTGACGAGGCCACGGAGAACATCGCGGAGGTCCTGCAGGAAACCGCGGCCGCCATCGACGAACTGTCCCTGGGCCTGGCCGAAATGCACGAGGGCGCCCGGCGCGCGCACCTCCGGACGTCGCGGCTGGAGCTCGCCGAGATCGCCGGGCGGCTGCATCCGCGGCTGCTGGACGTGCAGCGCCTTGAAGGCGAGACGGTGGTCATGCTGTTCCGCCCGCTGATGGTGGACCTGCTCGAGGCGACCGGAATGGATTCGGAGGAAGCCCGGGACATCCTCCCGCCGCTGTAGCTGCTGCGGCCAGTGGCTGGCGCCCTGTGTCGCTGCCCCCGGATAGTGTGGAGCAATGGCAACCAAGACTTCCCGGGCGTCCAAAGCCCCGGCCTATAAATGCGCCGAATGCGGCTGGACAACCGTCAAGTGGGTGGGCCGCTGCGGTGAGTGCCAGGCCTGGGGCACCGTTGAGGAAACCGGCGCCGCCGTTGCGCGTACGACGGCGGCCACCACCGTCCTGGAGCCAGCCCGCCGGATTGCCGAGGTGGACGCCACCACGGCAGCGTTTTTGCCCACCGGGGTGGACGAGCTTGACCGCGTTTTGGGCGGCGGTCTGGTGCCGGGCGCCGTCATCCTGCTGGCCGGTGAACCCGGCGTGGGCAAGTCCACGCTCCTCCTGGATGTGGCGGCCAAGTTCGCCCGCACTGCCCAGGACGTCCTGTACATCACGGGCGAGGAGTCCGCGGCGCAGGTGAAGCTCCGCGCCGAGCGGATCGACGCCGTCGCGGAATCCCTCTACCTGTCGGCCGAAACGGACCTGGGCCAGGCCCTCGGCCAGGTGGAGAAAATCGAGCCGAGGCTGCTCATTGTTGACTCCGTCCAGACCCTCAGCAGCGCGGATGTGGACGGCAGCGCGGGCGGCGTGTCGCAGGTCCGTGAGGTGGCCGCCTCCATCATTTCCGCGGCGAAACGGCGCAACATGACCACGCTGCTGGTGGGCCACGTGACCAAGGACGGTTCCATTGCCGGTCCGCGCCTGCTGGAGCACCTGGTGGACGTCGTGTGCCAGTTCGAAGGGGAGCGGCACTCCCGGCTTCGGCTGCTGCGTGCGGTCAAGAACCGCTACGGGCCCACCGATGACGTGGGCTGCTTCGACCTGAACGAGGACGGCATCGTCGGGCTGACGGATCCCAGCGGGCTCTTTGTGAGCCGAACCAAGGAACCGGTGTCCGGCACGTGCATCACCGTGACGATGGAAGGGCGCCGGCCACTGCTGGCCGAGGTGCAGTCACTCCTCGCCGAAAGCGCCAATTCACAGCCGCGCCGGGCCACCAGCGGCCTGGACAGTTCACGCGTGTCCATGCTCCTGGCCGTGCTGCAGCAGCGCGCCGGCTGCCTGCTGCACAAGGACGATTCCTACGTGGCAACGGTGGGCGGTGTAAAGCTCAGCGAACCCGCCACCGACCTGGCCGTTGCGCTGGCAGTGGCCTCGGCCAAGGCACGGAAGCCCCTGCCCATCCGGCTGATCGCGTTCGGCGAGGTGGGCCTGGCCGGGGAAGTCCGCCCCGTCCCCGGCATCAACCAGCGCATCCAGGAAGCCCACCGCCTGGGCTTCACGCACGCGGTGGTCCCGGCCAGCCACAACGGCCCGGGCCCCATCCCGGCCGGGTTCTCCGTCCGGGAAGTGGAACACCTGACGGAGGCGCTGAGCCTGCTTATCGGCTAGGGGTGTCAGATGGTGGACCAGCTGACAGTTTTCCCGGCGAAGACGGGTACGCGGCTGGCTCCATGGCCTGTTCCTCGGCAAATGTGGCCCCCGGCAGGGGCGCGGCTATGGTTACAGGCTCCGCCCCTAAGGCAGGCCTCCACAAGCGACTTAGGACCCTAGCGGAGTTCGCGAACCGGGCGCACTGTTGGGGTAGGAAGCGCAGGCGACAAAGGGAGCAGCCATGATGTGGGGTTACGGTCCGGACATGGGCTGGATGTGGCTGTGGGGAGTGCTGATGCTGGCGGGCATAGCCCTGCTGGTACTGGTTGCCGTGCGGTTGTCCTCCGGCGGCCGCGGCGGGTTCCAGGGCAGTGGATTCAACCCTCCCGGCCAGCCGGGACCCGGCGCTCCGTGGCCGGGAGCCGGCGGCCCCGGGCAGGGGCGCAGCAGGGCCCGGCAGATCCTCGACGAACGGTTCGCGAAAGGGGAACTGACTGCCGACGAGTACCGCGAGCAGGTCAGGGTACTCGGCGATGAGCCCTAGTGCCTCAGGCTAGCCCGCAGCCCGCCGGTCAGCAGCCCGGCCCACCGCCCGGTCCCCCGCAGCCTACGGCCCGCCGTCCCCTCAGCCGTCCCATGAGCCGGCGCAGCGCGCTGCTCCTCGGTGGCCTCGGAGCGGCCAGCACGGCAGCCGGCGGAGCAGGGCTGTGGTGGTCGCTGGCTTCCCGGTCATCGTCCCGGACTGCACCGGAGACCGGTGCAGAATTGTTCCAGCCGGCCGAGCTGCGCAGCGCAGGCGGCCGGCTGGAGGTCCGGCTCGAAGCCGGCCCGGGCCAGTTCCAGCTCGCCGGGCGGCAGGCCCGGGCCCTGGGCTACAACGGCGGGATCCCCGGCCCCACCCTCCGCCTGCAGCCGGGCGATGTGCTGAACGTCCGGCTGGCTAACAGCCTGGACCAGCCAACAAACCTGCACGTGCACGGACTGCACGTCTCCCCGGAGGGCGCCGGGGACAACGTGTTCATCGTGGTGAACCCTGGAGCCGTCTTTGACTACCAGTACCGGATCCCGGCGGACCATCCTCCGGGAGTGTACTGGTACCACCCCCACCACCACGGCATGGTTGCAGACCAGATTTTCGCCGGCCTCTTTGGCGCGATCATCGTGGAGGACCCCGAACCCGTCCCGGTCAGCACCGAACGCGTCCTGGTCATTTCCGACACCACGCTGGACGGCGGCGGGGACGTTGTCCGCGTTTCGCAGATGGAACGGATGCTGGGCAGGGAAGGCGAACTCGTCCTGGTCAACGGCCAGAGCAATCCGGAATTCACTGCAAGGCCGGGCCAGCGCGAGCGGTGGCGAATCATCAACGCCTGCGTTGCCCGCTACCTCTCCCTGAGGCTTGACGGCCAGCAGGTTCAGCTGCTGGGGATGGACTCGGGCCGGTTCCGCTCGCCGTCGGCCGTGGAGGAACTGTTCCTGGCACCCGGCAACCGGGCAGATCTGCTGGTCACCACCGCGGCCGGAGCCTCCACCCTGCGTGCCGCGTACTACGACCGGGGCAACATGGCCGGCATGATGGGCCAGGGACCCGACCCCCGGCGTACTAACCAACCGGGCGCGGCGGGCGCGGCGCTGGCGACTTTGCGCGTTGCGGGAAGCACCGGGCCTTCCCCGTCGCCGCTGCCGCCGTTGCAGCTTCCGCTGCCTGGCGTCCCCGAACCGGAAGACCTGAGGACAGCAGCCGTGTCGGTGCGCCGGCAGCTCACGCTCTCCTCAGGCGCAGGCATGGGCATGGGCGGGGGAATGATGGGGTTTACCATCAACGGCAGGGAGTTCAGCGCGGCGCGGACGGACACTACGGTTGCGGCGGGGACCGTGGAGGAGTGGACCCTGACCAACCCGGGCCCAATGGACCACCCGTTCCATCTGCACGTTTGGCCGATGCAGGTCATTGAGGAAGGCGGCCGGGCCGCGGCTCGGCCGGAGTGGCGGGATGTGGTCAATGTTCCTGCACAGGGGCGGGTTAAGGTCCGGGTGGCTTTCAGGGACTTCGTCGGCCGTTCCGTTTACCACTGCCACATCCTGGACCATGAGGACCTCGGAATGATGGGCGTTGTCGAAGTACGGTAGATGCAGTTCCTACATGGTCGGAAGTCCCGGCGGGCTGGCCGCTTACTCGGGGCGGGGCAGTCCCCGCACGAAGGGAGCTTTACCCAAAGCGGTCCGCTCAACGCGTTCAACAATCTGTACGTCCACGTGGGTCGCTACAACACCGGCCGTGGTCAGCGCGCCTGCCACTGCCGCCCGAACTCCTTCGGTGGAGGCTCCGGGAGCGAGGCCGGCGAGGAGCACGCGAAGCCCGGAAGGCTCCTGGATGACCTGCCACCCGGCACTCCCTGCTTCATCGAGTACGTGGTGGAACACGATCGGATGGACGTGCACAATGCCTGCCGTACCTGGCAGCTGCAGAACGTCTTCGATCCGCCCTTCGATGTCTTCCAGAAGGGTGAAGGGGCGCCCGCAGGGGCAACCTCTACCGTCCAGCCTGACGGTGTCGGACATTTCGTAGCGGATCAGCGGTAAAGTCCGCGAAAACAGGACCGTGACGAGGAGCTTTGCCCCGGTTGTCCCCGACGGGACGGCGTTCCCGGCCTGATCCACGGGTTCGATGATCAGCAGGTCCTCGTAGACATGGCGGTTCCGGTAGATGCAGGGGGAGGCGATCCCGGCTGTTTCGGTGGCGGCGTAGACGTCGAAGGGGGCGCTACCCCAGGCCGCCTCCAGTTCGGACGCGGCGTGCGGGCTCAGCACTTCCGAGGCGGACATCACGCCCTGCGGGGAGATGTTCAGGCGTCCGGCGCGCTGCTCTGCCGCGAGAGGATTGAGTGCTGAGGCGTAGCCGACCAGGACCCTTGGCTGAAACCGGTTCAGCGCGGCCACCGTCTCACCCATGGGCGCGGTGACGTCCAGGCGGAGGGTGGGGACGATTCCAGAGCGCAGGGATGCTCCGACGACCGCGGACTGGTGTGTGGGGACGCGGGAGCTGACCAGCGCCATTTTCAGCGGCCGGGTCGGCCCGGCGGAGATACCGGCCCAGTCGTTCGCGCGGGCGTAGGAGGCCAGGACGGTCGCCCATTCCGCGCGGTTCCAGACGAAGATTCCGCGCCGGCCCGTAGTCCCGGAAGTTGCCGCGGCCCACCACCGGCCCTGCCACGGCAGCCCCGGGTCTCCACCGTCCTCCTTCAAGGACCGCAGGTGGTTTTCCAGATCCGCCAGCCTCAGGTCCGGCGTGGTGACGGCCTCGTCGAAGTGGTCCATCAGGTCCGTTTTCGTCACGGGCGGCAGTTGGTTCAGAGGGGCGCCGTGCAGGCCGGCGTGATGGCGCCGGTAGAACTCCGAGGCGGCGTAGGTTGTCCGGCGCAGCTCCCGCAGGGCGTGTTCCCGGTGGGCGGTGATCCGGGCGGCGTCCCAGTGGTCCCTTCTCCGCCACGCGGCCCGCAGGAAGAGCACGCGGGAGATGAGGCGGAGGTCCATGGCGGGGAGCCTAGCGGGTCCCTGCCGGGGCAAGCGGCCGGGAAGCACGCGCCGTGGTGGCCTCGGGCGTTTCCGGCCGCGGCAGGCGGAGTCTCTTGAGCAGGAGGGCGTTGACGGCGACCAGGAAGCTGGAACCGGACATCGACAGGGCCGCGATCTCCGGACTGAGGACGATCCCGGCGAAGGCGAAGACCCCGGCCGCGATGGGCAGCGCTATCGCGTTGTACCCCACGGCCCAGCCCAGGTTCTGGCGCATCTTCCGCAGTGTGCCTTTGCCGATCCGCAGGGCGATCGGCACGTCCAGCGGGTCCGAGCGCATCAGGACGACGTCGGCCGTTTCGATGGCCACGTCGGTGCCGGCGCCGATCGCAATGCCGAGGTCGGCCTGGGCCAGGGCCGGGGCGTCGTTGACGCCGTCTCCGACCATGGCGACCCTTCCTCGTTGCTGCAGTTCGGCGATCTTCGCTGATTTATCTCCGGGGAGCACTTCGGCGATGACGGTGTCGATGCCCAGCTGGGCGGCGATCCTTTGGGCGGTGGCTTCGTTGTCGCCGGTGAGCATGACGACTTCGATTCCGGCCTCGTGCAGGGCTGCGACGGCGGCGGCCGCGGTTTCCCTCGCGGCGTCCGCCAGAGCGATCACCGCGGCCGCCCGGCCGTCCACGGCGACCAGCACGGCCGTCCGTCCGGTGGCTGCAAGTTCGTCGCGCACCGCGGCCAGCGGGCCCAGGTCGATGCCTTCGTCGGCCATGAGTTTGCGGTTGCCGACCAGCACCCGGCGCCCGTCCACGGTAGCGCCGGCCCCGTGGCCGGGAACGTTCAGGAAATCCGAGGCCGCCAGGGCGGGTGCGCCTCGCTCTTGGGCGTGCCGGACGACGGCCGCGGCGAGCGGGTGTTCGGATTCCTGCTCCACGGCGGCGGCCAGAGCCAGGAGTTCGTTTTCGCTTATTCCCTCAACGACGACATCGGTCACTTCCGGTTCGCCCTTAGTCAGGGTGCCCGTTTTGTCCATGACGACGGTGTCGATCCGTGCGGAGACCTCCAGGGCGGTGGCGTTCTTGAACAGGACGCCGCGTTTGGCGCCGAGTCCGGTCCCCACCATGATTGCTGTCGGCGTGGCGAGACCCAGCGCGTCGGGGCAGGTGATCACGACGACGGTGATGGCGAACAGCAGGGCCGCCTGTACGCCGGCGCCGAGGGCGAGCCAGGCGGCGAACGTCACGGTCCCGCCGATCAGAGCGACCAGGACCAGCCAGAACGCGGCCCTGTCGGCCAGCCGCTGGCCCGGTGCCTTGGAGTTTTGGGCTTCCTGGACGAGAGCCACTATCTGGGCCAGGGCGGTGTCCGCGCCGACTTTGGTGGCCCGCACGCGCATAGTGCCGGTGGTGTTGATGGACGCGCCGATTACTTCGGAACCGATGGTCTTGGTCACCGGAAGGCTCTCGCCCGTGACCATGGACTCATCGACCTCCGACTGACCGTCCTCAACCTCCCCGTCAACAGGGATTTTCGAGCCCGGCCGGATCAGCAGCAGGTCCCCGGCCTGCACTTCCGAGGTGGGGATCTCGACCGTGTCGCCGCCGCGGATCACGACCGCGACCGGCGGGGCGAGCTCGAGCAGCGTGCGGATGGCCTCATTCGCCCCGCCCCGTGCGCGCATCTCGAACCAGTGGCCCAGCAGCACGAAGGAGGCAAGGACGGTAGCGGCTTCGTAGAACACCTCACCGCCGCCGGTGAAGGTGACCCAGACACTGTAAAGCCACCCGATGCCCACGGCGATCGCGACCAGGACCATCATGTCCAGGGTGCGGGCCCTGAGCGCCCGGTAGGCGCCGTCGAAGAAGATCCACGCCGAGTAGAAGACGACCGGCAGGGACAGGACCAGGGCAATGACGTCGTCACGGAGCCCGAACGGGGTCGGGGCGGTGAAGCCGAACATGCCGCGGCCCATCGGGGACCAGAGGGTCACGCCGATGGACAGGACCGCGGCCACCAGGAACCGGTTGCGCATGTCTTTGACCATGTCATCCATGGACATTCCGGCGTGGTGCCCGCCGTGGCCCATCATGTCCTGCGGGGTCCGGTGCATCTCACCGTGGGGGCCCGGGCCGTGGCCGGCATGGGCGTCCGCCGGCGGATGAGCATGCCCCGTACGGGGTTCCGCCGTTTCCGGCGCATGACCGGCGTGCATGGCCTTGTGATCGTCCTCCGTCGGATGGACGTGCTCCATACCGGAGGTGCGCACGGTTTCTTCCATCGGGTAGCAGACGTGGTCGGGGACCGATTCGCCCCGGCAGTGGTATCCGCAGTCCCGTACCCACCCGGAGATCTGCTCCACGGAGGTCACCGACGGGTCAAAGCCCACGGTCGCGGTCTGGGCGACCGGGTTCGCGTCGACGGAGGCGACTCCTGGCCGCTGAAGCAGCACATGCTCCACGATCGCCTTGGAGGTTGCCCAATGCAGGCCGCGGACCTCCACGACGGTGCGTTTCAGAGGTGTGGTCACCGCGCCTCCGGCGGCGGGCTTCGGGTCAGCAGTCATGGTGCGTCCTTTCGCAGGGGTGTCCGTAAGGGACAGCGGGGCAATTCACCCGCCGTCGGACCTTCACTGCGTACAGGCTCTCGCCCGTGACGTCGATTTCCGGTTAACCCGAAGGTATACCCCCTGGGGGTATACGTCAAGGTCCCGGATCGGGCTTGTCGGACGGGCCGGAAGGGTCATGTTCCGCGGCCGCGCAACGGGCCGGAAGGTCATGTTCCGCGGCCTCGCCGGAGCACGGCGAGGCGGGCGGTGTACTCGCTCTCGTCGATTTCACCTCGGGCAAACCGTTCGGCGAGCAGATTCTCCGCGACACCTGTGCCCGGTGCGCCGCCGTCATACCGGCGGCCCCCCGCTCCCATGGCGCGGGCGAAGAGGATGACGGCGGTGATGATGGCGCCCCAGAACAGGACAAAGCTCACCCCCATCAGGATGTAGCCCCAGACGCCCATATTGCCGTCCCAATACATCATCGCCGTTTCCTCCCTGCGAAGACATGCACCACTGCCTCTGCGATCACTATCGTCCCGCGCGGCCAGCGGCGTCAGAGTCTTTGGTCCCCCCGCCCCGGCCTGTCCCGCGGCAAGGTCGGCGCAGCACAACCTGAGGGAATGCCAGGATCAGGCTGGCCGGGATCAGGGGCCGAGCTGGCGCAGGTGGCACTGCTGGATCAGTTCGACGGCTTCATCGATGTCGTCGGTGCACCGCAGCAAACGGATGTCATCGGCGGCGATGAAACCCTGGTCCTGGAGCCGCTCCCGGATCCAGGACATGAGCCCGGCCCAGTGCCCGGTTCCGATCAGGACCACGGGGAACTCGTGGATTTTCCCGGTCTGGACGAGTGTCAGGGCTTCGAAGAGTTCATCCAGGGTGCCGAATCCGCCGGGAAGGACGACGAAGGCCGAGGCGTACCGGACGAACATGAGTTTCCGGGCGAAGAAGTACCGGAAGGTCATAGACACATCCAGGTACGGGTTCAGTGGCTGCTCGTGCCGGAGTTCGATGCCCAGACCGACCGAGGTGCCTCCGGATTCCGCTGCGCCGCGGTTGGCCGCTTCCATCAGGCCCGCCCCTCCCCCGGTGATCACCGCGAAACCGGCCTCCGCGAACCGTGACCCCAACGTCCGCGCCACCGCGTAGCGGGGATCCCCGGGCCCGGGGCGTGCCGATCCGAACACAGCGACTGCCTTGCCCGACCGACCGGAGAGCAGGCGGAATCCGGCGTCGATTTCGGTGCTGATCCGTTCCAACCGAGCCGGGTCTTCGGCCGGGTCAGCCAGGGCCGCGAGCAGTTCGTCGTCCGTCATCTTCATGCCGGCGCCGCTTCCGGGTGCATGCGGCAGTTCAGGTTGTGTTCCCCGGCTTCTTCCGCTGTGAGTTGTCCGTCCTCGATGGTGATGACCCGCTTGGCGGCCGTCCGCAGCCGCTGGTCATGGCTGACGATGATGACCGCCCGGTTTTCCCGGCAGGCCGTCCCACACAGCAGCAGGGTCACGTCCTGGCCGGTCTTCGCGTCCAGGTTGGCGGTGGGCTCGTCGGCGAGGATCAGCCGGGGGTTGTTCGCCAAGGACCGGGCGATGGCCACACGTTGCTTTTCCCCGCCGGAGAGGTCCCGGGGCAGGTTCCGCAGCCGGTGTCCGAGCTCAAGTTGTTCCAGCGCCATCCGGGCTTTGGCCCGGGCCTCTTTCCGGGACGCCCCTGCCGCAATGAGGGGCATCATGACGTTTTCCTCCGCGGTCAGTGCCGAGAGCAGATTGAAGGTCTGGAAGACGAAACCGAATTCTTTCAGCCGCAGCCGTGACAGCTGCGCGGATCCAAGAGTTGACGTGTCCTGCCCGGAGATGAGGATCCGCCCCGCAGTGGGGGACATAAGAGTGCCAATCATGGACAGCAGGGTTGTTTTTCCGGACCCGGAAGGGCCCATCACGAGCACAATGTCCCCGTCATCAACGCTGAGGGATACGTGGTCCACTGCGGTCACCGCGGTGTGCCCGGCCCCGAAGGTCTTGGACACGTCTTCGACCGAGACGGCGCTCATGCGCGGAACACTTCCGCCGGGTCGATGCGGGCCAGCCGGCGGACCGGCAGCAGCGAGGACGCCACGGCCATGGCCAGGGTGACGGCGAAAATCCAGGCCGCATCGAACCAGCGAATTTCCGTGATGAACTCCGGGACATAGTTCCCCGCAGCGGCGCTGACGGTCAGGGCCAGGACCGCCCCGACGAGGTACCCGAGCGCGGCTGCGGTGATTGCCTGTTCCACCACGACGGTGTAGAGCTGGCGGTTGCTCACCCCTATGGCCTTCAGAACGCCGTATTCGCGTGCTTTTTCGATGGTTGAGGTGAAGATGGTCAGGCCGATGACGGTCATGCCCACGGCAATTCCGATCAGCAGCAAGACCAGGATGATCGGCAGGAAAGTGTCCCGGACGATGTTCGTGTTGTTTTCCACGAACCTGTCCTTGGTGATGGCATCCACCGCCGGGTCGGCCTCGATCCGGGACGCGACTTCATTTGCGGCGGCGCTGTCCTTGACGGTGACGAGGAAGAAGTTGGTGGCTCCGGGAAGTTGGAGGATTCTTTCGGCGTCTTCCTTGGCGGCGAATGCGAAGGAGAAGCTGAGGATGTATCCGCCCTCGGAATAGCCGGAGACTTTCAGTGTCCTGCCGGCGACAGGGATGGTGTCCCCGATCCGGATGTTTTCGCTGCGTCCGACCACCCGGTCGATAATGATCTCGCCCTTGTCCGGGACAGCCTTGCCTTCGACCACCCGCGCGGGGGCCCCGACATTGTTCTCCGTGTCGTCGGCGATGACGTAGAGGTTGATGTCCTTGCCGTTGTGCGCGAAGGCGACCCGGCGGCCGCTGAACGGTTTGGCGCTGGCAACACCGGGAACACCGGTCAGGAAATCCCGGACGGTCAGGGGCAGCACGGACGGGGTGTGGAACATATCCGTCGCGCCGGTCTGTGTGATCCAGTAGTCGGCCGGAACGGTGCGGATGTATTCGCCGATCTTGTTGCTCCACCCCTGATAGAGGCCCTGGATGCTCATGATCAGCAGCACACTGAACGCGACCCCGCCCACGCTGATCATCAGCCGGGTCTTTTCCTGAACCAGGTTCTTTAGCGCCAGGAACAGCATCGCGCCACCTCAGCCGCCGTCACGGGCCCTCCTGCAGATAATGTCCGGTACCGGCGGGGCGTCGTCCGAACCGCGGGACGAACCCGGGGACCTGTCGGCGGTAGGCGGTATAGGTGTCGCCGAATTCGGCGTCCATCAGGCGTTCCTCTTTCCGGGCCAGGCGCAGGTAGACGATGACCAGGACCGGGAACATCAGCAGGGTCAGCAGCGTGGGCCACTGCAGCAGGAACCCGGCCATGATGGTCAGGAACCCCGCGTATTGGGGATGCCGCACCGTGCCATAGGGTCCGGTGGTCGCCAGGCGGTGGTCCCGCTGGGCCGCGAAGAGGACCTGCCAGGACCGGTAGAGCAGGATGAACCCTGCCGCGATCAGCACGTTGCTGAGAAGGTGCAGCGGGCTCAGGTGCGGGTCACCTTGCCACCCGGTAAGGTCCTGCCACAAATGACCGGAGTTGTGGTTCAGGAGGTCCAGGCCCGGTATGCGGTTCCCCAGCCATCCCGAGAGCAGGTAGATCGTCAGCGGGAAGCCGTACATCTCGGTGAACAGCGCCACGATGAACGCGGAAAACCCTCCCAGCGCCCGCCAGTCCAGTTTCGTCCTCGGCCGGACGAAGCTGAAGGCGAAGATGATAAACACTGCCGAATTGAGGATCACCAGCCACCACAGGTCATAGCCGTAATCAGTGGACATGTCCGGCCTCTCCACCGGGCCGGCCGGCGCCGCCGTGACCCCCGTGGCCGCCGTGCATGAACAGGTGCATGCCCATCATGAGCACCACCCACAGGTACGGCAGGGCGTCCAGGACGTGCAACCAGTGGTTGGAGATCAGGTACACCGCGGCCGCGGTGATGAGGACGGTCAGCAGACCCTGCACCCAGGGCCGGGACGGCCGCCCGGTCGGGAACTGCCGCGGTTCAGGAACACTGCTCATACTGCTGAGTGTCCCGCCCGGCAGTACCCGGAGGTAGAGCCTAACGGCCCGCAGTATGTAAAGGCGGACGAGGCCGCCCGGCGCAGTCATCTGTTGCAGAAGATACCCCTAGGGGGTATTCTTTTGAGTGTTGCCAGTGACGTGGTTTGTCCAGGCCCGGGCCGTTACAGCCGTTCAACCGCAACAGCTCTTTCTTACCCCTTTGGAAGGAAAACTGACATGTGCGGAACACCCGAAACACGAACCCAACTCCCCATGGCCTCCACCTCGCAGCAGGGCTGCAGCTGCTGCGCTCCGGCCGCCGTCAAGTCGGAGGTTCAGGCTGCCGGTGGGCAGTACACATTGGAAGGGCTAACCTGTGGACACTGCGTCAGGACCGTGGAAAGGGCCGTCTCCGGGGTATCGGGGGTCGACTCCGCAACAGTGGATCTGGTCCCGGGCGGCACGTCGCTGCTGAGCGTCACCGGCACCGCGGACCTGGACGCGCTGGCCGAAGCTGTGCGCTCCTCCGGCTACGTCCTGGCCGGCGCGAAGTAGGCCTTCACCTGCACAGGCCGCTGGCCCCGGGTGAGCAGCGGGTTCACCCGGGTGGTCAGTGGCCTCCGGTGTGGTCGCCGGTGTGGTCCACGGTGGGCGCCGGGCCAGGGGTCACGTCCCCTCCGGTACCGCTGATGGCCGGGCCGATGACATACGCGGACAGGGAGAACATAGCGGCAAAGACCAGCAACCCCAGCGCCGGTGCGACCCAGCTGTCGAACCTCCGGTAGAGGCGGACCAGCATGGGAATGGACGCCAGGAGCCCCAGCGCCCCGAACAGCGCCGTGCCGCCGGATCCTGCCACCAGTGCGGTCCCGGCGAGCAGCCCGATGTGATGCAGGATGTGCGGCAGGAGCCCCATGACAAGGCCTACAGCACCGACCACCGCGTGCCACAATGCGTGGAGCCGGCGCCGAAAGGTCTGCCTTGGAACCGCCCTTCTACGGGGACCGGCCGGCGGGTCCACGTGAGAGGCGTGGGAGGCGTGGTCACCGGTCACGGTCGCCGCTTTGGCCGCAGGGTTCGCCACGGCGGGGCGACGGCCGCCTCATTCCTCGCCCCCGGCCGAGCAGCAACCCGGTGAATCCGCCAAGACCCCGGGAAACCCACAACCAGCAAATCCGCATTCCCGGGCCACCCGCAGGAGCACGGCGGCCGCGGAACCGTCCACGCCGACCACGCTCCTGAATCGTCCATCGCCGCCCATGAGCGCCGCCTTCCGGCGGATCCCTTCACAGGTATTGCCCTCAGTGTGTTCCCGCATGGTTTTGACCGCAAGGGCCCGGAGATCCCGGCGTCTTCAGCTGCACCGGCGGAGGCTGAAACAGAATCCGGCGCAGGATCGTTGTACCGGTACGTGCCCTGCCACCAGGCCGGTAGTCTTTGAACAGAAAGCCCCCAAACGGGAGGGAGGAGGACCATCATGACCGCACCGGCTCACGCCCGAGCAATCTCCTTCCTTCGCCGTGCGGGCCTGCTCGCCACCGTTCTGGCCCTTATCGCCGGTATTTTCGGCATGCACGTCATGACGGCCACCCATGCCATGCACTCCCCGGCCACGGCGGCTGCAGCCGTCAGCGTCCATCATGAATCATCCCGTGCCGGCCACACCGGAGAACATGATCCGGGACCGTCCGCTGCCTCGGACATGCCCGGGGCGCTGGATGAGGCAGGTACCCGGACCGCGCAGTGCTCCGGGTCGGGAAACTGCGCCAGCATGCAGCCCATGACAGCGGCCTGCACCCCGTCGGCAAAGACCGGTTCCCTGGCCGCCCCGCTGCCAGGGGCCGGAATCATCGCCCGGAACGTCACCAGTGGAACCCTCGCCACGATCAGCGCGCGGTGGTCCTATCTCCCCGGCAGTCCTTCACCGGGCGAGCTCTGCATCAGCAGAACGTAAAACAGGGCCTCAGCGCTGTGACCTGACCTGCGCCCGTCCCTGCCCGGCTCTGCTCTGCTCTGCGTCGGGCGCATCACCGATGCACCGACTCCCCTGGCGCTTCCGCGCCCCCGCTAATGTGCTTGAAGGACTTGAATACCAATGATGAACAAGAAATTTCTGACCCTTTCCGCCACCGCCCTCGCCGGGGCACTTGCCCTGGCCGGATGCGCAACCGGCTCCTCCGGGTCCTCCGCCACTTCCAGCTCCGCTTCCTCGGGCAGCTCCACGCCGGGCATGGACCACGGCTCCGGGATGATGTCCAGCAGCGCACCGGCTGCCTCGGCGGAACACAACGCGGCCGACACCGTCTTCGCCCAGGGAATGATTCCGCACCACGAACAGGCTGTGGAAATGAGCGAGATGATGCTTGGGAAGAAGGACATCCCGGCATCAGTGACTGACCTGGCCACCAGGATCAAGGCGGCCCAGGCGCCGGAGATCGAAACGATGACCGGCTGGCTCAAGAGCTGGAACGAATCCGCGGCCATGGGTGCAGGCCACACCATGGACGGCATGATGGGCGAGGACGACCTGAAACAGCTTGAAGCGGCCCAGGGCACCGATGCGGCCAAGCTCTTCCTGAAGCAGATGATTGCCCACCACGAAGGCGCCGTGATGATGGCCAAGACCGAAGCTTCCCAGGGAACGAACGCCGACGCCATCGCGCTCAGCAAAAACATCGTGACCGCACAGGAAGCTGAAATCAAGGAAATGCAGGACCTGCTGGCCACCCTCTGAACCGTGTCCTCCGGCGCCGGCCCGCCTCACGGGCCGGCGCCATCCCCGCCACCCCCCATCTGGAGCCCCATGCCCAATCCCTCGCGTTCCCGGGTCCGCGCCACAACTGTCCTGGCAGCAGGCGCCGGCCTCATTTTCGCCCTGTCAGCGTGTAGCCCGTCCTCAGTCACCGCGGGGCCCGCCCCCGCAGGCAGCACCGGCAGCCCCATGCCTGATGCCCACATTCACGGCCTGAGCGTCAGCAGCCAAACCGGCCAGGTGCTCCTGGCCACCCACGACGGCCTGTTCGACATGACGAAACAGACCGCCACCAAAATCGGTGCCACCCAAGACCTGATGGGCTTCACCGCCGGCACCGACCATGACGTCCTCTACGCCTCCGGACATCCCGGGGAAGGCTCCGACCTTCCCAACCCGCTCGGGCTGATCAGATCCACCGACGTCGGGAAGACCTGGGAACAGCTCTCCCGTCAGGGTGAATCCGACTTCCACGCGCTCACCGGTACAAAATCCGGAATCGTCGGCTTTGACGGCACGCTGCGCACCAGCCCGGACGGGAAAACCTGGAATACCGTGGCCGCGGATTTCGTCCCCGCCGTGCTCGCCGGAAGCCCGACCAGCGATACCGTCCTGGCCACCACCCCGGAGGGGATCCGACGCTCCACCGACGGTGGTCAAACCTGGAAGACGGTGCAGACCGCACCCGTGATTCAGTTCGCCGCCTTTGCCAGCTCCACGGAGGCCGCCGGAGTCGAACCCGACGGGACAGTCCACTACTCCGCAGACGCCGGCGCGACCTGGACCCGGAAGGGGCGAATCGAAGGCGCAGTCCAGGCCGTGGCCGCGGTCAAGGGCGCACACCCCTCGATCTGGGCCGCCACCGCTGACGGGCTCGTCGTCTCCACCGACGGCGGGATGACTTTCCAGCCCGCCGACGCCTCCTAAGGAGGAAACACATCCAGAACACTCCACCGTTGACTTCCACGAACCTTTTCTTGATTATGGGTTGTCGGGGCCCGGGCCTTCTTCTGCCCTGTCAGCGCGATGAGCCAAGGAGGCACCGATGCCGGAAGCCAGGAACCGAAGTTCGTCCTTCGGGCAATACTTCGCCCGCGTGGGTCCGCGTATGGACGCCCGCGGGGCAGCAGCCCACCGCCGGCGCCTTGTGGAGGCGGCGCACGGCATCGTGGTCGAAATCGGTGCAGGCTATGGTGCCACCTTTCCCCATTACCCGGCTCAGGTGACCAGCGTGCTGGCGCTGGAACCGGACCCGACGCTCCGGGCCTTGGCGCTGGCCGAAGCAGCCAAAGCGCCCGTTCCCATCACGGTTCAGGACGGCGTGGCTGAATCGCTGCCGGTGGCGGACGAGTCGGTGGACGTGGTGGTCTCCAGCCTCGTCCTGTGCAGCGTGGCGGACCAGTCCGCCGTCCTGGCGGAGGCGCTGCGGGTCCTCCGGCCCGGCGGTTTGCTGCTGTTTTATGAACATGTCCGCTCGAAACACCGCTTGCTTGCCGCTCTGGAGGATCTGTTCACACCGCTGTGGAGCCGGCTGGCCGGCGGATGCCACCCGAACCGCGACACCGCTGCCGGGATCTCAGGGGCGGGACTCGCACTGCAGAACGTGGACCGCTTCGGATTCTCCGCCCTCCCCGGCAATCCCAGGGTGGCCCACATTCTGGGCACAGCAACAAAGCCCGCGGAATAGCCCTCCGGGTTCCGGGCATGGCAAAGGGCGCCTGCCGCACTGGCAGGCGCCCCAAGGTGCTTGAGCAGTTAGGCCTTCTTGGGCGGCAAGGCCAGCTTGAAGACCTTGGCCCACGTGGAGCCGACCTGCTTCCAGATCGGGCCTGTGGTGTACGGCAGGCCGTAACGCTTGCAGATCTCCTGCACCTTCGGAGCCACCTCCGCATACCGGTTGGACGGAATGTCCGGGAAAAGGTGGTGCTCGATCTGGTGCGACAGGTTACCGGTCATGAGGTGCATGAACTTGGAGCCAGAGATGTTGGCGGAACCGATCATCTGCCGGACGTACCAGTCACCACGGGTCTCCCCCTCCACCATTTCCTCGGTGAAGGTGTCAGTCCCGTCGGGGAAGTGGCCGCAGAAGATCACCGCGTGGGCCCAGACGTTGCGGACAGCGTTCGCGGTCAGGGTGCCGTAGAGCGCCTGCTTGCCGGAGCCGGTCAGCATTGCCACGGCCGGGGTTGCGGCGTAGTCCTTGGTGAACTGCTTGAGCGCCTTGACCCCGAGGGCCTTGAGGTCCTTGACGAGGGCTTCCTTGGACTTGTTGCCGTCCTTGAAGTCCTGCAGCTCGAGGTCGTAGATCGCAATGCCCCACTCGAAGACCGGGGCCAGGATGGCGTTATAGAGCGGGTTGCCCAGGTTGAACGGCTTCCACTCCTGGCTGGGGTCCATGCGCAGGAGGTTGTATCCGACGTCGTTGTCCTTGCCCACCACGTTGGTCCAGCGGTGGTGCAGGTCGTTGTGGGTGTGCTGCCAGGCACGGGCCGGCGTGACGAAGTCCCATTCCCAGGTGGTGGAGTGGATGTCCGGGTCCCGCATCCAGTCCCACTGCCCGTGCAGCACGTTGTGCCCGATCTCCATGTTTTCAAGGATCTTGGCCAGGCTCAGCAGGGTGGTGCCCGCGACCCAGGCGCCCTTGTTCCGGCTAACCAGGAGCGTCGCGCGGCCGGAGATTTCCAGTGCGCGCTGGATCTTGATCATGCGGCGGATATAGGCGGCGTCGGAGGCTCCGCGCTTGGCCAGGATGTCGTCCTTGATGGCATCAAGTTCGCGGCCCAGTTCGGCCACCTGCTCGTCCGAGAGGTGCGCTGCGGCCGGTGGACGGACCAGCGGGCTGCCGGAAGTGGCCAGCGCACCTCGCCGCGTCTTCGCGGGCACAACGGCGTCTTCCGTGGACTCGGCTTCGTGGTTAATAACTATTGCCATGCGGTGGTGCTCCTCAAATGTCGAGGTTAACGGGTCCGGCGGCTGCCGATACACACGTTTGGATTAGTTGGCCCGGCTCGCCGTGGACTTCGCCGGTGCGGAGGTCGCGGACATGCCCTGCCCGCAGGGGGGTAAGGCAACTGTGGCAGATGCCCATCCGGCAGCCGCTGGGCATCAGCACGCCGGCGTCTTCGCCGACATCCAGAAGCGGGGTGCTGCCGTCCGCTTCCACCTCACGGTCCGAGGCCTCAAAGGTGACCAGTCCGCCGTCGTGCCCGGCGCCGGCGGCCAGGCTGGTGGTGAAGCGTTCGATGATCAGGTTGATCGGGTCAGCGGCAAACGGCCCCTCGGGCTGGTGGGACTCTCCGGCGTCGAAACCTTCGTTGGCCGCGGCGACGGCGGCTTCAGCGGACCACAGCGCTTCGGCGTCGTCCAGAAAGCCTTCCGGTCCACAGGCGTAGGCTGCGCGGTGGCGCCAGTCCGGGCAGAGTTCGTCGAGCGCCGCCGGTGAGGAGAAGTCCACGCGTCCGAGTTCGCCCGTGAACCAGTGCGTGACCTTGAAGTTGGGGAACTGGTCGGCAAGCTCGGACAGTTCTTCGCGGAAGATGCTGTCTTCCGGGGTCCGGGCCGAATGGACCAGCACGACGTCCGCGTCCGGGCGGTGCGGCACCAGCGTGCGCACCATGGACATCACGGGAGTGATACCACTGCCGGCGGTGAGCATCAGCAGCGGGCGGGGGTGCTCGGGAAGGACGAAATCTCCCTGCGGCGGTGCCAGGAACAGCACGTCGCCCGGGCGGGTGTCGCGGACCAGGACACCGGAAACGGCGCCGACGTCGGTCACCGTGATGGCGGGATCCTGGCCGGCGGGGGCGCTCAGCGAGTAGGACCGCCAGTGCCGGACGCCGTCGAGTTCGACGCCGATGCGGGCCCACTGGCCGGCCTGGTGGGCCTTCCAGCCGCGCCCTGGGCGGAAGAAGATGGTGGCGGAATCGGCCGTCTCAGCGACCACCCTGGTGACCACGCCGCGCAGTTGGCGGGCGGAGAACACGGGGTTGAACAGCGACAGAATGTCTTCTGGAGCTAGCGGGGTGGTCAGTACAGATGCGGCGCGCGCCAGCTTACGGAGCCGGATCATGTTATTAACCTTATGTTGGATCGAGGCATATTTCTTCTCCCAAGGCATACGATCGAACGTTCTAAACTGTTCCCCCGAAACAACTTATGGAAGTCTCTCATGAACCCTCCGGCCTCGAAGAGTCCAGCCGCCCCCGCGTACGATCCGCCGTGGCTCGCGTTGCCGCGGGAAGTGAGTGACCTGCTCCGCCCCATGATGCCCGGCATTGTGGAGGCGATCATCGATGCCGTGCCGCAGCTGGTTCCTGCCTACGCCAGGCCCATCGAAGGGCGCTTCGGCCGCGGGCTGCGGCGCGGGGTGGCCGCCGCGCTGGAGCGTTTCCTCCAGCTGCCCGGCACCAGGCTGCCTGCGCTGTCTGAGGAGAGCAGGGAGCTCGTGGCCGGCCTGGGCAGCGGCGAATTCCGCCAGGGACGGAGCATGGATGCGCTGCTGAGCGCCTACCGGATGGGCGCGCGCGTGACGTTCCGGGAGATGTCGCGGATTTCCATGGACAAGGACCTTGGCCAGAGCGTGGTGGTGGATCTGGGCGAATCGATCCTGGCCTACATCGACGAGCTTTCCGCTGTCAGCGCAGAGGCTTACGCTTTTGAACAGTCTGAGCGCGCGGGGGCGGTTGACCGGCGCCGGACCGAACTCCTGGAGCTGCTGCTGATGGGACAGGCGGACGAGGCCGCGCTGCGGCAGGCGGCATCCATGGCCGATTGGTCCCTGCCTGCGAGGCTGGTGGTGGTCACCCTCCCGCTGGACCGGGCCGCTGGGCTCCGGCTGCAGCTGGGGCCGGGAACGCTGGTGGTTGAACGCGAAACCGATGCCGTGGCCCTCGTGCCGGCACGGGAGTCCGAGGCCGGCCGGGCGGCCTTGGAGAAAGCATTGAAGGGCAGGTCCGCCGCCGTGGGCCCGGCCGGCAGCTGGGAAAAGGTGCCCGATTCCCTGCGGCTTGCGGTGGTGGCCGCGTCCGTCCTGCCGCCGCGGGAAAGCCCCGACGACCCGCCCATCTGGGCCGATGACCACCTGGCGCAGATTATCCTCGGCTCCGAACCGTCGGCCATCGCGGAGCTGGCGGAACAGAGGCTTGCACCCTTGGAAGGGCTGCGTCCCGCACAGCGCGAAAGGCTGGCGGAGACCCTCCTCTCCTGGCTGCGGCACTGGGGCCAGCGGGCCCCGGTGGCCGCCGAACTCGGCATCCATCCGCAGACCGTGGGATACCGGGCGGCGCAGCTGCGCGAGCTCTTCGGCGATGCGCTGGAAGACCCCCGGGCCCGGTTCGAGCTGGAACTCGCACTGCACGCCGGGCGGCGCTAGGAGAGGGCTCGCGGGCGGATTCCCGCTGTAGGAGGGCAGCACAGGCCCTATTTCGCGGGGTTGTGCGTTCCGATCGGAACCAGGGTCAGGTCCGGGTGGTTCTTCTCGATCCGGCGCAGCGCCCAGACGTCGTTGAACAGGGCCAGGTATTCGCCGTCCGAGCGCAGCAGCACCTCAGCGCCCTGTACGTTGGCCAGCGCAGGCATGGCATCCGCCGTCGAAATTCGTGCGATGGAATAGGGGAGCCGCTCCAGGCGCATGGGCGCGCTGAAGTCATGGGCCATGCGGTCCTCCACCACTTCGAACTGCATGGGGCCGACGGCGGCAAGCACCGGCGCCTGGTCTCCGCGGATGTCGGAACGGAGCACCTGGATGACGCCCTCGTGCTCGAGCTGCTCGATGCCGCGGCGGAACTGCTTGAAGCGGCTGGGGTCCTTGGAGCGGGCCACCTGGAAGTGTTCCGGCGCGAACAGCGGGATCGCCGGGAATTCCACCGGATCCTCCAGGAACAGGCTGTCGCCCACCCGGAGCGATGAGGCGTTGACCAGGCCGACGACGTCGCCGGGGAAAGCTTCGTCGATGACCTCGCGCTCACGGCCGAAAACCTGCTGGGCGTACTTGGTGGCGAACGACTTTCCCGTGCGGGTCTGGGTGACCACCATGCCGCGCTCGAACATGCCGGAGCAGACACGGATGAAGGCAACGTGGTCGCGGTGGGCCTTGTTCATGCCGGCCTGGACCTTGAAGACGAAGCCGGCGAACGGGGCGTCCACCGGGCGGGGTTGACCCTCGACGTCGGGCCGCGGAGCAGCGGGCGGGGCGAAGTCCACCAGGGCGTCCAGGATTTCCTTGACACCGAAGTTGAGGGCCGCGGAGCTGAACAGGATGGGGGTTGCCTTGCCGGCATGGAAGGCGTCGATGTCGAACTCAAGGTTGGACTCGATCACGAGTCCGGCTTCGTCCACGGCGTTGGACCAGTCCTCACGCTGGTTGGCGGCTGCTTCCTCCGGGGTGAAGTACTCGGTGAGGGCGATGTTGGCGCCGGCATTGTTGCGCTGGAACCGGGCAAAACGGTCGTTGCGGAGGTCCCACACGCCGCGGAAGTCGCCTGAGATGCCCACGGCCCAGGTCAGCGGCATGGGCTGGAGGCCGGTGCGCTCGGTGATCTCGTCCATGAGCGCCAGGGCATCCAGGCCCGGCCGGTCCCACTTGTTGATCACGGTGATGATGGGCAGATTGCGCTGCTTGCAGACCTCGAAGAGCTTCATGGTCTGCGTTTCCAGGCCCTTCGCGGCGTCCACCAGCATCACGGCGCAGTCGACGGCGGCGAGGACGCGGTAGGTGTCCTCGGAGAAGTCAGCGTGGCCCGGGGTATCCAGCAGGTTGATCACGGTGTCCCGGTACGCGAACTGCAGGGCGGCGGAGCTGATGGAGATGCCGCGGTCCTTTTCCATCTGCATCCAGTCCGAGACCGTTTCCTTGCGGTTGGCCTTGCCGCTGGAGGCGCCGGCCGTGCCGATCACCTTGGCGTGCAGGGCCAGGGCCTCGGTGAGCGTGGACTTGCCGGCGTCAGGGTGGGAAATGACCGCGAAAGTCCGACGCCGGGCCGCTTGTTTGTGAATCTCCTGGACTCGGGCGGGGCTAAGGACTTCTTGAGACACGGTGCTACTTTCGTTGCGACATGGGGGCTGGTCAGGATGTGAACGTGATTTAAGCGTGTTTTGAACGTGGGGGCCGGCAGGCGGGAACTGTGCAGCCAAGGTTCCCAGTTTATCGCAGGGCGGGAGGCGCCGCCGGTGGGCGGCCAACTGCCGCCTCCCGCCGCCGTCGTTCGGGGCCTTCCAGAGCCCCGGCGGCGTCATGCCCAATGGGCCACTTTGAGGCTTGTCCGTGCGGTTAATGCACATCTTTGCCTCTAGGATGGAGCCAGTGGGAAATTGAGTACTTTTGATCCTGCCGGCGGAATCGTAAAACCGGCATACCTGCGGGCTGCAGCCTGCACCTTTGAAGGGAAAACCTATGGCTCGGAGCCCTGAAGATTCGCTTAAGGCGACTCTGGGCAGAGTGGCTCCAGGCACCGCTCTGCGCGATGGCCTGGAACGCATCCTCCGCGGGCGCACCGGCGCACTGATCGTCCTGGGCTCGGACCGCACCATTGAGTCCATCTGCTCCGGCGGATTCGATATCGGGATC
This sequence comes from Arthrobacter sp. P4_H3, assembly GCF_056400885.1. NCBI lineage: Bacteria > Bacillati > Actinomycetota > Actinomycetes > Micrococcales > Micrococcaceae > Arthrobacter > Arthrobacter sp. P4_H3. The sequence continues at coordinate 56,376 of NZ_JBFUKK010000003.1, forward strand.
GATTTCTCCCCCACACGGCTTCGCGAACTTGCCAAGATGGACGGCGCCATCATTTGCGACAAGGACGCCGGCAACATCCTCCGGGCCGCCGTGCAGCTGGTTCCGGACTCAAGCATCGAAACCCAGGAATCCGGCACCAGGCACCGCACCGCCGAACGCGTCGCCATCCAGACCGGCGTCCCGGTGATCTCGGTCAGCCAGTCCATGCAGATCATCGCCCTCTACGTGAACGGCCTGCGGCACGTCCTGGAGGGCTCCGAAAAGGTCCTGGCCCGCGCCAACCAGGCGCTGGCCACCCTCGAACGCTACCGTTCCCGCCTGGACCAGGTCACCAGCTCGCTCTCCGCGCTGGAAATCGAAGCCATGGTGACCGTCCGCGACGTCGCGGTCACCCTGCAGCGCCAGGAAATGGTGCGCCGGATCTCCGAGGAGATCTCCCAGTACGTCCTTGAACTCGGCGAGGACGGGCGCCTGCTTTCGCTGCAGCTGGACGAGCTCACGGTGGGCCGCGGTCCCGGCAGCGATGTGATCATCCGCGACTACGCCGGCCCGAACGCGTCCCCGGAGGACATCGACGGCGCCGTCAGCGCCCTGCTCAACCTGGGCCCCACCGAGCTGATCGACCTCAGCAGGATCGCCGGCATCATCGGCTTCGCCGGCGGCGTGGACACGCTCGACGCCGTGGTGCAGCCGCGCGGGTACCGCCTCCTGTCCGGCCTGAAGGCAGTGCCCAAGGCCGTGGCGGACAGGCTCGTTGACCACTTCGGCGGCCTCCAGTACCTGATGGCAGCCACCATCGATGACCTCATGACCGTGGACGGCATCGGCGACCAGCGGGCCCGCACAGTCCGGGAGGGCCTGAGCCGGATGGCCGAGGCGAGCCTCCTGGACCGGTTCCTCTAAGTCCTGGTTGCGGTTGGGCTTGCGGCCACGCTGCCGTCCGCCATGTTGAAGACGAACCTGCGCTCCAGCCGCTGCACGTGGCCGCCGTCCGTCCATTCCACTCCGTACCTGATGTCCAGCCGGCCGTTTTCCACATCCTGCGCCGTCACGGTGCAGACCGGGGTGAAATACAGTACTTCCTCGCCCGGCCGCAGGTCTGCGGCTTCGAATTCCGCAGCGCCCGGACCCGTCAGCCGCACGCCGGACGCTGCACCGGTTCCCGTATTGCGGGCCCGCCCGGTGAAGGCAAGGATGTCCCCCGCCTTGTAGCCGGGGATGACCGGCCCATAGTTCAGGTCCTGTGCCTCCCTCGTGCCGATCACCTGGGCAGATTCCCGCGAGTAGCCCTGCCCGATCTCCTTCCAGGTGTGGACGTCCCAGCCGTCCGCTGCGGCGGGCGCCATCACATGGAATTCCCCGGCGTTGCGCCACACGTCGGGACGGCCGGGCGTGATGGAACGCAGTTCCATGTCGAAAACCAGTCCGTCGCCTGCCGGCCCGCCTTGCGGGGGTTCCGCGGCGTCCGTGAGCTGGGCTGCGGGGATGGAGCAGAACACAATTTCCCGGTAGCCCTGGCGCTCATAGAGCACACCGATGTTGCCGTCCGGGAGGCGTGCCACGGTGGAATAGGCCGAACTGCCCGCGCAAATGACGAGCTTCACCGGCCAGCTTGCCCCGTTGTCCCTGGAGAGGCTAAGGACCGTATTACGGCGCAGCGCGGAATCGTGGTTGTTGCTTGCCAGCAGCCACGCGTCCGTTTCGGCCGAGGCGTGGCCTGCGGGAGACGGCAGTCCGTCAAAACGCGAGAGCGAGCCGTTGTCGCTCGGGTCCGGGAGGTCCTGGACGGGGACCAGCGGAGTCCAGCTGTGGCCGCCGTCGCCGGAGACCGCTGACAGCCGGTGCGGTGCGGCACGGCTGTGCAGCAGCAGCCTGCCGTCGCTGAGGCACACAACCTTGTTCTCGTTGGGCGACGGCGTCGCCACGCCTGCCGCCGGCGACGAGTCGCCATCCGCCGCGCCGACGAACTCCCCCAGCGTCCAGGTTTCCCCATGGTCGTCACTGTAGGCGGAGGCTGCCACGATGCTCCCGTCGACCAGGAGCACGTACTGCTGGAGGAGCCTGCCGGCGAAGGCCCCGGCATGGATCTGGATGCCCTGGCCCGCTGCGGCGAAGAGCCCGGTTATTCCGCGGTCTTCGGGGGCTCGGCCGGTTCCGGGCTTGAGCTGGGCGGTGAGGCGGCGATGCTGCCACGTCAGGCCGTCGTCGTCGGAAAAGCTGACGTCGCAATGCTGGATCCCGTCGTCGTTCCCCACTCCTGCGGCTGCTTCGAAGAAGCCTGCGCGGGTGCCCGCCGCATGGAACATAAAGACCCGGCCCGTTTCCGCGTCCACCAGGAGGCTCGGATCCCCGTAGCCCTCAAGCCCGACGCCGGTGCGCACCACCTGCTGGTCCTGCCAGGACCGCCCGCTGTCCACGCTGCGCCGTAGCAGAAGATCAATCGGACTGGGAAGATCATCAAGGTTGGGTCGTCCGTCGTAAGCGGCGAGGAGGGTGCCCCGGGGCGTCACGGCGAGCGCAGGAATCCTGTACTGGCGGTAGCCGCCCCGGCCGCGTTCGGCCAGCACGTGTTCAACGTCGGGCCGCGCAACGGGCATGCCGTCGGCGAATTCCAGAAGGTGGGATGTCATATCTTCATAGTAGAAGCCCGGAACCACAGGCCAAAGCGACCCGACTCACACTTGACGGAACGGTGTGACCACCCTTACAGTTTTTCCTACGAGCATCGGACGTCCTACATCCGATAACTATCTGAACGGTGAGGCATCTCATGGATAAGACGATCAAGAACCTGCCGCTGGTCAATTCCGCCAGCCGTAGGAACTTCCTCAAACTGACCGGCGCTGCGGGCGTCGCTGCCGCATTCGCCAGCACCCTGGCAGCCTGCGGCAGCCCGGCAGCCACCACAACGGGCGCCGCCGGAACCACGGCACCGATCAATAAGGACCTCATCATCGAGGCCGGCATCTCCTACGCCCTCTCCACCGGGTTTGATCCGCTGTCCTCCTCCGGTGCCACACCCTTGGCCGCCAACCTGCACGTCTACGAAGGCCTCATCGAACTGCACCCGGCCACCCGCGAGCCGTACAACGCCCTCGCTGCCGCAGACCCGAAGATGGTCAGCCCGACGACCTATCAGGTGTCCCTCCGCCAGGGCGCCAAGTTCCACGACGGCACCCCGGTCACGGCAGACGACGTCGTCTTCTCGTTCACCCGGGTGATGGATCCGGCCAACAAGTCCCTGTTCTCGCAGTTCATCCCCTTCATCAAGGAAGTGAAGGCCGTCGACGCGGCCACGGTCGAATTCACCCTCAAGTACGCCTTCCCCGGCTTCGGTCCGCGGATCTCCGTGGTCAAGGTGGTCCCCAAGGCACTCGCCAACTTCCCGCTGGGCTCGGAGCAGCTCAAGGCATTCGACGCCAAGCCGGTCGGCACCGGCCCGTACAAACTCATCTCCGCGGTCAAGGACGACAAGATCGTCTTCGAAGCCAACCCCGACTACAACGGCCCGATGCCGGCCCTCGCAAAGGGCATGACCTGGCTGCTGCTGTCCGATGCCGCCGCACGCGTCACCGCCATGCAGTCCGGCCGCGTGCAGGCAATCGAGGACGTCCCCTACCTGGATATGGACGGACTCAAAGCCAAGGCGACGGTGGAATCCGTCCAGTCCTTCGGCATGCTGTTCCTGATGTTCAACTGCACCAAGGGCCCGTTCGCCGACAAGCGCGTCCGGCAGGCCCTGCACTACGGCCTGGACAAGGACTCCATCATCAAGAAGGCCCTGTTCGGCAACGCCAAGGCGGCCAGCTCCTACTTCCAGGAAGGGCACCCGGACTACGTCAAGGCGAAGACCGTCTACTCCTACGACGCCAAGAAGGCCGAGGACCTGCTCAAGGAAGCCGGCGTCACCAGCCTCGAATTCGAACTGCTGACAACGGACACTGCCTGGGTCAAGGACGTCGCTCCGCTGATGCTCGAATCCTGGAACAAGATTCCCGGCGTGAAGGTCACGCTCAAGAACCTGCAGTCCGGCGCCTTGTACACGGACCGCGTCGGCAAGGGCGACTACAGCGTGGTTGCCGCGCCGGGTGATCCGTCGGTCTTCGGCAACGACGCCGACCTGCTGCTCAGCTGGTTCTACGCCGGTGACACCTGGATGAAGGGCCGCGCCTACTGGGCCTCGACTCCGGAGCGTGCGGAACTGGTGGACCTCATGGCCAAAGCCGGCCAGTCCGCCGGGGCCGAAGCCAAGAAGCTGACCGGCGAAATCGTCGACCTGGTTTCCGAGGAAGTTCCGTTGTACCCGATCTTCCACCGCCAGCTCCCCAGCGCGTGGGACACCAAGAAGCTCAGCGGCTTCAAGCCGCTGCCCACCACCGGCGTCTCCTTCGTCGGTGTCGGCCGCACGGCCTAGGCCAGAGCCACCCCCAGATCACACCGGAGAATACATTGGTCACGATATTGCGTCTGCTCGGCCGAAGGCTCGCAGCACTGCCCCTGATGATCTTGGGCATCACCTTGCTGGTGTTCCTGGTCCTGCAGGCCGCACCCGGCGACCAGGCAAGCAGCGCCCTCGGTGAGGGCGCCAGCGAGGAAGCCAAGGAACAGTACCGCCAGGACAACGGCCTCAACGACCCGTTGTTCCTGCAGTACTTTGGCTTCCTCGCAAAACTCCTCCGCTTTGACCTGGGGACCACCACTCCCCCGGCGAAGTCAGTGGCCACCATGATCGGTTCGGCCTTCCCGCTGACCCTTCAGCTGACGCTGCTGGGCGTGCTGATCGCCGTCGTCCTGTCACTGGCCTTCGGAATCATCGGAGCCCTGTACCGGGACAAGTGGCAGGACCAGCTGGTGCGTGTGTTCTCGATCGCGGCGGTTGCCACGCCGTCGTTCTGGCTGGGCATCCTGCTGATCCAGTGGTTCGCCCTCGGCTCCAGTCCGATGTTCCCCTCGGGCGGCATCGCGACGCCGGAATCCGGCTTCGGCGGCTGGCTCAACTCCATGGCCCTGCCCGCCCTGGCCCTCGGCATCCCGGTCTCCGCGTCCCTCATCCGCGTGGTCCGCACCTCGATGGTGGAGGAGCTGGACCGGGACTACGTCCGCACGGCGATCGGAAACGGCGTCCCGTACCGCGAAGTGGTGTCCCGGAACGTGCTGCGGAACGCCCTGGTTACCCCGGTGACCGTGCTGGGACTCAGGATCGGCTACCTGTTGGGCGGCGCCGTCGTGATTGAAATGATCTTTGCCCTCCCCGGCATGGGCCAGCTGATCCTCAACGGCATCACCAATCTCGACGTCAACCTGGTACAGGGCGTGGTGCTGACCATCTCCGTGACTTTCGTCCTGGTGAACATCGCCGTCGACCTTCTCTACCTGCTCATCAATCCCCGAATCAGGACGGTCTGACCCATGCGAAGCAAACTCGCTGAACGGCTCAGCGCCCCGGGGCTCCGTTTCAAGGCCCTGCCCTGGAGCTCCCGCTTTGCGCTCGTGTTCCTGGTGGCCGTCATCGCTGCTGCCATCCTGGCTCCGGTGCTCGCCCCGCATGATCCGCTCGAATCCTTCATCCCCGCCACCGCCCCCGGCGCCGAGCACCTCTTCGGCACCGACCGGCTGGGGCGCGACATCTTCTCCCGCCTGCTGTACGGCTCGCAGTCCTCGCTGCTGATCGGCCTGGGCGCCGTGGCCCTGGCCGTGGCAGCCGGAGCCCTGCTGGGGTCCCTGGCCGCGACGTCCAGCAAGGCAGTCAACGAACTGATCATGCGCCTGATGGACATCCTCATGGCGTTCCCCGGCATCGCCCTGGCTGCGGTCCTGCTGGCGGCCTTCGGCAACTCGGTACCCACCATCATCGTGGCAATTGCCGTCATCTACACTCCGCAGCTGGCCCGCGTGGTCCGCGCCAACGTGCTGTCGCAGTACGGCGAGGATTATGTCCGCGCCGAGCGGGTGATCGGGGCGGGCCGGTTCTACATCCTGCTCAAGCACATCGTCCGCAACACGGCAGCCCCCGTCCTCGTGTTCGCCACGGTCATGGTGGCCGATGCCATCATCCTCGAGGCATCGCTGTCCTTCCTGGGCGCCGGAGTGCAGGACCCCGCCCCGTCCTGGGGCAATGTGATCTCCTACGGCCGCAACCTTGTCCTCTCGGGCGGCTGGTGGGCCACCACTTTCGCGGGCCTCACCATCCTGCTGACGGTGCTGGCCCTGAACATCCTGGCCGAAGGCCTCACCGACGCCATGGTGAACCCGAAGCTGCGCAGGGCGCCCGTAGTGAAGGACGACGACGGCTCGGCCGCCGCTGCCGCCGTCGTCGCCGTTGACACGGAAATCGGCACGTCGGTGGCCCAGCCGTCCGTTGCGGAAGCGCACGAGCTCGACGGCGTGCGCGCGGCGTCCGGTGACGCCCTCACCGAAGAGGACTACACCAAATCAGCCCTGCTGACTGATGTGAGGCGCACCGATGTGAAGGTGGCCGTCGCCAACCCGCACCTCCTGCTCGACCGGGAGCTGGAACTCCTGGCAGCCATCGAAGCCAAGCGCACCGACCGCCTCCCGCAGGTGCCCCGGGACGCCCGCACGGTGCTGGAGGTCAAGAACCTGTCCATCCGCTTCCCGGGCCGCTTCGGCGACACCGCGATCGTGGACAACGTCTCCTTCACTGTCCGCGAGGGCGAGACCATGGGCCTCGTTGGCGAGTCCGGCTGCGGCAAGTCCATCACCTCGCTCGCAGTCATGGGCCTCCTGCCCAAAACAGCGCGGATCAGCGGATCCATCACGTTCGACGGCAAGGAACTGCTGGACCCGGCCACGGGGCACAGCAGCCCCAAGGCGTACGAAGGGCTGCGCGGCGAACAGATCGCCATGGTCTACCAGGACGCCCTGAGCTCCCTGAACCCCTCCATGAAGATCAAGGAGCAGATGGAGCAGCTGACCCGCCGCGGCGGCCGCAAGACCCCCGCGGAGCTCCTTGAGATGGTCAAGCTGGATCCCGTCCGGACGCTGGCCAGCTACCCGCATGAGCTCTCCGGCGGCCAGCGCCAACGGGTGCTGATAGCCATGGCCCTCTCCCGCTCGCCGAAGATCGTTGTTGCCGACGAACCCACCACGGCCCTGGACGTCACGGTCCAGAAGCAGGTTGTTGACCTGCTCAACGAACTGCGCGAACAGCTCGGCTTCGCCATGGTCTTCGTCAGCCACGACCTCGCCCTGGTCGCCTCGCTGGCCCACCGCATCACGGTCATGTACGCCGGCCAGGTGGTGGAATCCGCACAGGCCTCCGAGCTCCTGCAAAACCCGAAGCACGAATACACCCGGGGCCTGCTCGGTGCCGTTCTTTCCATTGAGGCCGACGCCGTCCGGCTGCACCAGATCCCCGGCACCGTCCCGTCCCCGCGTGACTTCGCCCCGGGCGACCGCTTCGCGGCGCGCTCCCTGCGCACCGATGCCGACCCCAACCGGAAGCTGGTCCTCACGGCTGTCCGGTCCGCCAAGGGCGAAGAAGCCGACCACTATTGGGCGAGCCACCTGAAGGAGGATGCGAAATGAGTGAATCAACCGGCAAGCCGGTCATCGAACTCAAGGACGTCAAGGTCCACCACCATGCGAGGACCGGCGGGCTGTTCCGGCCGAACATCGTCAAGGCAGTCGACGGCGTCGACTTCACCATCAGCCGCGGCGAAACCGTCGGCATCGTGGGCGAGTCCGGCTGCGGCAAGTCAACGCTGGCCTCGGTGCTGGTGGGGCTGCAGACGCCAACCTCCGGCGAGGTCCTGTTCCACGGCAAGCCCGCCATCAAGCGGAACGCCGCCATGCGCAAGGAGTTCGGCCGCTCCGTTTCCGTGGTCTTCCAGGACCCTGCAACGGCGCTGAATCCGCGCATGACCATCCAGGACATCCTGACCGACCCGCTGCAGATCCACGGCATCGGCACTGCCGCGTCGCGTGCCGCCAAGGTGGGCGAGCTGCTGGCCCTCGTGGGCCTGCCGCAGTCAGCGGCGGAGGTTACGCCGTCGCAGGTCTCCGGCGGCCAGCGCCAGCGTGTGGCGATCGCCCGCGCCCTGGCGCTGGATCCGGACATCATCGTGGCGGACGAACCGACCTCGGCCCTCGACGTCTCGGTGCGCGCGCAGGTGCTGAACCTCCTGTCGGACCTGAAAACCCAGCTGAACCTCGGCATGGTGTTCATCTCGCACGACATCCAGACCGTCCGCTACGTCTCGGACCGCATCTGCGTCATGTACTTCGGCCGGATCGTCGAACAAGGCGCCGCCGCCCAGGTCTTCGACAACCCCGGCAACGACTACACCAAGAAGCTGCTGGGCGCCGCACCGAGCCTGCTCCATATCTAGTTTTTCCCTTCATCAGTCCCAAACAACGGAGAATTCTGTGTCCAGTCAGTTCCAGGGCGTCATCCCCCCGGTCATCACCCCGCGCCACACCGACGGCAGCATCGACACCGCGTCGCTGAAGAACGTCACCAAGCACCTGATCGACGGCGGTGTGTCCGGCCTCTTCGTCCTCGGTTCCTCCGGCGAAGTCCCGTACCTGACCAACGCGGAGCGTGAACTCGTAGTCTCCACCATCGCAGAGGCCAACGCGTCTGTTGGTGCTCGCGCGGTGCCGCTGATCGTGGGCGCCAACGAGCAGACAACCAACCGCGTGATCGAAGAGGCCAAAAAGGTCATCGACCTCGGCGCCGACGCCATTGTGGTCACTTCCATGTACTACGCCATCGGCAACGCCGCGGAAACCGAAACCCACTTCCGGGCCATCCATGCCGCCGTCGACAAGCCGATCTTCGCCTACGACGTCCCGGTCCGCACGCACTTCAAACTGCCCACCGACCTCCTGGTCCGTTTGGGCCGGGAAGGCGTCATTGCCGGCGTCAAGGACTCCTCCGGGGACGACGTCTCCTTCCGCCAGCTCCTCCTCGCAGCAAAGGACATCCCGAACTTCGACATCTTCACGGGCCACGAAGTAGTGGTCGACGGCGCCCTCCTCGGCGGCGCCCAGGGCGTTGTCCCGGGCCTCGGCAACGTGGATCCCGCCGGCTACCGCCGCCTCTTCGACGCCACCCAGGCCGGCGACTGGGCCGCGGCCGTCCGCGAACAGGACCGTCTGGCCGACGTCTTCGAGATCGTCTACGCCCCCAACGGCCGCGTCTCCGGCGGAGCCGCCGGCCTGGGCGCCTTCAAGACCGCCCTGCAGCTCATGGGCGTCATCGAATCCAACACCATGAGCGCGCCCATGCTGTCCCTGAACGACGACGAAGCCAAGGCCATCAAGGTCATCCTCGAACGCAACGGGCTGGTCTAGGTGCTGCGGGTGGTGGCGACATTTTCCGGCTGCTGCGCTCGTTCCTCACGCAACAACGCAGCCTACGAAAATGCCACCACCACCACCCGCCTGTTTGGCCGTCCGGCGATCGAGCCTGCCCTGATCCCTTGTTAGGAAGAATATGATGTACGCGATTGGCGTTGACCTGGGTGGTACTAAGACTGCTGCCGGGGTTGTTTCCGGGGATGGCGAGGTGCTGTTTTCGGAGACCATTCCTACCCTTAACCGCGACGGTGGTGGGGCGATCCTTGATGCTACTGCTGCGCTGGTTTCGGGGCTGATTTCCCGGGCTGGTGCCATCGGGATCGCCGTCGATCGTGTTGGGGTTGGTTCTGCCGGGGTGATAGATGCCTCGCGCGGGGTGGTGGTTTCCGCGACGGACGCGATCCTTGGCTGGGCCGGGACCGAGCTGACTGTCGGGCTGGCCTCACGGCTGGGGTTGCCGCCGTCAGCCGTAATGGCAGTGAACGACGTCCACGCCCATGCGCTCGGCGAGGCCTGGACCGGTGCCGCGGCTGGAACGGCGAGTTCGCTCCTGGTGGCCTTCGGCACCGGCGTCGGGGGCAGTTTTGTCTTGCACGGCGAGCCTGTCCTCGGGCACCGCTTCGTGGGCGGGCACGTGGGGCACTTCGCCTCCCCGTACGCGTTCGACGGCGGCACCCCGCTCCCCTGCGTCTGCGGCGGATCCGGCCATGTGGAGGCCATCGCCGCCGGTCCGGCCGTGCGCGAATCGTACTTCCGCTTCGGCGGGCGGGCCCCGGCAGTAGACGCCCGAGCCGTCTTTGCCCTCGCCGCAACCGGCGACGCTGCGGCGGTCAGGGCGGTCGGCGTCGCAGCTGCCGCGGCCGGGCAGGCCGTGGGCGGCCTCGCCAACGTCCTCGACCCCAAGGTAGTTGTGGTCTCCGGTGGCCTATCCGACGCCGGCTCGTCGTGGTGGGAGCCGATGGAACGATCCCTGCGCGCCGAACTCCTGCCTTCACTCGCTGATTTATCTGTGCTTCCTGCCGCTCTAGGCAACGCCGCCGCCCTGGTGGGCGCCGCCAGCCTCGTCCTCACCTCCACCCCTGAGCTCCAAAGGAACTGACCGTGATCCTGACCCCCGATGCCCTCGAGTCCCTCCGCGGCCGGCTGATTGTGTCGTGCCAGGCGTACCCCGGCGAGCCCATGCGGGATCCGCGCACCACCGGTCAGGTGGCTGCGTCGGCGGTGATCGGCGGCGCAGCGGCCGTAAGGGTACAGGGGCTGGCAGACATCCAGTTCACCCGCGCGGCCGTCGAAGTTCCCGTGATCGGGCTCTGGAAAGACGGCCACGACGGCGTGTTCATCACCCCCACGCTCCGGCATGCCCTCTCAGTCGCGAACGCCGGGGCGCACGTCGTCGCGCTGGACGGGACCCGCCGCGAGCGCCCGGACGGGCTGACCCTCGCCCGGACGATCGCAGGGCTCCGCGCGGAATCCCATGCATTGGTAATGGCCGACTGCGGCTCCCTTGCGGACGCCGCAGCAGCCGTGGAGGCAGGCGCCGACCTGATCGGCACCACCCTTGCCGGCTACACCGGCGAGCGCCCCAAGACCAAGGGCCCTGACTTCTCATTGCTGGAGCAGATCGCGTCGGCGGAGCTCGGCCGGCCGCTGATCGCGGAAGGACGCATCCACACGCCCGCCCAGGCCCGCCAGGCCCTCGACGCCGGCGCCTTCGCCGTCGTCGTCGGTACCGCCATCACGCACCCCGCCACGATCACCGGCTGGTTCAACGACGCCCTGCGATCCTGACCTCGCCCTGATTCTGAACGATCCCCTGCACCGAAAGCGGAACCTTTGACACCGGCTGACCTGTCCCCCTCCATTTCCAAAGCGTTCGGAAACGGGAGCTATGTCATGGCCGGCACGGTGCTCTCGGACGGACGGGCCCTCCCCGATCACGTGGTTGCCGTTGTGGGCGACCGCATAGCGTTCACCGGCCCGCGCGCTTCCTTTGACGCCGCGGACTACCCGGCTGCCGAGGACCTGAAACTCGCGGCCGGCAGCTTCATCCTCCCGGGCCTGGTCGATCTTCATTGCCATGGGGCGGCCGGCGGGGATTTCCCCGGCGGTGACGAAACCGCCTCCCGAACTGCGGTGGACTATCTGCACCGCCACGGCACCACAACCCTGCTGGCGAGCCTGGTCACCGCGTCCCCTGAGGACCTGTTGGACGGGATCAGGTCCCTGCGGGCCCTGGCCGGCGAGGGCCTTATCGCCGGCATCCATGCGGAGGGCCCGTTCCTGTCCGCGGCCCGGTGCGGGGCACAGAACCCGCGCTGGCTCCGGCACCCCGACCTGGCCCTGCTGGGCGAGATGCTGGAGGCTGCCGGCGGTTCGTTGAAGAGCATGACCTACGCCCCGGAACTGCCGGGCGCGCGTGACCTGGTGGGCGTTCTCGCCGGGAACGGAGTGACGCCGTCCCTGGGCCACACCGACGCGGATCCCGACGCTACCGCGGCCTCCCTGGAGCACGCCGCGGAATGCCTGGCTGCCGCCTCCGGTTCATGGCCCGGCACCCGGCCAACCGTGACGCACCTGTTCAACGGCATGCCGCCGCTGCACCACAGGAGCCCGGGACCGGTATCGGCCTGCCTGCGGCTCGCGCGTGCGGGAACAGCCGCGGTGGAGCTCATCGCCGACGGCGTCCACCTTTCACCCGAGACGGTGCGGATGGTGTTCGACCTCGTCGGAGCCGAAAATATCGTGCTGGTCACTGATTCCATGGCCGCTACCGGACTCCCTGACGGAGACTACGTCCTGGGTCCGGCTGCCGTTTCGGTCCGCAACGCCGTGGCCACCCTGCAGGGCAACGGAGCCCTTGCCGGCGGCACCGCGACGATGCTGGAGGTAGTCCGCCGGACCATCGACGCCGGGGTCTCGCCCGCCGATGCCGCGGCGTCCGCAAGCTGTGTGCCGGCCCGCATCATGGGCCTCGACGGCGACGTAGGAAGCGTCCGGCGCGGCATGCGTGCCGACCTGCTCGCCGTCGATGGGGATTTCGGGCTCCTCTACGTCCTGCGGGCCGGGGAACTGCTCAGCCGGGCCGCAGCCTGAGCTAACCGACGGACACGGTCCCGACCGCCATCGTGGGGACAACCACAGCCCGGACGGACACGGCCGCCGTCCCCTGCGTAGCGGTACGTCCCATCAGGTCAGCCGCGCCCTCATCCGCTATCACTGTCACGTGCGGATGGAGCTGCAGCACGGAGGCCGGGCAGTCCTGGGTTACCGGTCCGGTAAGGGCGCGGTGCAGGATTTCCGCCTTGTCTGTTCCGTGGACCACCAGCAGTAACTGGCGGGCCTCGAGGATGGTGCCGAGGCCTTGGGTAATGCACCGCTCCGGCACGTCCGCCGGGGAGTCGAAGTAACGCGAGTTCGCCTGCCGGGTCCGTTCCGTGAGGAACTCAACCCGCGTGCGGGATTCCAGCGCGGAGCCCGGTTCGTTGAAAGCCAGGTGGCCGTTGTGGCCGATGCCCAGCAGCTGGATATCGATCCCGCCGCTGCGGGCAATGGCCGCCTCGTAGTCGGTGGCAGCACGTTCGGGATCCGATGAGCTGCCGTCCGGGACAAAAACGTTGTCCGGGTCCAGGTGCAGCCTTTCGGTCACTTCCCGGCGGACAACTTCGGCGTAGCTTTCGGGATGGCCGGCGGGCAGGCCAACGTATTCGTCTAGCGCAAAACAGCGGACCCGTGACATGTCCAGCCCGTAGCCGGCCAGGGACCGGTACACGGGCAACGGCGAACCGCCCGTGGCCACTCCCAGCACGGCTTCCGGGTTGCTGCGGATCACGGCGGCCAGGAATCCCGCGCCGACTGCGCCGGCTGCCGCGGCGTCCTGAACTGTGAAAAATTCCATGCGAACGGGGCTCTCTATCTTTACTGACGGGGTGGGTGTGGTGCGGGCTGGCGGGTCTAGCGGGCCGCGACTGTCCGGAGCTTGCCGCGGATCCCGTCGAAGTGGCGCTGCAGGCGTTCGGAGGCCAGGGCTTTGTCGCCGGCCGACACCGCATCGTAGATCTCCCAGTGGTCGCGCACCTGCTGGACCAGGTCGACAGGGGCCGGGCCAAGCTCGCGATGAATCTGGCGGTAGACCTTCCAAAAAACGTCCATCAGGTTCATCAGGAGGTCATTGCGAAGGGGCGCGAACAGCCGCCGGTGGAACTCGGCGTCGTGGTTTGCAAGGGGTTCGCCGTTTGCCGCCGCCTCCTCCATCGCATTCAGGGCACCGCGGAGATCGTCGCGCTGTGAGTCCGTCATGAGGTCCATGGCCGAGCCGATCAGCCCGGACTCAAGGGCCTGGCGCACGTCGACCAGCTCCATGGCTTCCTCGCCCCGGTGGCGCAGGGAGAGCCGGCCCCTGAAGGCGAGACCGTCCGCAAGGGCATGGAAGTTGTTGGGGGCCACGAACGTGCCGAAGCCGTGACGGATCTCGATCACGCCCAGCGCCTGCAGGACCTTCAGGGACTCCCTGACCGTATTGCGGCCCACTCCGAGGGCCGCGGAGAGTTCGCCTTCCGTGGGAAGCGCATCACCCACATCCAGGCCCTGTTCCAGGATGAGCTCCATGATCCGGGTTTGCAGGGCGTGCGACCGCAGCTGCGCGCTGAAGCGGGCGGACGACACTTCTTGCGGGGCAATGGCCACGTCATTCTCCTAGGGGTCGGACCTGCCGTGGAGGCCGGATCAATCCACATTCTACAGGAGATGGGACGTCCTTCGTCCTAGAAGATCACAATCGATTGCTCCGTAACCGCCGTTCTGGGCACCCATAAGGGCTGTTGCGGAGCAATCGATACAAAAGGGAGGCTCAGTTGAGCTGGAAGACGGCCTTCGAGCTGGACTTGGTGCCCAGCCGGGCGACGAACATGTAATAGGCTCCGCCGGCCCCGGGCTTGGCGGACACCGCTCCGCAGCCGGGAACGCTGCGGTTGCGCTGCCACGGGAAGTTGGCGGTTTCGCTCTGGCCCGGCTCGAGCGTCTTCACGAGGTCGCCGCTCTCTGCCTGGCAGTCAACGGAGGAGAAAATCCGGTCGGAGCCGCTGGTCACCGTGTACTCCATTTGGGAGGTGCCAAGGTTCACCTCGCACGCCACTTTGCCGCCGTTGGTGACCTTCAAGGTGAGCAGCGGATTCTCGCCCGCAGCATAGGTTCCCTTGTCGGTCGATGCGGAGACCGTCACCAGGCTCTGGTCGCAGGTGGGCGTCGCCGGGACACTGGGGGTTGCGGAAGCCGCAGGCGAGGCCTGGACGGCCTCCCCGTCCGGTCCGTTCCGGTCCGTGGAGGAGGCCTGTTCGGAGGCGCGCATGGCGCCGGAGACGGCAGCAAAACCGCCCAGCGCCACTGAGGCGATGAGAAGCAGCACCAGGCCAACGAACAGCCTGCGACGGCGGTACACGGCTTTCAGCGGCGGCCGCCCCGACTGCCGGCCGGCCGTGCCCTTCGGTTTCGAACCGCTCTTTCCAGAAGTGCCTTGCCTGACCATCCTTCTAGGCTAGAGAACCCCGGGCACATTGACGCACCACCACGCCGGGAAGGCGGACCCCGGGCCAGTATCCACTACAGTATTTGCATCGAAGCCTTAGCCCTGACCACTGCCCTGCCTCCGGCGAGTCGCTCCGCGCCGCCGCTGGCCGCCCTGCACGAAGTCCTTGACGACTGGTTCGCGACCACTGCCAGGGAGCTGCCGTGGCGGGAACCCGAGTGCACTGCGTGGGGAGTCCTGGTCAGCGAGATCATGCTGCAGCAGACGCCCGTGGTCCGCGTCCTTCCCGTCTGGGAAGACTGGCTCCGCCGCTGGCCCACGCCTGCGCATTTGGCCGCCGAAGCCTCCGGCGAGGCCGTCCGGCACTGGGGCAGGCTTGGCTACCCGCGCCGGGCACTGCGCCTCCACGCCGCCGCCGTAGCCATTGTGGAACGGCACGGCGGCGAGGTCCCCGGAAACCATGCCGAGCTGCTGGAACTTCCCGGCGTGGGCAGCTACACGGCGGCAGCGGTCGCGGCGTTCGCCTTCGGCCGCCGCGAGACAGTGGTGGATACCAACATCCGCCGCGTCCATGCGCGGCTCTTCTCGGGCACGGCCTTGCCGTCGCAGTCGCTGACAGCCGCGGAAATGCGGCTCGCCGCTGAACTGCTGCCGGCCGACGTCGGACTCTCCGTCCGCTGGAACGCGGCAGTCATGGAGCTCGGCGCGCTGGTGTGCACGGCAAGGGCGCCGAAGTGCGCTGACTGCCCGGTCCGCGGGGCCTGCGCGTGGCTGGCGGCCGGCGAGCCGCCGCCGTCGTACACCCCGAAAGGGCAGTCCTGGCACGGCACTGACCGGCAGGTCCGGGGAGCCGTGATGGCCGTCCTCCGCCTGGCGGACTCCCCGGTGGCGCCGGAAATGTTCCACCGGCCTCCGGCGGACCTTGGCTTCGAAGCGGACGGCATCGGCATTCCGCTGGCAGCCCTGCACCGCCTGAATTCCGCGCCCGAGCAGCTCGAGCGCGCCCTGGCCGGGCTGGTCAGCGACGGCCTGGCCGAGCTGCACCTGGGCGGCCTCCGGCTCCCCGCCTAAGGCCGTTACCCATTCGTTCCGGGACTGAAACCACACTGTGCTGGCGCTGCCCCACCCGGCGGACCTACGCTGAAGCATGCGCAGCTTGGGCGTACTTCTGGCAGTGGTCACGACGTCGTTGCTACCGTCTGCGTGCCTGCCCGAGGCAGTGCCGTGCCCGGCCATCGCGCAGGCTCCGGTGGTGTCCCTGACGGTGGCGGTCAGCTATGCACCCGCCGTCAAAGCCATCCATCTGAAGGCCTGCCAGGACGGCACGTGCCGGGAAGCCGACCTGGAGCTGATGCCGGGCAGCACCGCAGTCGACATGGGCTGCGAACCCTCGGCCGGCCCTGACGGCACATGCTCCGCGACGTCCTCGCCCGACGGCACCCTCACGGGCATGCTGATGATGGATGTCCTGACCGAATCGCGCATTGACGCGACCGCAACGGGCACCTCCACGGCAGGGGCACCGTTGCCCGAGCGGACCCTGAGCTTCACGCCAAAGGCGGAATACCCGTACGGCGAACAGTGCGGAAAGTTCGTCACAGCCAGCCTGGTGTTGGACTCCGACGGCCTCAGGGAGGCTGGCTGACCCCGTCAGGGCTCCCCGAACCCTGCTTCCACCAGGCCTCCGACATACTTGACCGCCCTGGCTGCGTCCGACCCCCAGGCCTCGACATGGAGGACCGATCCCTGGCCCGCACCCAGCGTCATCAGGCCGGTCATGGAGGCCCCGTCCACGCCGTTGACTGTCACCTCCGCGTCCAAGCCGGCAAGTCCCCCCGCGATCTTCGCTGCGGGCCGGGCATGCATCCCGGCCTGGTTGACCAGCTCAAAATCGCCCGTGGCCGTCGGCGGCCCAAGCGTCGGCTCCTCGGCAGGAGTCCCGGGCGCCTGGGGTGCCGGAGCGCGGCGGACCGCCTCGGCCGCCTGCTTCACGCCCGCTGCGTCCGCCCCCGCCTGCGCCGCTACTGCTGCTGCCACGAGCCCCTCCACCAGCGGCGCATCAGCCAACAGGACCGCGTCGGGATCCGGGAGGAATTCCACAGCAGCCTCGGCCGTCATCACGGCAGAGCCGAGGTCCGTGAGCACCACGGTTCCGTCTTCGCCGGTGGCCTGTTCCAGCGCGGCCATGACCTTTTCCAGGCTGGTGCCGATCCGGCCGTCGTCGGTGCCGCCGGCGGGGAGGATTACGACGTCGGGCGCCATTTGGGCGGCCAGCTCCACCGCGCCGTCGGCGATCTTTTCGCTATGGGACACCACCACCAGGCGGACCGTCATTCGGCCGCCCCGGCCGCGGCGCGCAGGATGAGGGCGGTGGAGACAGCCCCTGGATCGCGGTGGCCGGCGCTGCGCTCCCCCAAGTAGCTGGCGCGCCCCTTGCGGGCGATGAGCGGATCGGTGGCCACGGCGCCCGCCTCCGCAGCTTCAGCCGCGGCAAGGAGGACCTTGCGGACATCGCCGTCCCCGGCAGCGGCGGCCGCAGCCGCAGCCTCGACGGCGGGGGTCCACGCGTCGACCATGGTTTTGTCGCCGGGCTCTGCCTTGCCGCGGGCCACCACGCCGTCACGGGCAGCCTGGATGGCAGCAGCCAGGGCCGCCGGATCGATGTCCGGCGCGTCGCCCAGCGATGTGGAGGCACGCAGGAAGGCCGTGCCGTAGAGGGGGCCGGCTGCTCCGCCCACCTTGGACATCAATGCCATGGCCGTGAGCTTCAGGGCCGCTCCCGGCGTGGCCGGCGGCGCCTCGGCGAGCTTGTCCATCACGGCCCTGAAGCCGCGGTCCATGTTTTCGCCGTGATCGGAATCCCCGATGGCACGGTCCAGTTCAATCAGCTCCACCCGGTGGTCGGCCATGGCCTCCGCGGACAGGGTGAGCCAGCGGACGGCCCAGTCAACGTCAAGCCCCACGGTCAGATGCCCCATCGCAGCGCGGCGGTGTGGACCGGGGCGTCCCAGAGGCTGGTAAGTTCGTCGTCGAGGCGCAGCACGGTGATGGAGCAGCCCTGCATCTCGAGTGAGGTGATGTAGTTGCCCACCAGGGACCGCTCCACCGTGACGCCCTTGTCGGCTAGCACCTGCGCTGCACGGCGGTACACGATGTACAGCTCGCTTTGCGGCGTCCCGCCCATGCCGTTGACGAACAACAGCACTTTGTCACCGGAGGCGATGCCGAGGTCGCTCAGGATGGGCTCAAGGAGGCGGTCGGTAATGGCGTCGGCATTTTCCATCGGGATCCGGTGCCGCCCGGGCTCACCGTGGATCCCGATGCCGATCTCGATTTCGTCCTCTTCCAGGTCAAAGCTGGGCACGCCCGCATGCGGGACCGTGCAGGCCGACAATGCCACGCCCATGCTGCGGACGTTCTGGTTCACGCGGTCTCCGATGGCAGCGACAGCGTCCAGGTCATCACCACGTTCCGCCGCGGCACCGGCGATCTTCTCCACGAGGACGGTGCCGCCCACACCCCTCCTGCCGGCCGTGTAGAGGGAGTCTTCCACGGCGACGTCGTCGTTGACCAGGACGGTCCGGACCTGGACGCCTTCGGCCTCCGCCATTTCGGCGGCCGTTTCGAAGTTGAGGACGTCCCCGGTGTAGTTCTTCACGATGTGCACGACGCCGGCGCCGGAGTTCACGGCGAGCGTCGCCGGAATGATCTGGTCAGGCGTGGGTGAGGTGAAGACGGCACCGGGCACCGCGGCGTCGAGCATCCCCAGTCCCACGAAGCCGCCGTGAAGCGGTTCGTGTCCGCTGCCGCCGCCGCTGACCAGGCCGACCTTCCCGGCCACCGGGGCGTCCTTGCGGGTGATGAATTTCGGCTCGGAACTGACGGTCACGAGGTCCGCATGGGCAAGGCCGAAGCCTTCCACGGACTCGTCCACTACAGCGCGGGGATCATTGATCAGCTTCTTCATTGGAGTACTCCCTGGAGTGTCCTGGCGGCTTTGTCTTGACCCTACTACCGCCGCCCCGGCAACGGTAGCGCCCTGTCGAATCGGCCGGTAACTGTCCTGCTGGCGAGGGCAAAGAAAAGGGACAGCCCCCAATTGACTGTCCCTTTCCCTTCCCAGCTTGTATCCGCCCGCCGGCCTCAGCGCTTCCCCCAGGAGGCCGGAAGGAAATCCGGCCACGCCGCGGCGCCTATGTGGAACGCCGACGCCTCGCGGGGCCGACTTAGCGGATCGCTTCGGTTGATCACCGAAGGCAGATCCATTTGAAACGCCGAAAAATCCGGAAAAATGGCGTGCTCGCGCATTTCTGTCCTTTGATGTGGTTCGGGATTCGGGTGCCATAAGCAAGCTCTTGTAATTTTATACATCGATTCGATATATGGGAAGAGCTAGAAGTCAGACATAATCCGGACGCGTCGGAAGGCCTCTAGAGGAACTTGATCATGCGGGTATTTCCCAGGGTGTTCGGCTTGACCCGGGCGAGGTCCAGGAACTCCGCCACGCCTTCGTCATGCGAACGCAGCAGCTCGGAATAGACCACGGGGTCCACTGCGGTCTGGTCGGCCATAACGTCGAAGCCGTGCTTCTTGAAGAAGTCCACCTCGAAGGTCAGGCAGAACACACGCGAGACGCCCAGCGCCCGGGCCTCCTCGAGGAGGCTTTCCACCAGCACGTGGCCCACGCCCTTGCCGCGCCACGCGTCCGAGGCAGCCAGGGTCCGCACCTCGGCCAGGTCCTCCCACATCACGTGCAGGGCGCCGCAGCCGATCACCTGGCCGTCGGCCGCCTCGGCGATCCTGAATTCCTGCAGGCTTTCGTAGTAGGCCACCGTCTCCTTGGCCATCAGGATCCTCTTGTCCGCCAGCGGAGCCACAAGCCCCTTGATGGCAGCTACGTCGCTGGTGCGGGCAGGGCGGATGCGGAAGGTCTCAGTCACAGCCCCAATCTTACGGCCGCCCTGCCGCCTAGAGCCCCAGGTCAGCGGGCAGGGGCACGTCCTGGTCCAGCACATTCTTCGCCAGGAAGTGCTCCACGACGCCGTACCAGACCTTGGCGTGCTGCGGCTGCAGGATCCAGTGGTTCTCGTCCGGGTAATAGAGGAACCGGTGGGGCGTCTGGCCGTTGCCATCGGCTGCCAGCTGGGATTTGGACAGCAGTTCGTACCAGAGCCGCAGGCCCTCGCCGATGGGCACGCGGTAGTCCTTGTCGCCGTGGATCACGAGCATGGGCGTGCTGATCTTCTCAACGTGCAGGTGGGGCGAGTTCGCCAGGGCCATCTCGGCCGTCATTTCCTTCAGCCAGTATTGTGACGCGTCGGTGGTGGGGCCGAACTGGTCAAGGGCCCACAGGCTGGCGTGCGTGACGATCGCGTCAAAGCGGTCCGTCTGGCCGGCCACCCAGTTGGCCATGTAGCCGCCGAAGGAGCCGCCCATGGCAGCAGTCCGGGACGCATCGATGTCCGGGCGTTCCACCACGGCATCCGTGATCTCCATGAGGTCCGTGTACGGCGCGCGGCCCCAGCCGCCCCAGCCGCGCTGGATGTAGGACTGGCCGTAACCGGTGGACAGCGCCGGATCCGGCAGGAGCACGGCGTAGCCCCTGGCCACCAGCAGCCACGGGTTCCAGCGCCACGTCCAGGCGTTCCACGAGCCAAGGGGCCCGCCGTGAATCCACAACAGCAGCGGCGCCGGATTCTGTGCGGAGGCTGCCTCCGGCAGGGCAAGGTACGCGGGAACCCGGGAGCCGTCGGCAGCGGCGGTCCCGATGCGCTCCAGCGATCCTTGGACGCGGGGGCGCTCGGCCGGAGCGGGCAGCCTGGTGGTTTCTCCGCTCGCCAGGTCGATCCGGACGGCTTCCGGCGGGAATTCGTAGGAGCTCCGCAGCGCGTAGGCGCTCAGCCCGTCCGGTGAAACCACGACGTCGGTGTAGGCCGCCGCGTCGCGCGTCACCCGGGTGACGTCCACGCGGCCGGCGCCAAACCCAATCCCCGCGGGACTGATCCGGAAAACCGGGGAGGCGCCGTCGTCGTCGGCGGTCACCAGGAGGGCGGAGCCGTCCGGCAACCACGCCGCTTTGATGGCCCAGCGGTCCCAGTCGTGGGCCAGCGGCCGCAGCCCGGCTTCCGGCTCCCCTTGGGAACCGACATCGAGCAGGTGGAGCTTGACCTGCGGAGCCTGGTGGGGAGTGGAGTCGGATTCGCTCATCACCACAAGCGTGCGGTTGTCAGGGCTCACCGGGCCCGCGAAGTAGCTCATGCCTTCATGGTCCAGCAGGACCTTGTGCGTTGCGGTGGCCACGTCGATTGCCACCAGGACGGACCGCGAGTCCGCCTTGGCGAGGGGCTTGTTGAAGCTTGTGTAGATGGTCTTGCCGTCGGGGCTGACCACGGAATCGGAGTCGCGCAAAAGGCCTGCCGCGTCCGGCGTCAGGTTGCGGAGCTTGAGCGGGGCGGCGGCATCAACCGTTGCCGGCTTGCCGGGTTCCTTCTCCTCCCCCGGCTCCACCGCGAAAATTCGCGGCTGGTCCGGGCCCAGGTCCGCATCCCAGTAGCGCACGGGGTAGCCGGTGTGGAGGATGGCGGATACCTTGTGGTCCTTGCGGCTCTTGCGCCGCTCCTCGTCCGCTTCCTCATCGGGTGAACCGGCAAGGATGGACGCCGTCACGAAGGTGGCGCCGGTATCCCTGGCCGACATCACGTGGCTGATCCCGCCGGCACGCGAGAGGACCACACGGGCTTCGCCGCCGTCGGCGGGCAACTGCCAGAGCGCGTTGACGGGGTCGCCCTCCGGGCTTTCGGGATCAGGGCGGGCCGACGTGAAGTAGAGGTCCCCATTGGAGGCAAATGCCGCACCGGCCTCGCCCTTGGAACTGCGCGTGATCCGGCGGGCGTGCTTCTCCCCCGCAGGGTCCAGCTCCCACAGGGCCGTCACGTACTCGGTCCCCTTGGCGTTGAGCGTGGAGACGGTGGTCACCAGGCGCTTTCCGTCAGGGCTCAGCGCAAGGCCGCTCACCCTCGGGATGGCGAGATAGTGGTCCACGTCGTGGAAGGGGGTCGCAGGTTGTTCGCTCAGGATCGCTGAGTCTTCAAAGGCCATGAAGAGATTCAACACCGGCTGTGCGCTGGATCACAGTAAGTTCACTACGGGTGAAAGGGTGCTTTCACCCTATGGCCAGTGTCGCCGGCGCCTTGCGGGAGGCGGGAGACGGACATCGGGAGGCAACGCAAAGGCCCCGCCGTCCCTTGCGGGATGGCGGGGCCGTTGACGTGGCACTTAGACGCTCGGGGCGATCTCCGGGATGCGCGGCTTGGCGTTGCCGGCGAATGTGAACTTGGCGTCGTCGCCTTCGCCGTCCACATCCACCACCACGATGTCGCCCGCGTGGATCTCTCCGAAGAGGATCTTCTCGGACAGCTGGTCCTCGATCTCGCGCTGGATGGTGCGGCGCAACGGCCGTGCACCCATGGCGGGATCGTAGCCACGGGTGGCCAGGAGCACCTTCGCCGCGGTGGTGAGCTCGATGCCCATGTCCTTGTCCTTGAGGCGCTTCTCCAGGCGGGCCACGAACATGTCCACGATCTCGATGATCTCGTCCTGGGTCAGCTGCGGGAACACCACAACGTCATCAACACGGTTCAGGAACTCGGGGCGGAAGTGCTGCTTGAGCTCCTCAGTGACCCGGGCGCGCATCCGGTTGTAGCCGGTCTGCGTGTCCGTGCCGGACTGGAAGCCTGTGGCAACGCTCTTGGAAATGTCCCGTGTTCCAAGGTTGGTGGTCATGATGATCACGGTGTTCTTGAAGTCCACCACCCGGCCCTGGGAGTCGGTCAGGCGGCCGTCTTCCAGGATCTGCAGCAGCGAGTTGAAGAGGTCCGCATGGGCCTTCTCCACCTCGTCGAACAGGACCACGGAGAACGGACGGCGGCGGACCTTTTCGGTCAGCTGGCCGCCTTCCTCGTAACCGACGTAGCCCGGAGGGGCACCGAAGAGCCGCGATACCGTGTGCTTCTCGGAGTACTCGGACATGTCCAGCGTGATGAGGGCATCCTCTTCACCGAACAGGAACTCCGCGAGGGCCTTGGCGAGTTCGGTCTTGCCGACGCCGGTGGGGCCGGCGAAGATGAACGAGCCACCCGGACGTTTGGGGTCCTTCAGGCCTGCACGGGTGCGGCGGATGGCCTGGGACAGGGACCTGATGGCCTCGTTCTGGCCGACGACGCGCTTGTGCAGTTCGTCTTCCATCTTCAGCAGGCGCGAGGATTCTTCCTCGGTCAGCTTGAAGACCGGAATGCCGGTGGAGTTCGCCAGCACCTCGGCGATGAGATCCTCATCCACCTCGGAGATGTCGTCCATGCCGCCGGTCTTCCAGTGGCGTTCCTTCTCTGCCCGCTCGGCAATGAGCTTCTGCTCCTTGTCGCGCAGCGAGGCGGCGCCTTCGAAGTCCTGCGCATCAATCGCGGACTCCTTCTCCATCTTGAGTTCGGCGATGCGCTCGTCCATGGCCTTCAGCTCCGGCGGAGCGGTCATGCGGCGGATGCGCAGGCGTGCGCCGGCTTCGTCGATGAGGTCGATGGCCTTGTCCGGCAGGAAGCGGTCCGAGATGTAGCGTTCGGAAAGGTTGGCTGCCGAGGCGAGGGCGCCGTCGGTGATGGTGACGCGGTGGTGCGCCTCGTAGCGGTCACGCAGGCCCTTGAGGATCTCGATCGCGTGCGCAACCGAAGGCTCCTTGACCTGGATCGGCTGGAAGCGGCGCTCCAGCGCGGCGTCCTTCTCGATGTGCTTGCGGTATTCGTCCAGCGTGGTGGCACCGATGGTCTGGAGCTCACCGCGGGCCAACATGGGCTTCAGGATGGAAGCTGCATCGATGGCGCCTTCGGCTGCACCGGCACCGACGAGGGTGTGGATTTCGTCGATGAACAGGATGATGTCGCCGCGGGTGCGGATTTCCTTGAGGACCTTCTTCAGGCGCTCTTCGAAGTCACCGCGGTAGCGGGAGCCTGCCACCAGGGACCCAAGGTCCAGCGTGTAGAGCTGCTTGTCCTTGATGGTCTCCGGGACGTCCCCGCGGACGATCGCCTGGGCGAGGCCCTCGACGACGGCGGTCTTGCCGACGCCGGGTTCGCCGATGAGGACGGGGTTGTTCTTGGTGCGCCGGGAAAGGACCTGCATGACGCGTTCCATTTCCTGTTCGCGCCCGATGACCGGGTCCAGCTTGTTCTCGCGCGCAGCCTGGGTGAGGTTGCGGCCGAACTGGTCCAGGACCACGGAGCCGGCAGGGGTTCCCTCCGGCTGGCCGGGTCCGACGCCTGCGCCGGTGGTCTCCTTGCCCTGGTAGCCAGAGAGGAGCTGGATCACCTGCTGGCGGACACGGTTGAGGTCGGCCCCGAGCTTCACGAGCACCTGGGCGGCAACGCCTTCACCCTCACGGATGAGGCCCAGCAGGATGTGCTCCGTGCCGATGTAGTTGTGGCCCAGCTGCAGCGCTTCGCGGAGCGAGAGCTCCAGCACCTTCTTGGCGCGCGGGGTGAAGGGGATGTGGCCGGACGGGGCTTGCTGGCCCTGGCCGATGATCTCCTGCACTTGCTCGCGTACGCCGTCGAGCGAAATGCTCAAGGACTCCAGAGCTTTGGCGGCAACGCCTTCACCCTCATGGATAAGACCCAAGAGGATGTGTTCGGTACCGATGTAATTGTGGTTCAGCATGCGTGCCTCTTCTTGGGCAAGCACAACTACGCGACGGGCACGGTCCGTAAATCGCTCAAACATTTCGCCACACTCCTAGCTACGACGTACTTTGATGCTACGTGGCAGACCCGGACTTGTGGAGCGTGTTCGCCACAGGGGAAACCCGGGACCCGGTTCCCGGGTTGACGACACGGGCTGATACCGCCCGCCGGAACTGCCGCCGCGTGTCCGATGACCGGCAAAACGGCCCCAATACCGCCGTCCGGCGAAGGCGCAACGGCGCACCGGAAACCCGGCAAACAATGACTTTGTTGCCCATACGGAATCCGTTCACCGGCGGGACTCCATTTGCGCTGCACTCATCCGGAACCTGCTCCGGGCCGCAATAACCTTGAATAACCGGGGCTCTTTACCACAACGCCCTCCCGCGGCCTGCCGGGTATTCAAATGAGCAATGCCCCCGCCGTTTGGCAGGGGCATTGCTTTTCCACGCAAAACTGCGGCAGTGCTAGGAATTTGCCTTCTGGTAGGCTTCCTGAATTTCAGCCTGGATACGGCCGCGGCTGTTAACCGCATAGCCATTCTCCCTGGCCCACTGACGAATCTGTGCAGAGTCCTGGTTCCGACCGCTTGAGACCTTTGTGCGGGTGGCGCGGCCGGTGGACGTCTTGCGGGCGCTTGAAACAAACCGCTCCACGGAGGAGCGTAGTTCTGCAGCATTGGCAGCAGACAGGTCAATTTCGTAACTGACGCCGTCCAGGCCAAATCGGACAGTTTCGTCCGCGGTTCCCCCATCCAGATCATCGACAAGGATGATTTTTACTTTCTGTGCCATAAAAATTCTCTCTTTTGGAAAGGACGGGTATGCAGAAAAGCAGGATGTATCAGATAAAGTATCTCTCCCTTTATGGCAACGCGTCAAAGCGGCAAAAGGTTCCTGTGAATGGTGGGCAGGAATTAGCCGGGAGTATTAGTTTGTGCTGTTGCCGATGCCGTCGCCGGGATTGGTTCCCGTATTCGGGGCACCATTCGTCTCCTGCTTTGATTCGGCGTCGCGGGCTTTTGCCTCGGCCTGGGCCTGTGCCTCAGCCTGGCGCTCCGATTTGTCCGCGTTGAAGATCGACTTCATGGCAAACCAGAACAGCAGCCCGACCACAAGGGAGGGCAGAAGGACGGCAACGTACTCCACGGTCAGTGTCCTTCAGGCTTCAGGAGCGGGAAGAGGATGGTTTCGCGGATGCCGGCGCCGGTAAAGAGCATCACCAGGCGGTCAATGCCCAGCCCGATGCCGCCCATGGGCGGGGCGCCGTACTCGAGGGCGCGGAGGAAGTCCTCGTCCAGCTGCATGGCCTCCACGTCACCGGCAGCGGCGTGCCTTGACTGCTCCGTGAGGCGTTCACGCTGGATGACAGGGTCGATGAGCTCCGAGAAGGCCGTGCCGCGTTCCATGCCGCCGATGATCAGGTCCCAGGCCTCGATCAGGCGGTCGTCCTCGCGGTGCTGGCGTGCAAGGGGCTGCGCGGACGGCGGGTAGTTGTAGACGAACGTGGGGTTCAGCAGCGTTGGTTCCACGATTTCACCGAACAGTTCAACTGCCAGCTTCTCGGCATCCCATTTGGGATCGACCTTGACGTCGTGCTTGGCCGCCACGGCCCGCAGTTCCTCCACGGTGGTGTCCGGCGTGATTTCCTGGCCCACGGCGTCGGACAGTCCGGGGTACACAGCCAGCCACGCCCACTCGCCGTCAAGGTTGATCTCCCCGGCTTCAGTCTGGATCGTGCGGCCCACACCGGCGGCATCGGCGGCGTCAAGGATGATCTCCTTGATGCGGTCCGCCATGACGAACTGGTCGGCCCAGGCCTCGTAGCATTCCAGCGTGGTGAATTCCGGGCTGTGCGTGGAGTCCACGCCCTCGTTGCGGAACACGCGGCCCATGTCGTAGACCCGGTCGATGCCGCCCACCACTGCGCGCTTGAGGTACAGCTCGGTGGCGATGCGCAGGGTCATCTTCTGATCGAAGGCGTTCATGTGGGTTTCGAACGGCCGGGCCAGGGCACCGCCGTGGACCAGCTGGAGCATCGGGGTTTCCACCTCGACGTAGTTGCGGCGGTGCAGGCTTTCCCGGATTGAGCGGGTGATCGCGGCGCGGGTGTAGACCATCTCGCGGGCCTCGTCGCGGACCATCAGGTCCACGTAACGCTGGCGGACGCGGGTTTCCTCGTTCAGGCCGGCGTGCAGCACAGGCAGCGGGCGGAGCGCCTTCGAGGCCATGGACCAGGAATCGGCCATCACGGACAGCTCGCCGCGGCGGGAGGAAATGACCTCACCCTGGATGAAGACGTGGTCGCCCAGGTCCACCAGGGCCTTCCATTCGGCCAGGGACTCCTCACCGACGTTGGCCAGGCTCAGCATGGCCTGGAGGCGGGTTCCCTTGCCGTCCGTGCCGCCTTCCTGGAGGGTGGCGAAGCAGAGTTTGCCGGTGTTGCGGATGAACACGATGCGGCCGCTGACGCCAACAGTGTCGCCGGTGGTCTCGTCGGCTTCGAGGTGGGCGTACTTTTCGCGGATCTCGCTCAGGGAATGCGTGCGCTCAACACCCACCGGGTACGCCTCGCCGCGTTCAATCAGCTTGGCGCGCTTCTCCATGCGGATGCGCATCTGCTCGCTGGCGTCCGCCGGTTCGGCAGCATTGGTCGGGGTGGGGGTGTTTTGGGAAGTCACAATCCCTAAGTTTACCGGGAGTTCAGCGGCATGTTTTTTCCTGCCGGCCATGACTCCCCTCACCCGGGAGTTTTTGTCCACATAATGCCCGCAACGGGCCCTTTTGGCTGCATTATCTGGACAAAAACTCCTAGCGGAGGCTGCTGCGGCGAGGGGAATAGACTCGGGGCTGTGGAGACTCGGACGATCAGGACGGACGACGGCGACGGTCACCTTGAGGTGCACTCGTTCATGCCCGTGGCGTCCCCCGCCTTGCCGGCAACCGGCCGCCCGGACAGCACCCTGGCTGGCGGCCCGGACGGTCACGCGGACGACGCGGGGCAACCCGGCGTCGTCGTCATTCACGGAACCCTGGTGACCGACGCGCTCTACCGCCCTTTCGCCATGAAGATTGCCCGCCTCCTGGGGCGGCCGGTCCATACCTACAACCGCCGCGGCCGCGGCGGTTCCGCCGGCCAGCGCGAGGACTACTCGGCGGCGACGGAGATCAGCGACCTCGCGGCCGTCATGCGGGCCACCGGTTCCGCGGACGTGGTGGCCCACAGCTACGGCGGTTTTGTGGCCCTGCAGGCAGCCCGGACCGAGCCCATCCGGCGGCTCGTGACCTACGACGCCGCGGTTTCCCTCTCCGGCAGCCTCGAACGCCGGTGGCGTCCGGAACTGGAGCATTCCATGGCCGCCGGCCAGCTCGACCATGCCTGGGCCCATCTGGTCCAGGGGCTGGAAACGGCGGGCCCGGTCTCCAAGCTCCCGCTCGGCGCCCTGCGCATGCTGAGCATCCTGTCCGCCCGGACGCGGCTCGGGGCGGAGATGCGGCAGCTGCTGCCCACCGCCGTCGCCGAGATGCGGGCCGTGCTCGAAGCCGACGCAGAGCTCGCCGACTTCGCCGCCGTCACCACACCCACCCTGATGCTCAGCGGCGGCTGGAGCCCGGCATACTTCGCCGAAACGGGCCGCCAGCTCGCCGCGGCGGTGCCGGCCATTGACTTCGCCCTGGTCCCCGGCCAGCTCCACGAGGGACCGCTCCGGCCCGGGAACCGGCTGGCCCTCACCACCGCAAGGTTCCTGGCCAACGACGTCGGCCTGCGGCTCCAGCGGATCCGCGCCGCCAGGCACCCGCTGGGCAGCCGCTTTAGGATTGGTCAGTGAAGGAAGCCTTCAAAGACAAGGGATCAGTGGAGCAGCAGTTCATTACCACGCACGACGGCGGCCGGCTGGCCTTGTACAGCTACGGCACCGTGGACGCCCCTGGCGAGCGGCGGGTCGTAGTGATCGGCGGAGCCTTCCTGACGGCGCTGATCTACCGGCCGTTTTCCGAGGCACTGTCCAAGGGCCTCGGCGAGGGCTGGGCCGTGGACGTCTATGACCGGCGCGGCCGCGGCGACTCCACGCCGCAACCGGCAGACTATTCGATGGCCACCGAAATTGCCGACGTCCGGGCCGTTATGGACGCCACCGGCGCGCGCAACCTCTTCGGCCACAGCCTGGGCGGTTCCGTGGCGCTGAATGCGGTCCAGGAGTTCGCCGGGACCGGACACCATCCGGACAAGCTCGCTGTCTACGACGCCGCTGTGAATATCGACGGCGAGGTGGACATGTCCTGGCTGGACAGTTTCGAACGCTCAGTCAACGCCGGAAACGTCCCGCACGCCCTGGCCAAGCTCAAGAAGGGCATGCAGCCCGGCTCGCCCCTGGCCAGGATTCCGGAACCGCTCCTGGCCGGCCTGATGGCGCTGGTGTCCCGGACCAGGGTGAACCGGGTGTTCAAGGAGCTCATGCCCAGCGGCGTGGGCGAGCTCAAGGCGGTGTTCGATGAGGACGACCACGTCCGGGACTTTTCCGTCCTGCCGCCGAACACCAGGTTCATGGTGGGCGCCAAAAGCCCGAGCTACTACAAGGCGACGGCCGAACAGCTGCACCGGGCCGTACCCGGCAGCGAGCTTCAGGTCTCGCCCAAGTGCGTCCACGCCTCCATCCCCGCAGCCGTCAAAGAGCTGGTGGAGGACATCTCCGCGTACTTCAAGAGCTGACATGGTGATGCCGGTCCCAAGCTGCTGTGCGGTTCCTGCCGCCCCGGGTAGGCTCGGAACATGACGCGCGAGAACATCAAGACACCCGACGGCGGAACGCTGGAGCTCTACACCACGGGAGCCGAGCTGGCCTCGGCAGGCTCGGGCGTCGTCGTCGTGCAGGCCTCCATGGTCACCGCCGCCGACTACACGCGCTTTGCCCAGAAGCTGAGTGCCTCGCTGGGCCGGCCGGTGCACACGTTCAACCGGCGCGGACGCGGCGAATCCTCGGCGCAGCCTGACGACTACACGCTGGATGTGGACATCCGCGACCTGGATACCGTGATGAAGCACACGGCCAGCACGGACGTCTTCGGCCACAGCTTCGGCGGCGCCGTGGCGCTCCACGCGGCCCGCACCCTGCCGGTGGAACGGCTGGCGGTCTACGATCCCGCCGTGTCCGTGAACCACAGCGTCAAGGCGGACTGGATCTCCGAATACGAACGCGCGACGGCGGCCGGCGACGACGACCGCGCCCTTGCCGTGCTGGTCAGAGGGCTCGAGACGGGCGGGGCCTTGTCCTCGCGGATGCCGCTGTCGATGCTCACCCTCGCCAACAAGCTCATCGCCGGGACACCCATCGGCAAGCAGCAACGCGACCTGATGAAGACCGGCGTCCGGGAGATCAAGGCGATCATCGCCGCGGACATGCCGGCCGAGCCGTTCCTGGCACTGCCGCTCGAGACCCTCATCATTGTCGGCGAAAAGAGCCCGGCCTACTTCGGCATCGCGTGCGGCCAGATCCACGACGTGCTGTCCGGTTCCAGCTACACCATCCTGCCCGGTTCGGGCCACGACGGCGTCAACCGGGCGCCGGACAAGCTGATCAGCGAACTCAGCGATTTCTTCGCCGGCTGACCCCCGGTTGGGCGCGGGTGGGCACGGTTGGCCACGACCAGCCCCGCCCAGCCCCACCCAAGCGCGAACGGACACTTGAGCACCATCCCCCAAGCGCGAACGGACACTTGAGCACCGTCCCCCAAGCGCGAACGGACAGATAACGCCCTCAAAAGGTGGATTTGAGGGCCTTACCTGCTCGTTCGCGCTTAGTAGTTGGGACTCAAGTGTCCGTTCGCGCTTATTGGGTTGTTAGTGGGCGGCCGGCGCCGGGTGCTCCGCCCCGGCCGTCTTGCGCATCATGGCGGACAGCACGACGGCGGCGACGGCTATGACGGCTGCCGTCAGGAAAGCCGCGTGCATGCCGGCAACGATGCCCGATCCTGCAGCCACCACGGCGTAGATCGACACCAGCAGCGCCGTTCCGGCGGCACCGGCCACCTGCTGCAGCGTGCTCATAATCGCCGATCCGTGCGAGTACAGGTGCGGCGGAAGCGGGTTGAGCCCGGTGGTGAAGGCCGGGGTGAACAGGAGCGCCAGGCCGAGGCTCAGCGCCACGTGCAGGGACACGATCCACCAGACGGCTGTCCCGGCGTCCAGCATGGAGAACTGCCAGAGTGAGAGCACCATCATGACGGAACCGGTGACGGTCAGCGGCAGCGGACCCACCTTGTCGAACCAGCGGCCGATGACCGGACCCAGCAGACCCATCGCCAGGCCGCCCGGGAGGAGCGCCAGGCCGGTTTCGAGGGACTTCAGGCCGCGGATTTCCTGCAGGTAGAGCGGCAGCAGGATGACGGCGCCGAACAGGGCGATCATGGCCACCACCATCAGGAGCACGGACACCGTGAACATGCGGAAGTTGAACGCCCGCAGGTCCAGCAGCGGCATTTCCTTTTTCTGCAGTTTCAGTTGGCGGAACACGAAGGCCAGCATGGCCACCACCCCCACGGCCAGCGCCGCGATGGCGGTGGCGCCGGGTCCGCTCTGGCCGCCATGGCCGCCGCCGATCTGGCTGAGGCCATAGACAACTCCGCCAAATGCCGGAACGGTCAGCAGCACAGACAGGAAGTCCAGTCTGGTCTTCTCGGACTCGCCGACATTGGTGAGGAAGCGGGCTCCGATGGCGAAGGCCGCGAGGGCAACCGGCAGGACAAACACGAACATGAACCGCCAGGTGAAGTGCTCGAGGATCAGCCCGGAGACAGTGGGACCCATGGCCGGCGCCACGGATATGGCAATGCTCACGTTGCCCATGACGGCGCCGCGCCGTTCGATCGGGACCAGGGTGAGGATCGTGGTCATCAGGAGCGGAAGCATGATGGCTGTACCGCCGGCCTGGACAATGCGGGCCAGCAGCAGCACTTCGAATCCGGGAGCCAGCGCGGCCAGCAGTGTCCCGCCGGAGAACAGGCCCATGGCCAGCATGAACACGGCCCGGGTGGACAGGGTCTGCAGGATGAACCCCGTGGTGGGGATGACGACGGCCATGGTGAGCATAAAGCCCGTGGAGAGCCACTGCACCGTGGGTGCGTCAACCCCGAGGTCCACCATGAGCCTCTGCAGCGCCACGTTCATGATGGTTTCGTTGAGGATGACCACGAAGGTGGCAACCAGCAAGGTGACGATGATGGTGACGGACTCACGGGACATCTTCACCGGGCCCGCGGCCTGCGCTGCCGCAGCGGCAGGGGTCACGGGATCGCCGTGGGCATTGGAAGAGACGTCTGTAGACATGGGGATTCCCTCAGGGAGATGCGAAGTGGTTTCCGGCGAGCGTCGTCGCTGCAGATTCCAACAGTGTAGCCCCCGGGGTAATTCCCGTCATTAGAGAAAATCGGATCAGGACCGGGAAATTCTGCGCGTCAGGAGTTCAGCGGCACGTTGTCGATCAGCCGGACCGGCCCCACCTTGGCCGCAATGATTGCCAGGCCTTCGCCACGGAACGGCGTCTCCTTGCAGTTCTCGGCCAGGGGATCCAAGGTGTCCGGGTCCACCACGTCGAAGTAGTCCAGTCCCACCAGCGGCTGGGATTCCACCATGGCCTGGGCGGACTCAAGGTCGAGCGGTTCATGGGCATTGGCCCGCTCTTCGAGGAGCCGCAGGGCCCGGGACAGCACCAGGGCGGCCTCGCGCTCCTCCCCGGAAAGGAACCTGTTCCGGCTGCTCAGGGCCAGGCCGTCCGCGGACCGCACCGTGGGAACTGCAACGATCTCCACCGGGAAATTCAGGTCGGCCACCATCCGGCGCACCAGCGTCAGCTGCTGGGCGTCCTTCTGGCCGAAGTAGGCGCGGTAGGCGGGCAGGCCCGCACCGGCGCCGGTCACGAAGGCGCCGCCGCCTGACAGCCCGGCACCCGGAAACCCGTAATGCAGAAGCTTGGCCACCACGGTCAGGGCTCCGTCGAAGTGGCCGGGGCGGGAGGCGCCTTCCCATTTCTCGGCCAGGCGGCCCGCCGTGACACGGACCAGGGGTTCGCCGCCCGGATAGACCTCCTCTACCGACGGCGCGAACACCAGGTCCACGCCCTCGGCGTGGAGGAGTTCCATGTCCGCCTCGAGGGTCCGCGGGTACCGGTCCAGGTCCACAGCCTCGCCGAACTGCAGCGGATTGACGAAGATACTGGCCACCACTATGTCATTTTCTTCGACGGCGGTGCGCGCCAGGCTGGCGTGGCCTTCGTGCAGGGCGCCCATGGTGGGAACGAGGCCTTGCGACGAACCCTGTTTTTCCGTCAGCAGCCGTGCGCTTTCGGCCCGCAGCTGCGCCGCGGTGGTCACGAGTTTGATCGTCAAGTCAGTTTCCTCCAGGGGCCTGCGGCCCGTCGTTGTCCGTGCCGTCCAGGGCCGCGCGGATCGCGTCCAGCTGATCCGGCTTCAACAGCCCCCGGTTTCCGGCGCGGCGCGCAGTGGCCCGCGCCATGGCCAGGTAGGCCTCCAGAATATCGCCGCCGGCACCGGCGTCGTGTTCCCGCAATGCCTCGGCGTGCGCGGCAACCGTGCCAACATCGCCGCGGGCCACGGGCCCGGTCAGGGCGGTCTCACCGGAGGCAAGCGCGTTCTCCAGCGTGGCCCGGAGGAGCGGCCCCAGCATACGCTCCGGGGCTTCGACGCCCACTTCGCGGAGCAGCTGCGAGGCCTGGGCGACGAGGGTGACCAAATGGTTCGAGCTGTGGGCCAGTGCCGCGTGGTACTGGGTGCGGTCGCCTTCGGCGATGGCCACCGGTTCGGCGCCCATCTCCACCACCAGGGCCTGGGCGATCGGCAGCATGGCGGCGTCCGCCGTGACGCCGAACGTGCAGTCCAGCAGGCGCGTGAGGTCCAGGCTCATGCCGGTGAAGGTCATCGCCGGGTGCAGGGCGAGCGGGACCGCGCCTGCGGCCCGCACCGGGTGCAGGATCCCCACGCCGAAGCGGCCCGAGGTGTGGGCCACGAGCTGCCCGGGCTGCCAGGCCCCTAGCTTTGCCAGGCCCTGCACGAGTCCGCCGAGGGCGTCGTCCGGCACGGCCAGCAGCACCAGTTCGGACCGTTCCACGATGTCCTGCACGTCGAGCACCGGAACGCCGGGCAACAGGGTTTCGGCGCGTTCCCGGCTCGCGTCCGAGACCGCAGAAACGCCGACGACGGCGTGCTCGGCAGCGCGGAGCGCCGCACCGAGGACTGCTCCCACCTTGCCGGCGCCGATGATTCCGACGCCGAGGCGTCCTGGCTTAGCCATGCTGCGGGCCCTCCTGGTGGTTCTGTGGGTGATCAGGATCAACAACCGCCGCCGGGGCGACCTGCGCCAGCCATTGCTCGCTGGTCTGCCGCCTGCGGGCTTCCCTGGCGCGGGCGGCCTGCGCGTCGAACAGCGCCCGGGCTTCGTCCAGTCCGGCCTGGATGACCCGGGGTGACACCGGGCCGGCTGTGGTGTGCAGGACGAGGTCCGCCACACGGAAGCGGCGGGCCAGCGGACCCTGGTGCAGGGCCATCGACTGCGTGCGCTGATGGGGAACCACCACCAGCTCGCGCCACAGGCGGCCGGAACGGATCAGCAGTGCCGTGTCAGTGGCAGTGAAGCCGTTGCGGCGCCAGCCCAGCGGAGCCAGCAGCCGCACGCGGCGCGGACTGGTGACGAACCCGCTGTCCGGTTCCCCCGCTCCGGCTGCCTCCGCGGCGGCCGGCTGCCCTTCGGGAGCGGGCCGGTCGGCCGGAGCAATGCCGGTCAGGCCGGCCGCAAAGACGCGAGCCGGGTCCGGCGTTCCCGGATCCGGGAGCACCAGCGACAGCATCCTCATCACATCGGCCAGGACGCCCACCGGAAGAAGCGTGGTGCGTGAGGCGCCCTCGCCGTTGCTGCCAGGACCGCCGTAGCCGGCCACGTTCACCTGCATCCGGTACCAGCCGAAGATCCGCCACAGCGGCGGCTGCGTCACCTTCAGGGCCTGGATCCGGCCGGGCGGCAGGGTCTGCGCCTGCGTGTCCAGCAGCCCGTAGCGGAGCCGGATGCCGTCCGGCGAGATGGCGGCGGTGAAGTTGTAACCCTTGTTGAACGATCCCCAGTAGGCGGCGGCCAGGCCAAGGGCAGCGGGGATCAGGTAGAAGTAGAACCCGCGGTTGTCCGTGACGGTTGACAGCACCACGGACGCCACCGCGCCGACCAGCACGAAGAAACTCTGCTCGCTCAGCAGCAACGAGCCGATAAGGCGCGACGGCGGGACGGACAGGACGGGAAATTCCGGAGCCTCGGGCAGGGCTTCTTCGGGACGCTCCGGGTCGGGTTCCAGCCCGGCCGCCCGGGCCAGGATGGTGGCCCGCAGCTGGCGGGCGTCGTCGATCCGGAGGTAGGCCAGGCGCACGGCTGATTCGCCGGCGTCGGCCACCTCGAACTTGAGTTCGGCAAGGCCGAAGATCCTGGCCAGCAGCGGCTGCACGATGTCGATGGCCTGAACGCGGTCAAGCCGCGCCTGGCGCTGCTGCTTGAACAGGAAGCCGGTGTTCACCCGGACATAGCCCTCGGCAACCTGGTAGCGGGTGAAGTACCACGTCAGGATGAACCCCAGCACGGACAGGACGAGGACCAGCCCGCCGCCGGCGATCAGGAACGGCACCCGCCCGGAATACATCTCGTCCATGAGGGGGCGGCCCTGCAGCATGCGTTCGAAGGTGTCGCGGCCGAAGAAGAAGCCGATGGCGGCCAGCGCCACCCAGCCCCTAATGAACGGTGACGCGGGATGTACGCGCAGCCACTCGCCGTCGGGCCTAATGGCAGCCTGCCCGGCGGGACCATCGCCGGCGGGAGCATCCCCTCCCGCGGGCCTGCCGGCCGTTCCGGCTCCGTCAGAGGTCACAGCGCGGTCAGAGGTCACAGCCCGGCCAGCCGTGCCGCGCCCCGGGCGGAAAGCTGCTCGCGGAGCCGTGCCCCCTCGTCAGACGGCAGGCCGGGAATCTCCGCGTTGGTGCCGGCCGAGGCGGTGTGCAGCTTCAGCGTGCACAGGCCGAGGCCGCGTTCCACCGGCCCGACGCCGATGTCCACGTACTGCATCCGGCCGTAGGGAACCACCAGCGTGCGCTGGAAGAAGATGCCGCTGCGGATCAGGAGGTCGTCGTCGCGCTCGGCATAGCCGATGGCCCGCACCTGCCGCGGAATAAGGAGCAGCCGCCAGACAGCCAAAAGCAGCATGAACGCGGGGACGGTGGTGGCCAGCCAGAGCGGAACCCAGTCCCACCAGCCCACCAGCCTGAACACCAGCGGCAGCGAGAGCAGCGCCACGGCGATCAGGTTCCCGATGGCCCACTCCACCAGCCGGACCGTCACGTATTTGGGCGACACCCGCAGCCAGGAAATCCCGGGGGGATCAATCGCCTCTGTAGGCATATTCGCCTTCCCCCTTGGGTTTGCGGGCGCCCCTGCCGGGCATGCCCGGGGCACCGTCGGCGTCGCCGTCTTCCGGCGGAATCCGGCAGAAGCGTTCCACGACCAGCCCCACGATGATCATGGCCAGTCCCCCGCCGGCCATGGACAGGGCCAGCCAGGTGATTCCCTGGTCGCTGCGCAGGTTCCAGAGCCGCAGCAGGTCCAGGAAGATCCCTGCGTGCCAGCCCAGCAGCACACTTCCGGTGTAGGCGCAGGCCTGGGCGAGGACGAGGGTCCATGCGGCCAGGATGGGGTTCAGCATCTTCTTTTTCTTGCCGTTCCGCCAGCGCAGCACGCGGATCCCCAGGATCAGCGTGAGGGCCACGATCACTCCCATGGTCACCAGGCCGGTCTGGGGCAGCACCGGGGTGGCCAGACCGTAGCGGGTGGTCATGACCGCCGCGAACCACCCGGCAATGGCCAGGATCAGTCCCACAACGATCAGCAGGAAGGGATTGACTGGTTTCACGGGCTACTCCACCGCTCCCGCAGTGGGCAGGCCGTCGAAGTCCCCGAAGCCGTCAAAGGGCGCCAGGTCCGGGAAATCGGCGGCCTTGGCCGCCAGCTCGGCCACCCGAACACCGTTGAGCTCGGCGGCGGGGTCGATGAGCGACCAGGGGTACAGCACGAAGGCCCGCTCCGCCGCGCGCGGATGCGGCAGGGTCAGGGTGGGATCGGAGCTCTCCACATCGGCGTAGGTGATGATGTCCACGTCCAGGGTCCGCGGTCCCCAGCGGACCTCGCGCACCCTGTGGTGCTTGTTTTCGACGGCCTGGCAATGGCGCAGCAGTTCCATCGGCGGCAGCGAGGTCTCCACTGTGATCACCATGTTCAGGAAGTCGGGCTGGCCCTCGGGGCCGCCCACGGCCTTGGTCTGGATCACCGGGGACACCGCGGTCAGCCGCACTTCCGGCCGGTCCACGAGGTCGGCGACGGCGGTGGACAGGGTGTCGTTCCGCTCCCCAAGGTTACTGCCGAGCGCCAGGACGGCACGGACATAC
The DNA here is from genome assembly GCF_056400885.1 of Arthrobacter sp. P4_H3. NCBI lineage: Bacteria > Bacillati > Actinomycetota > Actinomycetes > Micrococcales > Micrococcaceae > Arthrobacter > Arthrobacter sp. P4_H3. The sequence goes on from NZ_JBFUKK010000003.1 coordinate 93,431, forward strand.
GGGTTGTTCGAATACGGGGGGTTCATGACCGCCGCCGATGCACGCTGACGGAGACGTCGCCGAACTCAACCTCGATGGGCGCCTTGGGTTTGTGCACCGTGATGTCCACAGCGGCCAGCGGGAACTCCTGCAGGAGATCGTCGGCGATGCGCACGGCAAGGGCCTCGATCAGGTTCAGGGGATCGCCGGTGATCCAGTGCTTGATGCGTTCGGCCACCTCGCCATAATGCGCGGTGTCCAGGACGTCATCCGACGCGGCGGCCTTGGTGAAATCCAGGTGCAGCACGGCATCAACGATGAACGGCTGGCCGTTGCGGCGCTCGAAATCGAACACCCCGTGATGGCCGACGGCGGTAACACCGCTCAGCGTGATTGTGTCCATCGTGGCTGCCTGCCTAGTTGGTGGGGCTGGTGTCGCCGAGCGGTCGGGGAGACATCCGTGCGGCAACCTTGACGGCGTCAAGGCTGGGTCCGACGTCGTGCACCCGGACGGCCCATGCGCCGCGTGCGGCGCTGATGGACGTGATGGCGGCAGTCGCGTGGTCCCGTTCCTCCGGGGCCGCAGCTTTGCCTGCAACGGACAGGAGCGTGCCGAGGAAGCGCTTGCGGGACGCCCCCACCAGGATCCTGTGGCCAAGGGCCTCCAGCGGTCCCATGTTCCGCAGGAGTTCCCAGTTCTGCCCGTCGTTCTTGGAGAAGCCCAGGCCCGGGTCCAAAATAATCTGTTCCGGTGCTACCCCGGCCGCGTACAGCTTGTCCCGCACGCCCACCAGTTCGGCGGCGACTTCCTCCGCCACGTCGGCGTAGTCAGTGAGCGAGTTCATGGTCTTTGCGTCGCCGCGGCGGTGGGTCAGGACGTACGGCGCACCGGAGCGCGCCACCAGTTCGGCCATCTCGGGCTCAACCGTCAGCCCGGAGACGTCGTTGATGATGGTTGCGCCGGCCTTGAGGGCAGCGGCCGCGGTTGCAGCGTGGGTGGTGTCGATGCTGACCAGGGCGCCGGCCTTGACCATGGCCTCGACCACCGGCAGCACGCGCCGCTGTTCCTCTTCGGGGCTGACTTCCTCCGCGCCGGGGCGCGTGGATTCACCGCCGACGTCGATGATGTCCGCGCCGGCGTAGAACATCCGGAGGCCGGCCGCGATGGCGGTGTCCGGCGTCGGGTGCTTGCCGCCGTCGCTGAAGGAATCGGGGGTGACGTTCAGGATGCCCATTACCAGCGTGCGGTCCGTGGGGAGATCTTCAAACTTGGCTGCCGGCCGCGGTTTACGCAGGACTGGCAAGGGGTTTGTTGCGGGTCCGGTTCCAGGAGCTGCAGCGAGGGAGTCCATAGTCTGTTTTATTACCTTCCGAGTATGAGGCTCATGGCTTCGGCGCGGGTGGCCGGGTCATGCAGTTGACCGCGCACGGCACTGGTGACGGTCTTGGCACCGGGCTTGCGAATACCGCGCATGGACATGCACAGGTGTTCGCATTCGATGACCACGATCGCGCCGCGCGGCTTGAGGTGCGTTACGAGTGCTTCGACGATCTGGGTGGTGAGACGCTCCTGCACCTGCGGCCGCTTGGCGAACATGTCCACCAGCCTGGCCAGTTTGCTCAGCCCGGTGACCTTGCCGTCATGGGACGGGATGTAGCCAACGTGCGCCACTCCGTGGAACGGCACCAGGTGATGCTCGCAGGTGGAGTAGAACGGAATGTCCTTGACCAGGACCAGTTCCTCGTGGTCCAGGTCAAAGGTGGTGGACAGGATTTCCGCGGGGTCGTGGTGCAGGCCCGCGAAGACCTCCACGTAGGCCTTGGCCACCCTTTTGGGGGTGTCCACGAGCCCGCCGCGGTCCGGGTCCTCACCGATGGCCAACAGGATTTCCCGCACGGCCGCCTCGATCCGCCGGCGGTCAACCTTGTTGTCCGAACGCCGCGAGGAGCTGCGGGAAGAACTGCCGGTTGAGGGATCGGCGGTGGCGGAAACGTCGTCGTCGTCGAAATGATTCACAGCAGAAGCTTATCCGTGATGCGGTCCGTCGGCGCCGACGTCCGTAACACCGCCCCCGAAGCTCTCCTGACTTGCGACGCCCTGCGGGTGCGGCGGCTGCGCGTCCAGCGGTTCCTCCAGCCGGGCTTCCTTGGCCTCTTCCTGGGCTTCGCGTTCGGCCTTTTCGAGGCGGGATTCCACGGGACCTGCGGTCTGCACCGGACGGGTTTCCTTGGAGAGCCATACTTCACGGAAGTCGCGCTTGCGGATGTCCCGGAAGACGTGCGCGATCTCGGCCTGGTTCAGGGTTTCACGCTCCAGGAGCTCGAGGGCCAGCGAATCCAGGATGTCGCGGTTTTCGGTGAGGATCGCGTACGCCTCGTCATGGGCCTGGTCGATCAGGCGGCGCACTTCCTCGTCCACGATGTAGGCGATCTGGTCCGAGTAGTTGCGCTCGTGGCCGGCGTCGCGGCCCAGGAACGGCTCGCCGCCGCCCTGGCCGAGGCGGACGGCACCGACGCGTTCGCTCATGCCGAATTCCGTGACCATCTTGCGGGCCGTTCCGGTGGCCTTCTCGATGTCGTTGGAGGCGCCGGTGGACGGATCATGGAAGACGATTTCCTCGGCCACACGGCCACCCATGGCGTACGCCATCTGGTCCAGCAGTTCGTTGCGGGTGATGGAGTACTTGTCGTTTTCCGGAACCACCATGGTGTAGCCCAGGGCACGGCCGCGGGGCAGGATGGTGATCTTGGTGACCGGGGCGGAATTCCGCAGGGCGGCCGCCACCAGGGCGTGTCCGCCTTCGTGGTAGGCCGTGATCTTGCGCTCGTGTTCCTTCATGACCCGGCTGCGCTTCTGCGGGCCGGCCATCACGCGGTCGATCGCTTCATCGAGGGCGCGGTCGTCAATCAGGTTGGCGTTGGACCGCGCCGTCAGCAGCGCGGCTTCGTTGAGGACGTTCGCCAGGTCCGCACCCGTGTAGCCGGGAGTCTTCTTGGCAACGGCCTTGAGGTCTACGCCGGGAGCCATCGGCTTGCCCTTGGCGTGGACCTGCAGGATCTGGTCGCGGCCCACGAGGTCCGGGGCTTCAACGGTGATCTGGCGGTCGAAGCGGCCCGGACGCAGGAGGGCCGGGTCCAGGACGTCGGGACGGTTGGTGGCGGCGATCAGGATGACGTTGGTCTTGACGTCGAAGCCGTCCATCTCAACCAGCAGTTGGTTGAGGGTCTGCTCGCGTTCGTCGTTGCCGCCGCCGATGCCGGCACCGCGGTGACGGCCGACGGCGTCGATCTCGTCCACGAAGATGATGGCCGGTGAGCTGGCCTTGGCCTGCTCGAAGAGGTCGCGGACACGGGACGCACCCACGCCGACGAACATTTCGACGAAGTCGGAACCGGAGATGGAGAAGAAAGGCACTCCCGCTTCACCGGCGACGGCGCGGGCCAGCAGGGTCTTGCCGGTGCCGGGAGGACCGTAGAGCAGCACGCCCTTGGGGATCTTGGCGCCCACGGCCTGGAATTTGGCGGGTTCCTGGAGGAATTCCTTGATCTCCTGGAGTTCTTCCACGGCCTCGTCCGCGCCGGCGACGTCGTTGAACGTCACCTGGGGCATGTCCTTGTTGACCAGCTTTGCCTTGGACTTGCCGAACTGCATGATCTTGGATCCGCCGCCCTGCATGCGGGAGAGCAGGAACCAGAAAAGTACGCCCAGCAGGAGCACGGGGACCAGCAGGGAGAACAGCCCGGAGAACCAGTTGTTTTCGATCGGCTGGTCGGTGAAGCCGCTGGAGGGGTTGGCGTCTGTGACTGCCTTGACCACATCTGCGGCGCGGGCATTGACGAAGAAGAACTGGACGTTCTTGCCCTTGTCCTGCCCGTCGATGACCAGGTTGTCCTTGAGGATCAGGTCAACGCGGTTCTCCGCGTCGAAGATCTTGGCCTGTTCCACCTTGCCGTTGTCCGCGAGGAGCTCGAGGCCCGGTTTCGTGTCAATCCGGGTTGACCCGCCGGGAGCAAGCGTGGCAAAGGCCAGCAGGAGCATTCCGACCACAACTACGATCCAGATGCCCGGGCCCTTGAAGAAACTCTTAGCTTTCATCTGATCGGGGGCTGGCCCCGTCCCTCCTGGTAGTGCTGCACGGCGACTGGTCTGCGCGCGTGTGGTGCTGCGTCAGCTTCTAGCTATACACCGTTCGGAGTGATTCACGCACGATGCAGTGCAAAAGTTCCCTCTAGGCGTAGCGGGGCGGGGCCGCGGCCCGTTGCGGGGCCCGGCCGGGCCGGGAGGGAGCCCGGTAATGCGCCTATTCGTAGACGTGGGGTGCCAGCGTGCCCACGAAGTCCAGGTTGCGGTATTTCTCGGCGTAGTCCAGGCCGTAGCCGACGACGAATTCGTTCGGGATGTCGTAGCCGACGTATTTGACGTCGATCTGGACCTTGGCGGCCGTGGGCTTGCGGAAGGCGGTGCAGATTTCCACCGAGGCGGTGCCGCGGGATTCCAGGTTGGTCTTGAGCCAGGACAGCGTCAGGCCGGAGTCGATGATGTCCTCGACGATCAGCACGTCCTTGCCCATGAGGTCCGTGTCGAGGTCCTTGAGGATGCGCACAACGCCGGAGGACTGGGTCCCGGAACCGTAGGAGGACACTGCCATCCAGTCCATGGAAACGTGGCTGTGAAGTGCCCGTGCCAGGTCTGCCATGACCATGACTGCGCCCTTCAAAACGCCGACGATGAGGAGCTCCCGGCCCTCGTAGTCCTTGTCGATCTGTGCAGCGAGCTCGGTAATCCGCTGCTGGATCTGATCCTTGGTGTAGAGAACGTGCTTGAGGTCTGCCTGGACGTCGTTTGAATCCACCAATGGCTCCTGTGTAGATGCGGGTGCGACTATTTTTGGGGCGGCTGTTGAGGCCGGAATACCAGCTTCCCACAGCGGGCGGCTCCGCGGGGACCGCCGGTGGCTGCGTCCCGCGCAGGGTCCGGCTGATTCTGCCCTTCGCCGGCGAGGATCTGCGCCAGCGAAAGCCGGTAGGCGTTCACTCCGCCGGGAAGTTCAACGGGGCCGGCGGAACCCTGCCGGCGCAGGAGCGCCTCCGCGGCGAGCAGCCGCTGATAGCTGGGTTGCTGGCCTCCGACGGCGGCGGCCGCCTTGGCGATGACCCGGAACCGGATGGCGGGGGCCAGTTCGCCGAGCGCTGTCTCGGGCAGGCTGATTTCGGTGCCTGATTTCTCCGCCAGCTGCTCATACGTGCTGTTCGCCACGTCGTCGAGGTAGTCGGCGTCCAGCTGCAGGATGGCCGCGGTCCTGGCGAGGGATTCAGCGACGCCGGGACCGAGCTTTTCCTCCAGCATGGGCAGGACCTCCACCCGCGTGCGGGAGCGGGCGAAGGAGGGGTCGGAGTTGCTGGGGTCGTGCCACGGATCCAGCCCCTCGACGTCGCAGATCTCGAGCGTGTCGGCCCGGCGGAGGCCCAGGAACGGCCGCAGCAGGAGCCCGCGGACCGGCCGCATTCCTGCCAGCGAGCGTGTCCCGGAGCCGCGGGCGAGCCCGAGCAGCACTTGTTCCGCCTGGTCGTCCAGGGTGTGGCCGAGGAGGATCACGCCGGCCCCGGCGTGGGCGGCAGCCTGCTCCAGGGCAGCGTGCCGGGCATCCCGTGCCGCGGCTTCGGGGCCGATCCCGGTGGATGCGACGTCAACCCGCCGCACTTCCACCGGAGAGAGCCCCAGGTCCCGGAGGACGGCTGCGGTTTGGGCGGCGACGCCGGCGGAGCCGGGCTGCAGCTGGTGGTCGACGACGACGGCCCCCACCGACACAGGGTGGCCGTCCACGTGGCCGCGGCGGCCGAAGTACGACGCGATGGCCGCGAGGGCAAGGGAGTCCGGGCCGCCGCTGCAGGCGACCAGCACCCGTTCGGGATAGCCGGCGTCGGCCAGGGCGTTCTGCAGCATTTTGCGCGCTTTGCCGACGACGGGCGACAGCCGGCCGGGCCGTCGTCGTCCGGTTGCAGGCTGGGACAACTAGAGCCCCATCCGCTCGAGCCAGAGCTTGGCATCATGGATTTCCGGCTCGGTGGGGAGGTTCCCGGCGGATTCCCAGACCCGGTTGAAGCCTTCCATGCCGGCCACGTCCACCACGGCCCGGACAAACTTGGCGCCGTCGGTGTACTGGCGCATCTTGGCGTCGAGGCCCAGCAGGCTGCGGATGAATTTCTCCACGACGCCGCGGTCCTTGCCGCGCGCGTTGAAGCGCTGCCGGATGGTCTTGACCGACGGAACAATGCTGGCGTCCACCGCGTCCATGACCACGTTGGCGTGGCCTTCGAGCAGGCTCATCACGGCCGTCAGGTGCGAGAGCGAGGCCTTTTCCTCCGGGTCCTGGAGCAGGTCCAGGATGGCGCCGCGTCCCGGAGCTGTTCCGGCGGCGGTGCGGTCCTTGAGCGAACGCGCGGCGGCGGATGCCCGCTCGAGGAGGGAGTCGACGTTGCCCAGCAGGTGTTCGCTGAGGTTGTCGATTTCGTTCAGCATGTGGTGGCGCAGCCAGGGTGCGGCGGCGAACTGCACCCGGTGGGTCTGTTCGTGCAGGCAGACCCACAGCCGGAAGTCCTCGGGGGCAACGTTGAGTTCGCGTTCCACGTGGACGATGTTCGGTGCCACCAGCAGGAGGCGTCCGGCAGCGGGGGTGGTGGATTCTTCGGCGAGCGCTGAGAAGGGGTCGTACTGGCCCAGGACCTTGCTGGACAGGAAGGCGAGCACGGCGCCCAACTGGCTTCCGGTGATGGCTCCGCTGACTGCCAGCGCGCCGGGACTCATGGCCCCGCGCCGGCTTTCCAGCATCTTTTCCATGGCCGGTTTCAGCATGACGGCGAAGCTTTGGGTGTTGGCCCTGGCCCAGGAGGCGCGGTCCACCACCAGCACCGAGGAATCGCGGAGGTCGCGCGCTGCCTCGAGCCCGGTGATGTCGTGGACGTGCGGCACGGAAATGTCCGCCATGAGGCGCAGGTTCTCCACGGCCGTCCCGATTTCGGAGGACCCCAGCGAGGGGCCCGCCGGAGCCAGGCGGGCGGCTGTTGACGCTGCGAGCTCCCAGTTGATCAGTGCCTGGGCCTGTGCTGATGAATCGCCAGTTGACTCCATAGCGTCCATCAGATCACAGCACCCTGCGGTTGCGCCTTAAGTTCGCTGTCCGGCGAACCGGCGGCAGCCCGGACGCAACGCACAGGCACGGCACAGGACCGGAACAGAAGAACGCAAATGTTCCGGGCCAGAGTTGGTACCGAAGTCCACGCCACCGAGGAGAGTCCGATGATTGCGTACCGCCCGCTCGGGTGATTCCGCGAGCGCCGGCGACGCAGCGGCTCGCGGCTAGCGGCAGCCGCAGGAAGCCAGGACCGTCGCCGTGCGGTCCAGCGCCGCTTTGTTCCCCGCGGCGCCCGGCGCCAGACCGTTCCCTATAAAGGAGAACACCAGGAGGCGGCCGTCGGCGTCCACAACATAGCCGCTCAGGGCAATCACGGAGTTCAGCGTCCCGGTCTTGGCCCGCACCAGTCCCGCGCCCCCCTCTGTGGACGGGTCCGTGTACCTGCTGCCGAGCGTGCCGGTGAGTCCTGCCACCGGAAAGCCGCCGATTGCGGCCCGCAGGCTGGGCTCGGAGCCGGAGGCAATGTCCCGGACAATTTCGGACAGCTGCCCGGCCGAGACCTGGTTGCCCAGGGACAGGCCCGAGACGTCCGCCAAGCGGAGGCCGTCCGTGGGGATTCCCAGGTCCTTGACCTGCTGGTACACGGTGGCGGTGGCGCCGTCGTTACTGCCGGGCTGTCCCGCGGCGACGGCGGCCATCCGGCCCAGGACTTCGGCCAGATAGTTGTCCGAGGTCTGCAGCATCAGGTCCACCTGCTGGCGCAGTGTGGCGGACTGGACTTCGGCCAGCACCTGGCCCGGGCTGGTTACCCCGGCACGGCCGCCTGCTGCTGCGCCGCCGTCGGCAGCATCACCGTCAGCAGCACCGCCGTCGGCCGCTTCTGCCGCATCCGGTGCCGCGGCATCCGGTTCCGCGGCATCCGGCGCCTTGCCGCGCACGACGCCGGGAGTGACGGTCAGTCCGGCGGCAGCGGCGGCCGCTGTGAGCTGCGCGGAGAACGCCTCGGCGGCGGTCATCGCGGCGTCCTGCGGGCGCGGCCCGGTGGTGACGGCGGGATCGTACCGGGCCGAATTGAGGGCCAGCGGGAACAGCGGGGCCGTCTCGCCGGCAGCCACGTCTTCCGGGCTCCAGGTCGGGTTGAGGGCCGGTCCGGTGAACAGGGAGTCGTCCAGCCGCACCTGCACCGGACCCTTGATGCCTTTGTCCTGCAGGGACTTAACCGTGAGCCGGGCAAGGGTTGCGAGCCCGGCGTGGCCCATCACATCGTCCTGGGATGACTCCCCCGCGCCGAGCAGCACGTCGCCGCCGCCGGTCAGGACCACTGATCCGGTTTCGGCGCCGGCTACCACCCTGGTACTGAAGCGATGGTCGGGTCCGAGGGCGCGGACAGCGGCGGCGGCGGTCAGGAGCTTCATGTTGGAGGCAGGGACCCTGCTCTCGGCCCCGCCACGGTCAAAGAGCACCTGGCCGGTGGCGGCGTCCTGCACCACGCCGGTGAACGTTCCGCCGCCGTCGGTTTTCAACGTGGCATTGAGCTGGGCGGCGAGGGTGTCCGGCCAAGGGACCGGCGCCGAGTCTTTGAGGGGCGAGATGCCCTGGGGAAGGGAGAGGTCGCGCGGGACCTGCTGCCAGGCGGGAACAGCGGACTCCGTGGTTTCCGGTTCCGTGCCCCGGCCGGTGAAGGCGGGCACGACGAGCATGGCTGCCGGAACGGCGAGCGCGACGATCAGGACGGTCAGAAGTGCCAGGGGCAGGTGCCGCCTGATGATGGCGAGCCAGGGATGGCTGGCCGCGCGGCTCATCATGCGTTTCATGCTGCTGTTGGTCCTTTAGTCCTGAAATGTCCCCACTAGTTCATGAAACCTGGGCCTATCGCTATATCCTCAATAGTAGTCGGCGGCACCGACACTCCTTCAGTTGATGGTCCTGTGTGCCGCGAACACCCTGAAGTCGAGGAGCATTCCATGAAGCATGACGTGACAATCGAGATCCCCAAGGGGTCGCGCGTCAAGTACGAAGTCGACCACGAGACCGGCCGCGTCCGCCTGGACCGCGTCCTGTTCACCTCCATGCAGTACCCCACCCACTACGGTTTCTTCGAGAACACCCTCGGCGAAGACGGCGACCCGCTGGACGCACTGGTGCTCCTGCAGGACTTCGATCTGCACCCGGGCGTCATCGTTGAAGCGCGTCCCATCGGCGTATTCAACATGACGGACGACGGCGGCGGGGACGCCAAGGTCCTCTGCGTGCCCACCGACGCCCGCTTCGACCACATCAAAGAGGTCAGCGACGTCAGCGAATACCTGATCAAGGAAATCGAGCACTTCTTCACCCGCTACAAGGACCTGGAGCCGGGCAAGTGGGTCAAGGCCGAAGGCTGGGGCGACCGCGCCGCTGCCGAAGCCGAGCTGGAGGCATCCATCAAGCGCTACGTTCCGGCAGCGCACTAGTCCCCACCGCCTCGCCAAGCGCGAACGGACACTTGAGGCCCTGTAATCTGCGCTTGCGGATTGCGGGGCCTCAAGTGTCCGTTCGCGCTATGGACGCACTCACGGGAACCCGGCACCCGCCGTCGTCGTTTCCAGGGGTGTGTCAGGAATCTGTGAAATTGTTGGGCCCGTGACTTGTGAGCCTTCCTTCAATCCTCCGTGCGGTCCCGTCACCGGCTGGCGCGACGGCGAGGTGCTGCGCGCCACCGGAATCCCCTACGCCACGGCCGGCCGCTTCCAGCCGCCGGCAAGTGCGCCCGACCGGACCGCGGCTTTTGAAGCGACGTCGCCTGCCCCGGCCTGCCCGCAGGGTCCGGTGCCGTTCCTGGACGACATCCTGGGCACCCGTTACGGCGAGCTTCCCGGCAGCGAAGACTGCCAGCGCCTCTCGATCACTATTCCGGCCGACCTCGCCGACGGTGAGCGGGTCCCCGTTATGGTCTGGCTCCACGGCGGGTCCTACACCTCCGGTTCCGGGGACCTGGCGATCTTCGACCCCACGGCCCTGGTGGCCGAGAACCGGGTCATCGTCGTCTCCGTAACGTACCGGTTGGGACTGTTCGGGTATTTGGCAACCGGAACAGGCCGGCCCGCGAATTTGGGCCTGTTGGACCAGCTTGAAGCGTTCCGGTGGGTGCAGCGCAATATCGGCGCCTTCGGCGGCGATCCGGACCGCGTCACCGCCTTCGGCCAGTCAGCGGGGGGCGACGCCGTCGCCCACCTCATGGCTACGCCGGAGGCGCCGTCGCTGTTCCAGCGCGCCATCATCCAAAGCGCGCCCCTGGGAATCGCCCGGGGCCGGGCGAAAATGAACGCCGCCATGGGCGTCGCAGCTGAAGCCGTCACAGAGGACACCCCTGCCATGGATGTCGTCGCCGTCGAGGACCATGTCTCCCAAGTGGCCCGAAAGTACGGGCTGATGGCCGCCATGCCCTTCGGCACCCAGTACGGGCACGCCCCGCTGCCGCCGGAACACGGCATCGAGGCAGCATGGAACAGCACCGCGCCGCACATCGAGGTGCTGATCGGCCACACCTCAGACGAGGCGCGCCTGTTCCTACCGAGCAGTCCCCTGGCCAGCCGGCTGGCGAAGATCCCGGTCCTGGGCAACGGGGTGGTTAACGGCATCAGCCGCGCCGTGACCGAAGCGGTCTATGGCCGGCCGGCCCGGAGGTTCGCCCGCCGGCATGCCCGGGCAGGCGGCAAGGCGTACAGCTACGTGTTGTCCTGGTCGGCCCCGGGGAACTTCTACGGCGCCGCCCACACCGTTGATCTGCCCCTGCTGTTCGGAAACCAGCGGACCTGGGAGGCTGCGGGGTTGCTCGACGGTGCAACGTGGGACGAAATCAATGCCCAGGGCCGGGCCCTCCGCGCCACCTGGGCCCGGTTCGCCTACGGGAAAGGCCTCGAAAGCCGGGGAGAGCTTCCCGGTGCGCTCCGGTTCCGCGCGGTCTGAGCCGGTGTTCCAATGCCCGGCGTCCAATAGATTGTTCGCATGCAGCTGAGCCAGCGGACCTCCGCCCCGGCACGCCCATGAGGACGCTGGGCGTGGACCTTGCCGCCGCCACGAGGAAAACGGCGGCGGCGGTGATCGACTGGACCGGCGGCGGTGCGCAGCTGGTCCACCTCTCCCTGGATGTCACCGACGAGGAGATCGTGGACCTGTTCGGCAGCACAGACATGACCGGCATCGACTGCCCGGTGGGCTGGCCGGACGCCTTCCTTCCCTTCCTTGCCGGGCACCTGAAATTCGACGCGCATCCGGTGCTGGACCACGACGGGATCGAAGGCCGCCGGCTCCTGGCCTACCGGGACACGGACCGGTTCATTACCGGCAAAACCGGGCTGATCCCGCTCAGCGTCTCCGCGGACCGCCTGGCACACCCCGCGATGCGCTGCGCGGTGATCCAAGCCAAGATCGCCCGGGACCACGGGCCACAGCCCAGGGACGGCTCGGGCAGTCTGGCGGAGGTCTACCCGGCAGCATCCCTGAAGCTCTGGGGGATCAACGCCCGCGGGTACAAAGGGCGGGGCGCCCCGGAGTCGGAACGGCTGCGCCTTATCCTGGACAGCCTGGAGACTGTGGCGCCCTGGCTGGACCTTGCCGGGCACCGGGATGACCTCGCGGCCTCGGACGACATGTTCGACGCCGTCATCGCCTCCCTCACGGCCCGGGCCGTCAGCCTCGGCCAAACGCTGCGGCCCACCGCGGATCACGGCGCTGCGGCCCTCAGCGAGGGGTGGATCCACGTCCCGTCCGGCCCGCTCGCCGGCCTCACGGGGTCGCCGGATTAGCCGGGGTCGCCGGGGTCGCCGGGGCAGCCGGGGTCGCCGGATTAGCCGCCAAGCGTCCAGTCGCGGATCTCCTCCGTGTCTTCGCCCTGGCTGCGCGTGTGGTTGTGCGCCCGGATACGGCTGTCCTGCAGCGCCTGCCGCAGCAGGGAGTGCCGCTCCGCCAGTCCCGGAACCCGGTCGATGGCATCGATGGCCAGCTGGAATCGGTCGATCCCGTTAAGCATGGCCATGTCGAACGGCGTGGTGGTGGTCCCCTCTTCCTTGTAGCCGCGGACGTGCAGGCCCTCCTGGTTGGTGCGCCGGTAGGCCAGGCGGTGAATCAGCGACGGGTACCCGTGGTAGGCGAAAATGATCGGCTTGTCCGCCGTGAAAATGCCGTCGAAGTCCTGTGACGTCAGCCCGTGGGGGTGCTCGCTGGCGTCCTGGAGCCGCATCAGGTCCACCACGTTGACCACGCGGATCTTCAGCCCTGGCACGCCTTCCTTGAGCAGTTCGGCGGCTGCGACCGTCTCCACGGTGGGAACGTCGCCGGCGCAGGCCAGCACCACATCCGGTTCCTCACCGGGCACCTCGGATCCCGCGAATTCCCAGATCCCCAGCCCACGCTGGCAGTGGTGGGCGGCATCGGCCGGACCCAGCCATGTGGGCGAGGGCTGCTTGCCGCTGACCACGATGTTGACGTAATCCCGGGACTCCAGGCAGTGCTCCATCACGGACAGCAGCGTGTTGGCATCCGGCGGCAGGTACACGCGGATGACCTCCGCCTTCTTGTTCACCGCGTGGTCGATGAAGCCCGGATCCTGGTGCGAGAAGCCGTTGTGGTCCTGCTGCCAGACATGCGAGGACAGCACGTAGTTCAGCGACGCCACGGGCTGGCGCCAGGCGAGCCCGCGGTGGACCTTGAGCCACTTGGCGTGCTGGTTGAACATGGAGTCGACAATGTGGATGAAGGCCTCGTAGCAGCTGAACACGCCGTGCCGCCCGGTCAGCAGGTAGCCTTCCAGCCAGCCCTGGCACAGGTGCTCGCTGAGCACCTCCATCACCCGGCCTGCCCGCGCGAGGTGCTCGTCGGCGTCGTCGATCCGGTATTGCCACACCTTGTCGGTCACGTCATAGACGTCCTGCAGGCGGTTGGAGGCAGTCTCATCGGGGCCGAAAAGCCGGAAAGTCTCGGGATTTTGGGAAATAACGTCCCGCATCCAGGCGCCGAGGGTGATCATGGCGCTGACCCGGTCCACACCCGGCCTGGGCACCTCGACGGCGTGCTTGCGGTAGTCCGGCAGTTTCAGGTCGCGCAGCAGGATGCCGCCGTTGGCATGGGGCGTGGCGCTCATCCTCAGCTCCCCTGCCGGAGCGTTTTCGGCGACGTCGGGCCGGAGGCGGCCGTGGTCGTCGAAGAGTTCGCCGGGCCGGTAGGTCTGGAGCCACTGTTCCAGCTGGGCCAGGTGCTCCGGGTTGGTACGGACCTCGGACAGCGGCACCTGGTGGCTCCGCCAGGTGCCCTCGACCTGCTTGCCGTCCACCCGTTTGGGGCCGGTCCAGCCCTTAGGTGAACGCAGCACAATCATGGGCCACTGGGCGGCACCGGCGTCATCAGCCGACGGGGTGCCGGCGCCGCGGCGCTCCGCCTGGATGGCGCGGATCTCGGCTAGGCAGGCCTCCAGGACAGCGGCGAAGTCACGGTGCGCGGCCGCCGTGTCGTCAGGATCGGCCACGGTGACGAAGTGTGGCGTGTGGCCGTACCCGCGGAGCAACTGTTCCAGCTGGGCTTCCGGCATCCGGGCCAGGACAGTGGGGTTGGCGATCTTGTAGCCGTTCAGGTGCAGGATGGGCAGCACCGCGCCGTCGGCCACCGGGTCCAGGAAGTTGTGGGAATGCCAACTGGCTGCCAGCGGCCCGGTTTCCGCTTCGCCGTCGCCGATCACGACGGCGGTGATCAGCTTCGGATTGTCGAAGACGGATCCGTAGGCGTGGGCCAGCGAATACCCGAGTTCGCCGCCCTCGCTGATGGATCCGGGAGTTTCGGGGGCTGCGTGGCTGGGGATACCGCCCGGATAGGAGAACTGGCGGAAGAGTTCTGCCAGCCCGGGCTCGTCGTCGCCCACGTTGCTGTAGATCTCCGAGTAAGTGCCTTCGAGCCACGCGTTCGCCACCACTGCGGGGCCGCCGTGGCCGGGGCCGGCAATGAACAGCATCTGCTGCCGGTCCCTGCGAATGACCCGGTTCAGGTGGGCGTAGACGAAGTTCAGCCCGGGCGTGGTGCCCCAGTGGCCCAGGAGCCGGGACTTGGTGTCTTCAGCGCGGAGCGGTGCACGCAGCAACGGGTTGGAGCGCAGGTAGATCTGTCCCACGGAGAGGTAGTTGGCCGCCCGCCACCAGCGGTCCACGAGTTCCAGTTCGGAGTCTTCCGTTCCCGCGCCGGTTCCGCCGCTTCCCGCTGCGCTGACTCTTTTCGTACTGGGGGCGTTCGCCATGGCCCGTCCTCCGCTTCCGTCAGTGCCGCCGTCGGCAGCGTCCTCCCCCATCGCAACATCTTCGCGGCAGGTTCACAACCACCCAACCGGCCGTGTGGATGACCTCGCCGGATGTCTTTGACTTGCACGACGGCGGCGGGTGCGGTTTGATTCAAGGCGCCCCGCGCCGCTGCAGTTTCGGTCTCCCGCAGCGCACCGATGGGGCGGCATGGGCTGTTCTGCCCATCGCAGGGCCAACCGCTGCGGTGTAAGTTCATGCTGTTTTGATTCGACGCTGGAAAAAGGGGAACACTGTGGCAGGACTCTACGGCGCGGACATCGCGCAACTGCGTTCGCTGGCCAAAGACTTCCAGCGGGCCTCTCAGGTACTGCAGCTTCAGGGCAAGACCCTGAGCAACCTCATCGGCTCGTCCACGGCATGGACGGGAAACGATGCCAACTCTTTCAAGGAGGAATGGAACTCCTCCCATCGCAAAACGCTGGTGGCCGCCTCCCAGCTCCTGGAGAAGGGTTCCAAGGAACTGCGCGCCAACGCAGACGACCAGGAACGCGCCAGCACCAGCGGTGCCGGCGGCACAGGTAGCGGCGGCGGCCCTGGCGGGGCCAGCAACGGCGACGACGGAAACTGGCTCCAGGACGCGTTCGACTGGGGCGCCGCCGGAGTAGGCATGTTCTTCAAAATCAAGGACGCTGCCGGAATGCTCAATGACTGGCGGGGACTCTTGTCCAACAAGAAGATTCTTGACTCGACGGGGACGCTCCTGAGGCCCGCCTTCAAGCTGTCCGACGACTTCCTCGGCGCCACCAAAATGGTTTCCAAATGGGGACGGTTCGCCGGCCCCGCCCTCGCCCCGTTCGCAATCGGCGGCGGCATTTATGACATGTTCAACCCGGAACACGACGGCTGGCGCGGAACTGGCGACCGCATCGGCGGCGGCCTCAGTGTGATAGCGGGCGGCGGGTCCCTCCTCATGGCAGCCGGACTCCTGACCAACCCGGTGGGCATTGGTATCGTGGTGGGCGCAGGTCTAGTGGCCGGGGGCTGGGCATTGGGCAACATGATTGCCGACAGTGAGTGGGGCCAGGCCGCCGGGAAGTGGATCGGGAACACGGCCAGCGACGCTTGGAACGGTGCTAAGGATGTCGCGGGCGACGCCTGGAACGGCGCCAAGGATGCGGTCAGCGACACCTGGGACGGCGCCAAGGAAGTCTTTAGCAATCCCGTTAAGAGCCTAGGAGGGCTTTTCTCATGACCGAAAGCATCATCTCAAGACTGACCCAGCATGATGTGGAGTGCGCCAAGACCGTACTCAGCCGTGGTCAGGAGGAAGACTTCACCCTCCCGGTGCTGACCGACGAGGAAATTGTGGCCCTCGACGGCATTGACCAGCACCAGGCTGTGGAGCTGCCCTGGCTGTCCCAGCATCCGGACCAGAAGGAGCTTCTGTGCAACGTGGCGCTGCGCAGCCTCCTGTCGAAAGGGTTCGCCATCCCCCTCGTCGCCGATGGGGACACCGTGCCTTCCAACCTGGGTGCAACCGAAGAGATCACCGGAATCATGGCACTCCGCCGGCTCGGCGAACGTGTTGTCACTGCCGAACTGACCAAAGAGTCTGACAAGGTGTGGCTTTACGGCTACGTGCATGACGACAAAGTGCTGGAGGAACTCGTGGACTCCAGCGGATCGCACACCTTCACTGTGGTGGACCGTGCCGAGTTCCCCGCGAGGATCATGGAACTGGCGAATGCGGCCAAGGTTCAGTCCGCCGATGAGGCCACTCGAAAGCTCACGGGCCCGGAGTTTGAAAAGCTCGCGCCACAGGTTCTGGGCAGCACACTCGGAGTGACCATGATCAGGGCAATCAGCCTGTCCGTCAGCACGTTCAGTGCCCTGACCATCTACACGTCCGCAACGGAACTCCACGGGCTGACGGCGCACGATGAAGACGGTGAGGCGCAGTTGGAACTGACCAAGATCTCCAACCGGACCGCCGAGGACAAGGTCCGCGCCCTCGTGGATTTGGGCGTATAACGTGGATGCCAAGCTGATGGAAAGCGTCCGCAAAAGAACCACGAATCTCGGCAACGGCCAGCCCGTGGTCAAAGCCAGCGCCTGGCAGCAGCTCGGGGCCTGGTGCGTGGATTTCGGCATTGTCGCCTTAGTGGCAGCCATAGCGTATGTCTCGGTTGCCGGGTCCGACTCGGGCACCACAGGCAAAGCCGTAGTTGCTGCCATCGCCGCCTGGCTGGTCACACCCTGGCTGTACGGTTTCTGTTTTCCCCGGGGCCGCTCCTTGGGCGGGCTGGCGGCGGGCACGCGCATTGTGCGGTCCTCCTCAGGCGGAAAGCCGGGGTTCTGGCGGTCCGGTTGGGTCACATTCTCGCGCACTGTGCTGTTTCCGATAGTCGCCCTGTTCCTGCTTCTCGCCGCGGCAGGGGGATCCAGCCCCACGATGAACGGTCCCAAGGCCCGCCATCTCACCGTTGACCAGCGGTACCCCGCGGTACCTGCCCCCATCCGCTGAGTCCGTGGCCAAACCTGAGAATGGGTCCGGCGGCACCGGACTGATCGACCCTGCCAACGGGCGCCCCGTCCGCCGTCACACAGCCTCGGGTACCTGGTACGTACGAATGGCCGGCTGGCCGCACTTCTGGGGCCGGTGCCTCGATGCCCTCGTCGTGATCCTGGTTGCCTGCGCGCTTATGGCCGTCCTGAACGCCCTGGTGCGGAACCTGGCGTTGGGCCCGCTCTCGCTGGCCCTGTTTTCCAACGACGGGTTGTTCGTCGCCGCCCTGACCGCAATCTGGTTCATGGTCCTCTTTGCCTACGGCATGATCACGGGCACCGCAGGCAGCCTGGGCGACGTCGCCGCCGGGATGCGTTCCGTCAGAATCGCGGACGGTACGACGTCGGGGGCCTGGCTCGGTGGCTGGCGCGCCGTCTGCTGGTCCTTCGCGCCCGTCTACCTCCTGGTCGCCTTCGCCTCCGCCCTTGGCGGAGGCAGCGGGGACACGTTCGACGAAAAGTTCACCGCAGTAGACCTCCGGTCCGGCGTCGCCCAAGGAGCTGAACCCGTGGGCCCTGCCACCGGGTAGTCTGTCATCCAGAATGTTCACGCTGACCATCAACCAAACGGACAGCCGGCGCGACGGTGACCGGGTACCGCAGTTGCTCAAGGACCTGCGGCACATCCCCGCGCGCCTCGATTTCGACCGATCCGTGGAAGACGAGGTCCAGGGCATCGTGGACTGTCCGCACCAGGCCGTGGACGCCGCCCTGGTGGCCCTGCGCTCAGGGAGCTGGTTTGTCGGGATCGGTGTGGGGCCGATAAACGAGCCGCTGCCCAACCAGATTAAGGACGCCACCGGACACGGCCTGATCTACGCGCGCCGGGCTGTGGACCGCCTGCGCAACGGCAAGGAACGCGTCCCCGTCGCGGTTGACGGTCCGATTGCCGACCTCGCCGCGGAATCAGAGTCCGTGCTGAAGCTGCTCGGCCACATTGTGCACGGGCGAAGCGCGGCCGAGTGGCGTGTCCTGGATCTGCTGACACCCGGTGTCCGCGGCCAGCAAAAAGCTGTCGCCCAGGAGCTTGGCATCACCACCCAGGCAGTCAGCAAGGCCGTGGCCAGGGCGCAATGGAACGAGGAGCACGCGGCCCGTCCGGCTGCGGCCCGGCTTCTGCGGCTGATCCTCGAGGTCCGCTAGGCAGTTGACCCGCCCCCTGTGGATGCGGACCCCAAGCAGTCCCGCCTTAGAGCAGGCTGCGGAGAACGTGCGCGGCGCCGTCGTCGTGAACTGACAAGGTGACTTCATTCGCAGCGGCCACCACTTCGTCAGGAGCCTGGCCCATGGCAACGCCCCGGCGGGCCCAGGTGAGCATCTCGATGTCGTTGCGCCCGTCACCGATGGCCACCGTGAGGTGCGACCCGATGCTCAGGTGGCCGCGGAGGTGTTCCAGGGCGCTGGCTTTGGTGACCCCTTCGGCGGCGATGTCCAGCCAGGCAGTCCAGCCCACTGAATACGTGACGCCAGCGAGGCCGATGTGCTTGATGGCCTCGTTGAACTCCTCGGACGTATTTTCGGAGCTGAACACCACCACGCGCACGGCTGTGGCCTCTAGCATGGTCTGGAAGTCCACGCCGATTGCTTCCACGCCGAAGCTGGCGTCCTGGAAGCGTTCGGTGGACAGGAAATTGCCGTCCTCGTCCTCCAGCGCGTACTTGGCCAGTGGAAGCCGCTTGCGGAGGGCACGGAGCGCGGGGCCGGGATCGAACGTGGCCTTGCGGATGACTTCGTAGCCGTCGGGGTGCGCAGGATCGAGCCGGAGCGTCACGCCGCCGTTGCAGCAGACCGCGTAGCCGGTTTCGATTCCGATCTGCTCAATGATGGGCAGGGTGGCGTTGAGGGACCGGCCGGTGGCGATCATGACCTCGTGGCCCGCTGCGACCACAGCCTGGGCGGCCTCACGGACGGGAGCCGACATGTGGCCGTCATGGTTGACCAGGGTGCCGTCGACATCCAGTGCAACCATGAGCTTCTGAGTGGAGTTGTTCTTACCGTTGTTTCGCTGGTCATCGTTGCCAGCGACTGAGGTTTCAGTCAATGTTGTCATTCACCTAGTACAGCAGACACCCCCGACAGCCGCTAGGACGCACGCCACAGCCCGTTGTGAACTTCCGGTAAACACCCACAGGGTTGTCCACACTGTGAGTGTTTACCCTCGCGTCACGTTGGCGCCCGGGCGCCGGCGGCACCTCCCGGTCCGGGCCGGCCCTGGCGCTCATATCCCCGCCAAGTGGTCAACTCCCCGCCGCGTTCTCGGGGGACGGGTCCGTTCCGAGGGGAGGTTTCAGGACTTATCCACATTTGGCGGGATGCGTCTGGCTGCGCCGGGATGACCACCCCAGCATGGAAACCATGGAAACCGCACGCTCCGCCCTCATCCTGGCCAGCTGCAGGCGCGCCCTCACCGGAAGTAGCCGTGGCCTGAGCCGCGCTTACAACAAAGGCGACTTGGTCCGGATCAGATTTGGCGTCTACTACAGCAAGCCCGAATGGCTCGCGCTCAGAGCCTGGGAGCGGTATTCCGCTACAGTGGCGGCCGTGGCGTGCAGTGATCCGTCGGTGATCTTCTGCTATCTGACCGCTCTTCGGATCTGGCGGCTGCCCCTGCCCCGGGTACCGGAACATGTTCACGTCATCACGCAGTCGTCCCACAAGGCCGGCAGGCTCCCGTCGACCACCCGGGCCGCAAGAGACCCTAAGACCGGCCTCAGCGGGTTGGAACGGGCGCGGGGCTACGGAGTCTCCCGGCATCACTGGGCGGCGGCTGACATCGTGGAGCGCCAAGGGGTCAATGTCACGTCGCTCGTACAAACTGTCATCGACTGCATTGTCCGGCTGGAGCTTCCGGAGGCGGTAGCCATTGTGGATGCAGTGCTGGGTGGCCGGCGCGCTCAGGGCGAGGGCCTCACCCGGCTCGAGCTGGAGGAGGCATCGTCCCTTCTACCGTCGGCCGCCAAGAACCGCCGGGTCCTGGAGGTACTCGCGCTGGCCGACGAGGAATCAGAATCCGTCGGGGAATCCAGGAGCAGGGCACTCATCCATGTTTTGGGGCTCCCCGCACCCGTCTTGCAGCACACGTTCTACGACAACGAGGGCTTCATTGCGCGGACGGATTTCTTCTGGCCCGAACACGGGGTCATCGGGGAATTCGACGGCGACGCAAAGTATCTCGACGACGCGCTTCTCGGCGGAAGGAGCACGCGCGAAGCCATTCTGGCCGAGAAGAAACGTGAGGATAGGCTCCGGGCGCTCGGCTACACGGTTGTCCGCTGGGACTGGAAAGCCGCAACCAGCCCGGAGCTGCTGAGGCGTAAGCTCGCAACCGCCGGGATCACGGCGCAGAAATCCCCGCCACGCGGCCTAGTCCCCCCGGCGTTACCAGGGGAACCGACCACATGACGGGGATTCTAGAATCAGGCGAGGACCGGGAAGACTTCCAGGCCGCCGAGGTACTTCTGCAGCGCCCGGGGGACGTTCACCGAGCCGTCCTCGTTCTGGTGGTGCTCGAGGATGGCCACGATCCAGCGGGTGGTGGCCAGCGTTCCGTTCAGGGTGGCGACGGCGCGGGTCCCCTTGGGTGCGCCGTCCTCGTTCAGCACGCGCTCACGGATGTTCAGGCGGCGCGCCTGGAACGTGGTGCAGTTCGAGGTGGACGTCAGTTCGCGGTACGCACCCTGCGTGGGCACCCAGGCTTCGCAGTCGAACTTGCGGGCGGCGGAGTTGCCAAGGTCGCCGGCGGCCGTATCGATCACCCGGTAAGGGAGCTCGCACTTGGCCAGCATCTCCTCTTCCCAGGCCAGCAGCCGCTCGTGCTCGGCTGCGGCCTCCTCCACCGTGGTGTAGATGAACATTTCCACCTTGTTGAACTGGTGGACGCGGATGATCCCGCGGGTGTCCTTGCCGTGCGAGCCCGCTTCGCGGCGGTAGCAGGAACTCTGGCCCGCATAGCGGATGGGGCCGGCGGAGAGGTCCAGGATCTCGTCCGCGTGGTACCCGGCCAGGGCCACCTCCGACGTGCCCACCAGGTAAAGGTCGTCTTCGGCGAGACGGTAGATTTCGGCGTCGTGCTTGACGTCGAAACCGGTGCCCTGCATCGTTTCGGGGCGGACCAGCGTGGGGGTGATCATGGGAACGAAGCCGGCGTCGATGGCCTGCTCCATGGCCATCTGCAGGAGCGCCATTTCCAGCCGGGCGCCCACGCCGCGGAGGAAGTAGAAGCGTGAACCGGACACCTTGGCGCCGCGCTCCATGTCGATGGCACCGATCAGCTCACCGATTTCCAGGTGGTCTTTCGGCTCAAAATCAGGGAACTCACGGGGTTCGCCGACGGTCTTGACCACGATGTAGTCGTCCTCGCCGCCTTCCGGAACCCCGTCCACGATCAGGTTGGGGATGGCCCGCAGCAGCTCTTCCTGCTGCGCCTGCGCGACGTCCGCTTCGGCGGAGGCCGCCTTGACCGACGCGGCCAGGACCTTGACCTCGGCCAGCAGCGCCTGCTTTTCCTCGCCCTTGGCCTGCGCCACCTTCTTGCCGAAGACATTTTGTTCGGCGCGCAGGTTTTCGAAGCGGATCAGCGCGGCACGCCTCGCTGCATCTGCCGAGATGATCGCATCCACTACGGACTCATCGGCGCCGCGGGCGCGCTGGCTGGCACGGAACTTGTCCGGATTTTCGCTGAGGTCTTTTACGTCGATCACCAGACAAGAGTATCGAATCCGACCGCCATGAGGCGGTGGGCCGTGCGGGCTCCTGCGCGGGATAGTGTTGGAGCACCATGAACGATTGGCTGCTTTACCTCATCATCACTGCGGCCCTGGCTTTCGCGGTCTCCAGCTGGTGGGGTGTGCGGAGCCTCAAGGCACTCCATACGCGCAGCGCTGTCCAGGAGGACACGTACCACCCGGGCATGTCCCGTCAGACAGTGGCTGTGGTGATGAACCCGGTCAAGGCGAAGTCCGCGGAAGCCACCGCCCTGATCCGGCGCGCTTGCCTCTCCGCAGGCTGGGACGCCCCGGTCTTTTTCGAAACAACCGCCGAGGACCCAGGATATTCGCAGGCCGAAGCAGCACTCGCGACCGGGGCCGACGTCGTCCTCGTGGGCGGCGGGGACGGAACGGTTCGCGTGGTGGCCGAGAAGCTGGCGCGCACGAACGTACCCATGGGCCTGATTCCGCTGGGCACGGGAAACCTGCTGGCCAGGAACATCGACCTCGACGTCTACGATCTCCACGCCAACGTCCAGACAGCATTGTTCGGACACCAGCGGCACATCGACATGGCCCGCATGACCATCAGTAACGCACGGACGGGTATCTCGTCGGAGCATGCGTTCCTGGTAATTGCCGGCATGGGAATGGACGCCGAGGTAGTCGGCGACACCAATGACGGACTGAAGAAGGCAGTGGGCTGGCTCGCCTACACCGAGGCTGGGGTCAGGCATTTGCCCGGACGGCGCAAGAAAGTGTCCATCGCCCTGGACGACCAGCCGGAACAGTCACGGAAGATCCGCAGCGTGCTGTTCGCCAATTGCGGCCTGATCCCGGGCGGCATCGACTTCATCCCGCAGGCAATGATCGACGACGGCATGCTGGACGTCGTGGTGATGAGCCCGCGCAGTGCCATCGGGTGGATCGCGATGTACGCAAAGATCATGTTCAAGCACAAGAGGAACCTGCCGGTCATGAGCTACTACCGTTCCGGCAAGATCGTCATCAAGTGCGCCGAGCCGGTAGCCACCCAGGTCGACGGAGACCCCTCAGGAATGGCCACCGACGTGACCGTCCAGGTGGAGCCGAGATCGCTGTTGGTTCGGGTTACGGAAAGCAAGGGCGGCGAACGGCCGCAGAGGATCCACCCCGCAGTAGCCCCCGGGTAGATAACCTGCCCGGAGACTCCGGAGTCAGGCGCTGGCCTTCTTCTGTTCCGCCTCAGCTGCGGCCTTGGCCGCCGCGCGGGCTTCGGATTGCTCCCGGATCATGGCCTGTTCCTCTTCGAAGCGCAGGCGATCCGCGCGGTCCGCGTCGTCGCCGTCCCAGTCCTGGTTATCGGCAGTCGGCTTGGGATTGACGATCATTCCCTGTCCGTCGTTGTCGGTACTGGATGCTGACATGACCCGCTCCTTCCGGTAGAGGTCGTCCCCAATGGATCAGGCAAGCATACGCACTGCCGTGCAGGCGGGGAAGTACCCGGAAGGGCATTTGTCTAAGCTGTTGGCGAACCTTGCGGAGCTTGGACCGGCTCGATGGATGCCGCTTTGAGTATCCCTGCGACCCATTCATGTGCGGCCTGGAATGCTTCGTCGGACGTGTGGGCTTCCACTTCGGGGCTCTGCGCGTCAGCCCGTGGGTAGGAACCAAGAAAGCGCGTGGCGGAGCTGATCCGGTGCAACCCGGCCAGGGCGTCCGCCACACGGGCGTCCTCCACATGGCCGTCGGCGTCGATGCTGAAGAAGTAGTGGCCCAGGTACTGCCCCGTGGGCCGCGATTCGATCCGGCTGAGGTTCACTCCGCGGGTGGCGAACTGGTCCAGGATCTCCATCAGCGCACCCGGACGGTCCTCGGGCAGCGGGACCACCACCGTGGTCTTGTCCGCTCCGGTACGGTGCGGCAGCGCTCCGGGCCGGCTGACCAGGACAAATCGCGTCACCGCACCCGGGTTGTCTCCGATGTTCTCCGCGAGCACATGCAGCCCGGGCTGCTCAGTGGCCACGATCGGGGCACAGATGGCGGCGTCATAGTGCACGCCGTCCTCGCTCAACAGCCCCATGGCTCCCGCTGCGGTGGAGGAGGCCGGAATGTATTCCACATCAGGCATGTTCGCTTCGACCCATAGCCGGCACTGCGCCCAGGCGTGTCCATGGGTGGAGATTTTGCGGATATCCGCGATTTCCACCCCGGGGCGGGCAACCAGGACGAAGCTGATCGGGACGAGCGCCTCGCGGATGATCCTCAACTCCTGGCCGGACGCGATGGCATCCAGGGTCGCCGTCACGCCACCCTCGACGGAGTTCTCGATGGGCACCATGGCGGCATCGGCGGATCCGTCACGGACCTTGTCCAGCGCGGTGTTCACATTGGAAGAGGGGATGCGGACAGCCTCCAGGGCGCCGGGCACCTGCATCAACGCAGCCTCGGTAAACGTGCCTTCCGGGCCGAGGAACGTGTAGGTGACGGGCGAAGCAGGCATGGACGGTCCTTGTCGTTTTATGTCAGGGCCGCCCGGCGGGCGGCAGCGCCGGCGCCAACCCTGCGCTGAGGGGCGGCACCGGCCGCCTTGCTAGAGGATGACTGGTTTGAGGCCGTTGTCCGAGACGAGCGGCATTCCTGACTCAAGCCACTGGTCCATCCCGCCGGCCACGTTGAAAGCGGAATATCCCTGGCCCACAAGCCACTTGGCTGCACGGAAGGACCGTCCTCCCGTCCGGCAGATAACGTAAAGATCCTCGTCCGGGTCCACTTCGCTGAGCCGGGCCGGCAGTTGGTCCAGCGGAATGTGGAGGGCACCTTCGGCATGCCCGGCCGCCCACTCGTAGTCCTCGCGCACGTCAAGGATCTTGGCGTCGGCGGGAACATCGGTCACGGTCACGGTTTCGAAGTCGCTCATGGAAGTCCTCTCCGGGGGAATGAAGGTCTGTCTCCAGCGTATCCCCCACCGGAGGCGGCGGCTCCGAATCCGGAGGCACGTTACGCTTCAAGGGAGCGCAAAGGAGAATGTTCGATGGCAGCCCAACAGCCCACCATCCTGGCAACGTCCGGCGGACTTAAGGCCGGCCGGCGATCACGGCTGGAGTTTGACGCACTGCTGCATCACGCCGTCGAACTTTCCGGCGTTACCGGGCGCGCCCCGCGCGTCACCCATATCGGCACCGCCGCGGGCGACCAGCGCTGGTTCAACGCGGAAATGGACCAGGCGGCGAGGACCGTCGGCTTCGATTTCAGCCACCTGAACCTGTTCACCATGCCCAGCATCGACGATCCGGAAGCCCACCTCATGGAGCAGGACGTGGTGTGGGTCAATGGCGGTTCGGTGGTGAACCTGCTGGCCGTCTGGCGGGCGCACGGCCTCGACGGAGTCCTGCGGCGGGTGTGGGAAGGCGGCGTGGTCCTGACCGGCGTCTCGGCAGGGTCCATCTGCTGGTATCAGGGCGGCACCACGGATTCGTTCGGCCCGCAGCTGCGCCCGGTGACGAACGCCCTGGGATTCCTGCCCTATGCCAACGGCGTGCACTACGACTCCGAGGACCAGCGCCGACCGTCGGTGCACCGGTTGGTGGCTGACGGCACCCTCGGCGAAACCCACTGCACGGACGACGGCGTGGGGCTGGTTTACTTCGGCACGGACCTCGTTGATGTGGTCAGCGAGGTGCGCGGCAAGGCGGCATACCGCGTCACGCGGCAGCCGGGCGCAGCAGCTGCCGCGGAAGAGCGGCTGGAGCCACGTTTCCTTGGCTGAAATCCACGAATTGTCCGCGGTTGGGCTACGTGACGCCTTGAGCTCGGGAAAGCTCTCCGCCAGGGAGGCGACGGAGCATTTCCTGGCCCGGATCGAGGCGCGGAATCCCGGCCTCGGGGCCTTCATCACGGTGACGGCCGAGCAGGCCCGGGCCGACGCCGCACGAGCGGACGCACTGTACGCCAGGTCCCAGCACTCCCGGGGGGAGCTTCCGCTGCTGCACGGCATGCCGGTGGCGTTCAAGGACCTGACCGACGTTGCCGGTGTGGTGACGACCCACGGCAGCGCGGCCCTGGACCATAAGCCTGCACCCGTGGATGGTGCGCTGGCGGCGGTGTTGAAGCGGGCAGGCGTCGTCTCCCTGGGTAAGACCCAGGTTCCGGAATTCGGCCTGACCGCCTACAGCGAGAATCTCATCGCCCCGCCGTCGCGCAATCCGCATGCGCTGAGCCGCAGCTCGGGGGGATCCTCGGGCGGCAGTGCCGCCGCAGTTGCCGCGCGCCTTGTGCCGTTCGCACCCGGGTCCGACGGGGGCGGCTCCATCCGGATTCCTGCGGCGGCCTGCGGGCTGGTGGGCCTGAAGCCGGGGCGCGGACTCGTCCCGGCCGGTGAAAGCACCGGGGACCCCGCCCGGCTGGTGGTGGCCGGCCCGTTGGCCCGGTCCGCCGAGGATGCGGCCCTGATGCTCGACGCCCTGGTGTCCGCCCCGGAATCCCCGGAATCGCCGGAATCAGCGGAACCGGCGCAGGAGGCGGCGGCAACGGACTCTGGAACGTCCGGGCACAAAGCCCTTCCCGGCGGCGGGGGCCGGTACCTCGCGGCCGTGTCCCGGCCGCCGCGGCAACTCCGGATCGGTGTGAGCCTGGACAGCCCCTGGCAGGCAATCTTCCCGTTTACTCCGGACGCGGAAGCCATGGACGCCCTCGACACGGGTATCCGGCTGCTCGAGGCGGCAGGCCACTTCACGGCGGAAGCCGCCGTCCGGTATGACAACCGGTACCCGGACGCCTTCACCACGGCGTGGACTGCCGGCGTGGGAAATGCCAGGATAGCCCCGCAGCGCGAGGCCCTCCTCACCCCGCTCACCCGCACTTTCCGGCGGCGGGCGCAGCAGCGGAGTGTGTCCAAGCTGAACGAGGCGCTGGGTTTCCTGCGGCAGTTCGAGCGGGACACCATTGCGCAGTACGCCCACTGGGACCTTGTCCTGATGCCGGCGCTTGCCCAGACGCCGCGGCCCGTAGGCTGGTTTACAGGTTCCTCGCACGGGGACGGCTACTGGCCCGCGTCGGAGTGGGCCGGCGACGCCGACGGCGATTACCGGAAGCAGTGCGAATATGCGCCCTGGTCCTCCATGGTCAACGTGTGCGGCCTGCCCGCCATCAGCATTCCCGTGCACTGGACCGGCGGCTCACCGGGCGCCGGCCTGCCGATGGGGATCCAGCTGGTGGGACCCATGGGGTCCGAGGCCCTGCTGCTTCAAGTGGCGGCCCAGATCGGCTACTAGGGCCGTCGACGCGCCTGGCAGCACGACGCGGCAAGGACCGCAATGGCACGCGGCGCCGCGTGTCTGCCTTGCTTCCTGCCCGCTGGAATGTGACAATCGCGCGATCGGGTGCCACCCTTAAGTAAATGAGCACAACTCATTTATCCGATCGCCCCGCTACAACGCCGGGCGATACTTCCTTTTTTGGCCACCCAAAGATGCTGGCCAGCCTCTTCTCCGTGGAAATGTGGGAGCGTTTCTCCTTCTACGGCATGCAGGGCATCCTCCTCTACTACATGTACTTCACCGCTGCGCAGGGCGGCCTCGAAATCGAACAGGGCCTCGCAGCAGGACTGGTGGGCGCCTATGGCGGCGGAGTCTACCTCTCCACCATTCTGGGCGCCTGGCTGGCTGACCGGCTCTTCGGTTCGGAACGGGTCCTGTTCGGCTCGGCCGTCCTGATCATGGCGGGCCACATTGCGTTGGCGCTCCTGCCGGGCATTCCCGGCCTCATTGCCGGCCTGGTGCTGGTGGGCGTCGGCTCGGGCGGGCTCAAGGCCAACGCCACCGCGCTGGTGGGCAGCCTGTACGGCGAGAAGGACGAACGCCGCGACGCCGGCTTCTCCATCTTCTATATGGGCATCAACGCGGGCGGGCTGATCGGCCCGCTGGTCACCGGCTGGCTGCAGGAAAGCCAGGGGTTCCACTGGGGCTTCGGGGCAGCCGCCGTCGGCATGGCCCTGGGCCTGGGCATCTACGCAATGGGACGCAAGAATCTCCCCGAAGCGGCACACCACGTGCCCAATCCGCTGCCGGCCGCGGAGCGGACCCGGTACGGGCTGATCTTCGTTGGGATCGCCGCCGCAGTGGCCGTGCTGCTGGCCACCGGTGCCGTGAACGCCGAAAACCTGGCCATGTCCATGGCTTACGCGGCCATCGGCGCGTCCGTGCTGTACTTCGGCCTGATCTTCCGCAGCAAAAAGGTGACAGGGACGGAGCGCAAGCGCGTGATCGCGTTCATCCCGCTGTACATCGCCTCTGCAGCGTTCTGGGCGCTCTTCCAGCAGCAATTCACGTTCATTGCCGTCTACTCGGAGGAGAAGCTGGACCGGAACCTGTTCGGATGGGAAATGCCGGCGGCCTGGGTGCAGTCCATCAACCCGGTGTTCATCATCATCTTCGCCGGCGTTATGGCGGCCCTGTGGACCCGCCTCGGCCACAAGCAGCCAGGATCGGCCTTGAAGTTCTCCATCGGCCTGTTCGTGATGGGCCTGGCCTTCCTGGCCTTCATTCCGTTGTCCGGCGGCGGCAAGACACCGCTCCTGGCCCTCGTGGGCATCCTGCTCCTGTTCACGCTCGCGGAGCTCTTCCTCTCCCCCATCGGGCTCTCCGTCACCACCAAACTGGCACCGCAGGCGTTCCACACGCAGATGGTGGCTTTGTTCTTCCTGTCCGTTTCGCTCGGCACCACCCTGGCCGGCATCCTCGCCGGCCTGTACAACCCCGCCGATGAGCTGCCGTACTTCACGGGCATCGGCGGGACGGCCATGGTCCTCGCCGTCGGCCTGGCTGTGGCTTCGCCGGCGATCAAGAAGCTCATGGGCGGCGTACGCTGACCCGGTGAGCAACCACCGCCCGCCGGCTGCGCAGAGGCCGGTCGAGTCCCGCCTCTACCGGCCCGCCGCCGGGGCGGTGCCCGAACCGTGGGTGCAGTCGGAGGACCTCCTCGCGTCCGTGGGCCGCCTGGTCCGCCGGCTGCACCACGCTTCGGAGGGGTTCGTGCCGATGGCACATCCGTTCTCGCTGCGGCCCGTCCGGCAGGACACCGTGGAAGCCGGGCCCCGCGCTGACGGACTGACCGGCGTTAGAAGCCGTACCCGGCGTTGGCTGCGGCGAAGATTGCCACCACGATGAACGTCAGCACGATGGCCGTAAGCGCAAGCCCGAGGTAGCCGAGAACCAACCCGGCAGTGGCCAGTCCCCTGCCTGCGGGTTCCCGGAGGTATGCCAGGTGGCCCAGGACGACGGCCGCAATCTGCGGAAGGATGAAAATTCCCAGCCCCAGGAACACCGCGATCCCGCAGCACAGACTGGCAATGCTCAGGTTCTTGGGCTCCGGCGGCATCCCGTAGTAGGACGGCTGGCCATACACGATGCCGTACGGCCCGGACGGCTGGCCATAGGGATTACTGGGCGGCGTGGGCTGGGAGCCCTGCGGCGGAATGTACGACGGCGGCTGGTAGCCCTGCGGTGTCCCCTCGTCGCCGGAGGCAGGCTGGTTGGTCATGGGAAAAACCCCTTTTGAGTGGTTCTAACCAGCCTACCAACGCGCCGCCCGGACGTGCCGTCCCCGTACGCACCCGTGATGCACCTGTGATGCAGCCGTGATGCGGCCGCCTGAAATACGGCTAGCGGAGCCAGAGTGGCGCCGAGAGTGCCACTGCCACGATCCCCAGGATCAGCAGGCTCCACAGGGCGCCGACCGCCCGGCTTTTGCGGAACCGGCGTTCACCGTACTGAGTTTTGAGGTACTGCGGGGGCCGCGGGGTGTCCACCGGGAACACCCGGCCCGCGGCGTTGCCGGCCACGGGTCCGTGATAGCGGCTGGGCAGGGGCGACGGATACCTGGTCCCCTGGTGCGGGCCCTGGTCCGGGTTCAGCCCCGGCCACCGCGCCGGGCTTTGAATGGGCATGCCCCGGTAGTTAAGGGCTCCGGACGACGGTGGCTGCGTCAGCTGTTGTCCCAGATGGGAGTAGACGCCCACTACCGTCTCCTGATCCAGCACTGCCGGGAGCGCCGCTATTCGGGCAACAACACGGTTGATGCCCAACACGTCAACGCCGGAATCCGTTACCTCGCCGAGGTCTGGCTGGCCGGTCAGGCAGATGATGGAACGGACCAGGTGCCGGTGGGGAGCACTGAGCAAGGCAGCCACTGCGGCCGCCTGTCCCAGGGCGCCGTCCACGGCGGGATTCCTCGTGTAGCCGTTCTGCCTGAGCACCCCGTCCCGGACCTCGACGTTCCCCGACCAGTTCTTGGAATCCACCACTACAACGCCGCCCGGCCCCACCAGTACGTGGTCCAGGTTGGCAAGCGGGCGGCCGGGCCAGTGGACGTCGTGCAGCAGGAACCAGCCGTGCGGAGCCAGCTCGCTGAGCGTGTTGGCGGTGCGGCGCTCCCCGTCGGCACCGGCACCCCAGGTATCGGCCGCGCGTTCGGCGTGGTCCAGCTGGCGCTTCAGCCGGGCAATCCGCTCGGCCGCGAGCCGTGACTGTTCTGCCGCTCCGTCCCCTGCCGCCATTGAGTGTCCCCTTGGATTCGCCGCAACGCTCCCGGCGGAGGAGGGTCCGCCGTCGTAATTTCTTTTGAAATTAGCAGCCCTGCGACGGCGGGTATATAGGTACTTTTGGCGCCACCACTCGCTTTTTCGCGTCCAAATACTGTCCGAATTAAATGGGATTAGGAATGAATTGGTAAATGCCCGGTGAAATTCGGCGTCATAGGGGCCGGATTCCGGTTCAAACCGTGTTGTGTCCCGCCGTCGTCTGGCATGCTGGTGCCATGGCTAGCCGCGCGGGCACAGTTGCCCAACCCCAAGACCTTGTTGACCTCACTGCGCTCCTGGACGCGTATTACGATGTTTCTCCCGACCTGAGCGATCCGGGCCAGCGCGTTGCGTTCGGCACGTCCGGGCACCGGGGGTCCAGCCTGAAGGCTTCGTTCAATGAGCCCCACATTGTGGCCATCACCCAGGCCATCGTGGAATACCGTGCCGGCCAGGGCATCACCGGCCCGCTGTACATGGCCAAGGATACGCATGCCCTCAGCGAACCGGCGCAGAACTCCGCACTGGAGGTGCTGGCAGCCAACGGCGTGAACGTCCTCATCGACGCCCGCCACGGTTACACACCCACTCCGGCCCTAAGCCACGCCATCCTCACGCACAACAACAATGCCCCGGCCGGCGCCCCGCAGGCTGACGGCATTGTGGTCACGCCCAGCCACAATCCGCCCGGCGACGGCGGCTTCAAGTACAACCCGCCGCACGGCGGACCCGCAGACACCGATGCCACCGGATGGATCGCCAACCGCGCCAACGAGCTCCTCGAGAACGGGCTCCGCGGCGTCAAGCGCATCCCTGTGGCGGACGCCCTGGCCGCGGACACCACCGGCAAATTCGACTTCCTCAGCAGCTACGTGGACGACCTCCCGTCGGTGCTGGACCTGAACGCCATCCGTGAAGCCGGCGTCCGGATCGGCGCCGACCCCATGGGCGGCGCGTCCGTTGACTACTGGGGCGAGATCGGCGAACGGCACCACCTGAACCTCACCGTGGTCAACCCCACCGTTGACCCGCAGTGGGCCTTTATGACGCTGGACTGGGACGAGAAAATCCGGATGGACTGCTCCTCACCGTCAGCCATGGCCTCGCTGATCAACCGGATGTCTGTTAGTGCGGACGGGTCCGCAGCCTACGACGTCGCCACGGGCAACGACGCTGACGCCGACCGCCACGGCATCGTCACCCCGGACGGCGGGCTGATGAACCCGAACCACTACCTCGCCGTGGCCATCGACTACCTCTACCGCCACCGCACCGGCTGGAACCCGCAGTCCGTGATCGGCAAGACGCTCGTTTCCTCCTCGATCATCGACCGGGTGGCCGAAAGCCTGGGCCGCAAACTGGTGGAGGTCCCCGTGGGCTTCAAATGGTTTGTCCCCGGACTGCTGTCCGGGGAGGGCGCATTCGGCGGCGAGGAATCCGCCGGCGCTTCGTTCAACAAGATGGACGGCAGCGTCTGGACCACCGACAAGGACGGCATCCTGCTGGCACTTCTGGCATCGGAAATCACCGCCGTCACTGGCAAATCGCCGTCGCAGCTGTACAAGGGCCTCACGGATCAGTTCGGCGACCCCGTCTACGCCCGCATCGACGCCGCAGCCACGCGCGAGCAGAAAGCGGCGCTTGGCAAGCTTTCACCGTCCGACGTGACGGCCACTGAGCTCGCCGGGGAAACCATCACGGCCAAGCTCACCGAGGCTCCGGGCAACGGCGCCTCCATCGGCGGCCTGAAGGTGGTCACCGAGAACGCCTGGTTCGCTGCCCGCCCTTCCGGCACCGAGGACGTCTACAAGATCTACGCCGAGTCGTTCAAGGGCGCCGACCACCTCAAGCAGGTCCAGGCAGAAGCCAAGGCCCTGGTGGACGGGGTTATTTCGTAAGTTCCCACAGACGGAGGATGCGCCGGACGGAATGGTTTCCGTCCGGCGCCATATCCACCAGGGCGACGCGGTCCAGTACGACGACGTCGCCCGGTTGGGGACGCTTGTCACCGTGATGGGACACATGGGGACGGTAGTTGTCCAGGATGTGGTGCGGCGTGGGCACCCGGCCCGGCAGCTCCATAACGGTTCCCACGAGTGACTCGTGAAGTGCCTGCAAGGACCGGCTGGGCTCGACCAGGCTGACCGGGACGGACTCCTGCCGGCCGAAGCCGGCGTCGTCACCCATGGTGAGCCTGGTGCCGAGGGCCGCCCGCACGGGCAGGTCGATGAGTCCGGCAATCCGTTCGGCGAGTCCGGCGCCCTGCCCGCCGCCGTCGGTCTTAACTCCCTCGCCGGACTCCGCGTCCACGTCGAACCTCACCAGCGTGATGTGGAGGGGCCAGTCGTCGCGGGGGAACACCAGCCCGTCGGTGACGGGCTCGATAAAAGCCACCAGAATCAGGTTCCGCATAGGGCCAGTGTGCCACTGTGCCCGTCCGCGCGGGGCGGCCGGGCACAGTAGCCAGAGTGGCAATTTCGACTAAAATGAGAAGTGGCCCCGGACACATGCCGTGCAGATACCTGCAGAAATGTTGCCCAGAGTGCCTCCGGCGTGTCCCCCATCGTGCCGGGGGCCTCTCTGTGTAACCGTGCGGGCTACTGGACGGGTACTAGACCGATGACTAGACGGTGCGGACCACGTCGTCGTAGGCGAACTTCGGCTTTGCTTCGCCCCAGGCGTCAGGGCCGGGCTGGCCGATGTTCACCACCAGGAAGCTCTTCTGGTCCCCCGCCGGGAAGAACGCCGCATCGATGGCGGAGAAATCAGCACCCGTCATGGGGCCGGCCGCGAAACCGAGCGAACGGACGGCCAGGATGAAGTAGCCGGCCTGCAGGTGGGCGTTGTTGTTGCCTGTGCTTGCCGCGAGCTCCGGTGCGGAATCGTACATGGCCTTGGGTGCGTTGTAGCCGGGCAGGAAGTTGTCCCACTGCTCCTGCCAGGCGGTGTCGTAGCTGAGCACGGCAACCAGCGGGGCGGACGCGGTCTTGGCCCGGTTGCCCGCCGAGAGGGTCTCCACGAGCTGGCCGCGCGCCTGTTCGGAGCGGATGTAGGTCACGCGCAGGGGCTGGGAGTTGAAGGCCGTGGGGCCGAACTTGGTGAGTTCGTAAATGGCGCGGGCCTGCTCGTCCGTGACCTCGCCGGTAAAGGCGTTGGCCGTACGGGCTTCGGCGAAAATCGCGTCCACTGCGGCCGCATCGATCACTGCTTCTTCATGTGCGATTGTCATCTGCATACCTTTCGCTGGACCCGCCCACCCGGGGTGGCCGGCGGTTCTGCTATCCATAGTTGCAACTTCAAGCGAAGCTTTCCTCTTCCCGTGACTGCGCGTGACCCTCGGCACAGCGGTGTCCGAGGCGTCCTGCGCGGTAATGTTGCTCCGGAAGATTCCTTCCCCCTCCCGCGATACCTTCTCTTGAAAGGCTCCCGGCCATGAGCATGCTCGGCACCAAATGGAAGCTCCACGGCAACGGAAAGTCGGTTCGCCCCGGCGAGGTGGTGGCCCCCGGCGAACGGCTCACCTGGCCATTGACCATCGGAGTGGGAATGCAGCACGTGGTGGCCATGTTCGGTGCCACGTTCCTGGTGCCCATCATCACCGGCATGCCGCCGGCCACCACGCTGTTCTTCTCGGGCATCGGAACCCTGCTGTTCCTGGTCATTACGCAGGGCAGGGTGCCCAGCTACCTCGGCTCAAGTTTTGCGTTCATAGCCCCGATCATGGCGTCCCAACAGCAGTTCGGGATTCCCGGCGCCCTAGGCGGAGTGGTGCTCGCCGGCGTCGGGCTGGCCATCATCGGCGCCGTGGTGCAGAAGTTCGGAGCCGGCTGGATCAACCGGCTCATGCCACCCATCGTCACCGGTGCCATCGTGGCGCTGATCGGGCTGAACCTGGCGCCGGCCGCAAGGAACAACTTCGATGCAGCTCCCGTCACTGCGGTGATCACCCTGGCCACCATCATCCTGGTCAGCGTGCTGTTCAAGGGCATCCTGGGCCGTTTGAGCATTCTGGTGGGCGTGGTGGTGGGCTACCTCGTGGCCATGGTCCGCGGTGAGGTGGATTACGCGAAGATGGACGCGGCCGCGTGGGTGGGCCTGCCGCACTTCCAGACCCCGGAGTTCCACCTCGGCGTGGTTGGCCTCTTCGTTCCCGTGGTGCTGGTGCTGGTTGCCGAGAACATCGGCCACGTGAAATCCGTGTCCGCCATGACCGGCCAAAACCTCGACGGCGTCTCCGGCCGGGCCCTGATGGCCGACGGCGCCGCCACCGTGCTGGCCGGCTTCGGCGGCGGTTCGGGTACCACCACCTATGCCGAAAACATTGGCGTCATGGCGGCCACCAAGGTGTACTCGACGGCGGCCTACTGGGTGGCCGGCGTCTTCGCGATCATCCTGAGCTTCTCCCCGAAGTTCGGCGAACTGATAGCCACGGTTCCCGCAGGGGTGCTGGGCGGTGCCGCCACCATGCTCTACGGCATGATCGGCATCCTGGGCGTGAAGATCTGGGTCCAGAACAAGGTCAACTTCTCCAACCCCGTCAACCTGACCACGGCTGCGGTGGCCCTGATCATCGGCGTCGCCGACTACACCTGGACCATCGGAGAACTAACGTTCACCGGCATCGCCCTGGGATCCGCCGCCGCACTGGTGATCTACCACGGCATGAAGGCGATCGCGAAGGCCCGCGGCAGCGTTGCTGAACCGGAGACCGAGCAGGCCGGGCTGCCGCCTGCCGTCAAGGCCGCCATGAACGCCGCTGCCAAGCGGGCACCGAAAAAGCGCCCGTAGGAACATCCGCCGGAACAGTGACGACCCGCGGCCAACCCGGGGCACTTCGACACGGACACGCCGCGTGCTGAACCCGTTTCCGCGGCACACCTCGGCCATAGTGCCCCACGACGGCGGCGCCGCAGCAGCGTCGGGTGCAGCAGCGTCGGGTGCAGCAGCGTCGCGGGGCCGCCCTTTGGACGGGCGGACGACGGCGGCCGTTTAGCCGGCGTCGAACGTGTCGTCGTCGCGGTCCTTGGGGGCCTTGCTGTCCGGCAGATCAGTGCCGCTGCCGTCCGGGATTCCTGCCGCGTCCTGGCTGGGTTCCGAAGAGAACGGACGTCCCGCGTCCGGATCCTCGGTGTTGGACTCGTCCATTTCCGCTTCCGCGGAGGGCACTGCCGCGTCGCCCGCATCTGCTTCCGCACTGTCCTCGAAGCCGGGGTCGGTGCTTTCGTTCTCTGCCTTCAATTGATCCTCCGTACCTCCGAAGCGTCCTGCTCCGGGTTCGCCTGCACTGTCCTGGTCCTCGGCGCCGAACTGGCTGAGGTCCGGCGCTCCGGCCGGATAGGATTCTCCGTCCGGGCTGTCCTGGCTCAGGCCAGCCGCGTCGAACGCCTCTTCCTCGCGGGGCTGGGCGAACTTCTTAGTGTCCGCGCCGCCCGTTTCCTGCTCGACTGTTGGCGTGCCGTAACCGCCTTCCTCTTCGATGGGGGTTCCCTGGCTGTCGTTGGTCATCTCATTCCTCCTGGCTGGTCGGGTCTGAATGGAAAGTCAGTAGCGCCTGGTGCCGGGTTACCCCGGAGCGCAACGTGTCAGAGGCCTTTACCGCCTGTCACCGGAAGCACCGCCCCGGAAATGTAGGAGCCGTGGTCCGAGGCGAGCAGGACGTAGGCCGCCGCGAGCTCAGCGGGCTGTCCCGCTCGTCCCAACGGGGTGTCCTGACCGAACTTCGGCAGCTTCTCCGGCCATTCCGTGGCGGGGATCAGCGGCGTCCAGATGGGGCCGGGGGCAACCGCGTTGACCCGGATGCCCTTGGGTCCCAGTTCCTGGGCCAAGGCCTTGGTGAAGGCAACCTGGGCGCCCTTGGTCATGGCGTAGTCGATGAGTCCCGGCGACGGGTTGAAAGCCTGGATGGACGCGGTGGTGATAATG
The DNA here is from genome assembly GCF_056400885.1 of Arthrobacter sp. P4_H3. Classification (NCBI taxonomy): domain Bacteria; kingdom Bacillati; phylum Actinomycetota; class Actinomycetes; order Micrococcales; family Micrococcaceae; genus Arthrobacter; species Arthrobacter sp. P4_H3. The sequence continues at coordinate 129,555 of NZ_JBFUKK010000003.1, forward strand.
GAAGCGCCCGCCTTCAGATGCGGCACGGCGGCCCTGGCCGTCCACAGCAGGGAGTAGAGGTTGGTCTTGAAAACCCGGTCGAATTCCTCGGTGGGAAGCGTCTCGAAGCTGTCCCGGTTCTTCTGATAGGCCGCATTGAGCACCACAACGTCCAGCCGGCCGAACTCCTGCAGCGTGTCCTCCACGATCTTGGTGCTGAACTCCTCAGAGCGGCCGTCCCCGGGCAGCAGCAACGGGCGCTGTCCGGCTTTGCGGATCCATGCGGCAGTGTCCTGCGCGTCGGCTTCCTCTTCGGGGAGGTAGGAGATGGCGACGTCGGCGCCTTCACGGGCGAAGGCGATGGCCACGGCCTTGCCGATGCCGGAGTCGCCGCCGGTTATCAGCGCCGCCTTGCCTGCGAGCGCGTTGCTTCCGGAGTAGCTTTCCTCACCGTGGTCCGGCTGGGGTTCCATGGGCGCCGTGAGTCCCGGCTGCTCCTGCACCTGCTCCGGGAAAGGGCCTGAATGGTAACCCGTCCGGGGGTCCCGCGGCTGGTGGTCCTGCTTGTTGTCCGTCATAGTCCACCTCGCTAGCGTCTCGGTTTCGTGCTGGTTCCGGTCCGTGACCGGCCCTTCGAAACTATCCCAGCAAACAGGGCAAGTCCACCGTTTTGGACAAATTAGTCAGCAAACTTAGTATTGCCCTGCAGGCGGAGTATTGCCTGACGAAGGCTTCAAGCCTAGGTTGAGAGTTAGTTGCGCGCAGCGGCGTGCCAGGCCCGGAGGTGAGCCCATGTCAGAACGCGACGCGGTGGTTGGCGACGGCAGGAACGAATCCGTCAATCAACAGATGGACCGCAACTGGGGAGAGCTGATCCAGGAACTCCGGGTACTGCAGACAGGGGTGCAGATCCTCGCCGGCTTCCTCCTGACCATTCCTTTCCAGGAGCGGTTCAAGACACTGGACGATTACCAGGTGGGGCTCTACCTGACCAACGTGATCCTTGCCGCACTGACCACCGCCGTCATCCTCCTCCCGGTCAGCGTGCACCGCAGGCTCTTCCGGAAGCAGCTCAAGAAGACGCTCGTTTCGAGTGCGGACCGGATAGCAAAAGTGGCGCTGGCCGGCGTCGCACTCCTCAGCGCAGGAACGGCGTCACTCGTGTTCGATGTGACCGCCGGGCGGGATGCCGGATTCCTCGCGGGCGGAGGGCTGCTCGCCGCCATGGTCCTGCTGCTTGTTCTCGTGCCGAACTGGCTCCTCAAACGGGCATCGAAGGTCTAGCCAGAATGACCGTGGCGGGCCTGCGCCAGAATTCAATCAAACTCTCCGGGAGGCGCCATGAAGAAGTGGGTTAAGGAACACGGGCTGATGCTGGCCAACATCGGATTGTTCGCACTGTTTTTCGGCGGCATGATCGTCAGCGGGGCCAGCGACTACAGCGAAGACCAGCTTGCGCACGGACAGCCGGCGGTGGGAATTGCGGGCTACCTCGCCACCGGCGCATTCCTGGAAGCGACCTTCGAGAACTGGGAATCGGAATTCCTGCAGATGGGCATGTATGTCATCCTGACGGTCTTCCTCTTCCAGAAGGGCTCCTCGGAATCTAAACCGATGGGCCGCACCGCGCCGCAGGACCAGGATCCGCGGGATGCAACGGTGAAGGCCGCCACGCCCTGGCCGGTGCGCCGCGGAGGTGTGGTGCTCAAGTTGTACGAACACTCACTGTCGATCATGTTCCTGCTGCTGTTCCTCGCATCCTTCACCCTCCATGCCGTCGGGGGCAGCGAGGAATACAGCCAGGAGCAGCAAAGCCATGGACAGCCGGGCGTGACGCTCCTCGGCTACCTTGCCACGAGCCGCTTCTGGTTCGAGTCGTTCCAGAACTGGCAGAGCGAATTCCTGGCCGTTGCCGTCCTGGTTGGCGCGTCCGTCTATCTGCGCGAACGGGGTTCGCCCGAGTCCAAGCCCGTGGCTGAACCGCACTACGAGACCGGGGCTTAGCGGCCTCGCACCGTCAGGCGCCTTCGAGGACCTGACTGGTAGCCCGGGCGAGGTACTTGGCGGCATTGGCGATGGCGTCCTCGGGGCTGGCTGCGACGTCCAGCAGCTGCGCCGCGGCCACCACTCCGTGCCTGGCGAGGTCCTCCGCGGTGACCAGGATCCGCCCCGCCACCACAATCACCGGGATGCCCCGTTCGCGTGCCGCATCCGCAAGGGCAATCGGGGCTTTCCCCGTCAGCGACTGCGAATCCATGGAACCCTCGCCCGTGATCACCAGATCAGCCTCGGCCAACTGACCGGCCAGACCCGTAAGGTCCGCCACCAAGGCAAAACCGCCTTCCAGCGTGGCGCCGCTGAAAGCAAGGAACGACGCCGGGAACCCGCCGGCCGCGCCGGCTCCGGGAACGTTTACGTCGCGTCCCGTGGCCTGTCGGAGCACGGAGGCCCAGTTGCGGAGACCCGCATCCAGAAGTTCCGCGGCGTCCGCATCAGCCCCTTTCTGGGGGCCAAAGACGTGCGCCGCACCGTCGTTGCCGAACAGCGGGTTCTGAACGTCCACGGCGATCCGGATCTTTGCCGCGGCGAGCCGCGGATCGACACCTGAAACGTCGACGCGGACAACCTCCGCCAGGGAGCCACCGCCCAGGGGAACCACGTTTCCGGCCGCGTCCAAAGGCTTCAGGCCCAGTGCGCGCAACGCGCCGCTGCCGCCGTCGGTCATCGCAGAACCGCCGACGCCCAGCACGATCTCCGTAGCCCCGGCGTCCAGCGCGGCGGCGATCAGCTGGCCGCAGCCGTAACTGTGGGCACGCAGCGCGTTAGCGGGTGTCGGTTCCATGTGCGCCAGACCGGAGGCCTGGGCAGTTTCAATGACGGCGGTTGCGCCGCCGAAGGCATCCTTGCGAATGGCCCAGGCTGCACCGATCGGGGCCAGGATGGGGCCGACGACGGCGTTCAGGCGCTCCTCGTATCCGGCGGCAACGGCGGCTTCGAGGGTGCCTTCCCCGCCGTCGGCCACGGGAAACTGGGTGGCGACGGCGTCGGGATAGACGCGCAGCGCCCCCTCTGCGATGGCGCTTGCGGCCTGGGCCGCGGTCAGTGACCCTTTGAACTTGTCCGGAGCGATAAGAATGCGCATGGGTCCATCCTGCCAGCATCCTCCGGAAAGCGTTTGCCTACTTGGCGGGCCGGTGGCGAAGCTGCACGCACAGGCCCCCGGCTAGTGACGGTTCAGGGCCTGCTGCGCGGTACCGGAACCGGGCAGCCCCGTGAAAGCGCAGATTGCGTCGGCCACCTGCGATGTTCCGGTGTACTGGACCACGTGCCCGCAGCCCGGGACCTCCACCAGCTTGCCTGCCGGTGCCCTGCGGGCAAGGATCCGGCACCACTCGCCTGATGCGATAGGGTCCGAAGCGCCGCGGAGGATCATCACCGGAGTGTTCAGGCTGCGGATCCGGTCCTCGGTCCGGTAACTCATCATGACCCGCAACTGCTTGAGGTACCAGCGCGGGCCGCAGCGCAGGTAGTCGCTGAACACCACCGCGTTGGACCGCGGCGTTTCATACAGCAGTGCGTCCCTGGTCAGCGCAAGCATCTGGCGGAGCACTGTCCGGTGCCGGACGTCCACGACCGGCCCCATCAGCACCACGTGCGGCACCTGGTCCGGTCGCTGAAGAGCTGCTTCCAGGGCGAATTGCGCCCCCATGGAATGCCCAACCAGGACACGCGGCCCCACCCCGGTCCGGTCCAGTACGCCATGGATAAACGCGGCATAGTCGGCCACAGTGAGCTGGCGCTCGGGATGCGGCGTGGCTCCAAAACCCGGCAGGTCGAGTGAAACCGTATCCGCGGTCCTGGCCAGGACCTGGTGCAGCCGGACAAGGTACCGGTGGGAGACGCCAATCCCATGGATGAGGACAATCGTAGGCATCTCTGCAAGGGCTTCCGGCTGGACAGTTGCGCCGGCACGCGAGGCATACATTCGTCCACGGAGGCCTCCGGCCTCGACGACTGTGGCTACGGCACCCTTCATCCGTCGAGGATAGCCCTTCCCGACGGCGATTCAGCTACTCCTCGTGGCCCTGATCCCCGCTCATCGAATCTTCTGCCGGAGGCGTTTCGCCGGGCGGAACACCGCCGCCGGGCTCCAACCCGGTGACGTTGCCTTCCAACGGGTCAGGATTCGCGGTGGCTGCAGGATCCTTGGACGTTCGCTCTTTTTCTTCCGTCTCGTCCGCGCCGGGCCTGTCCGGATTCGAGGGGTCGCTTTCCGGGTGATAGCTGCTCATGACTTCGTCCGTTCGTCGGGGAAATGGGGAGACGTGCATGCTGGTGGGTGGCCAGCCTAGCCTTCCCTGATTGCCGCGACAAGGACGCCGGGGCAGTAGTAACGTGGGCCTTCCCGAGCGATCGGCAGTCAGCGAGTGCGCGAAAGAACGCGCGGGGAACGAACCCGGACCAAGGGGGTAGCAATGACGCAATCCGATGACCGAAGTCCTGTGAGTACGGGATTGACCGAGCTTCTGCTGGTGCGCCATGGCGAGAGCCAGGGCAACGTGGCCGCTACCCTCGCCAGACAGGCCGGGGCACACGTCATCGAGGTCCCTGCCCGGGATGCCGATGTGGAGCTTTCCGCTACCGGGCGCGAGCAGGCCCTGGCCCTGGGCCGGCTGTTCGCTGATTTTCCCGAGGAGCAGCGTGCCGCGGCAGTATGGTCCTCGCCGTACGTCCGCGCCCGCCAGACGGCCGAGCTCGCCGTGCAAACCGGAGGCTGGCCCGCATTCATCCTCATCGACGAACGGCTCCGGGACAGGGAACTGGGCATCCTGGACATGCTGACCTCCGCGGGCGTGGAAGCCCGGCTTCCGGAGGAAGCAGCGCGACGGCGGTGGCTGGGGAAGTTCTACTACCGCCCGCCTGGCGGTGAGTCCTGGGCCGACGTCGTGCTTCGGCTTCGCTCCCTGCTGGCCGACCTCGAAAGGCAACCGGGCGCAGGGCGCGTCGTGTTGGTGTGCCACGACGCCCTGATCCTGCTCTTCCGCTACATCCTCGAAGGGCTCACCGAACCGGAAATCCTGGATATTGCCGCCACGTCCACCGTCCTCAACGCCTCGCTCACGCGGTTGGTCCGGCCGGACGGAGCAGGGCCATGGATTCTGGAGAGCTTCAACATGGCCGACCATCTGGTGAGCGAGGGCGTTCCGGTGACTGAACATGCGGGAGACGCCAATGTCCACCCGAGGTAGGGCCGACGCGGCCATCCCCGTCACCCCCACCCTCCTGCGGGACTGGCCCCTTCCAAGCGGCGGGGCCGGCAAGGACGACCGGGGATCGGTGCTGGTGATCGGGGGCGCCCGGAAGACGCCGGGCGCCGCACTCCTGGCCGGCACGGCGGCGCTGCGTGCGGGGGCGGGCCGCCTGACGCTTGCAGTGGCGGGCTCGACGGCGGTGCAGGTTGCGGTAGCGCTGCCGGAAGCGGGCGTGGTGGGCCTCGCTGAAACGGACGGCGGCGCTGTCCGGGGCACCGGGGTAACCACTCTGGCTGAGGAACTGGAGCAGGCAACGGCAGTCCTGGTGGGACCGGGCCTTGACGACATGGACGAAGCCGAGTCCCTCCTCAGGGAGCTGCTGAAACTGGATTCCGGGAACGCCGCCGGAGACGGCAAGCGAAGGGACGGAGGGGGAAGAGGCGAAGGGGGAAGGGCCGGCAGCGGCGCCTCCGGCGACAGGCCGGCTGTTGTCCTCGATGCCTACGCTTTGGGTTGCCTTCCGGAGCTCCTGGACGAGCTCGGCGCGTGGGCAGGGCGGCTCATCCTGACGCCGAACATCACCGAGTCCGAAGTCCTGTTGGGGCGGGACGTCAGCGACCTGCACCAGGACGTCTCGGAAATAGCCGGGCGTTACGGTGCGGTGGTGAGTTGCCAGGGTGTCATCGCCGCCCCGGCCGGGTACACCACGGACAACCCGAAGGGCGGGGGCGGCCGGGCGAACGGCGGCCTCTGGGAAATCACCACCGGTTACGGCGGCCTGGGTACGTCCGGCAGCGGGGACATCCTGGCCGGCGCCATCGCAGGACTGCGCGCCAGGGGCACCACGGATGCGCAGGCCACCTGCTGGGGCACCCACCTCCATGCCGCCGCCGGTGACCGGCTGGCGAGCCGCCTGGGGAGTCTCGGGTACTTGGCCCGGGAACTCGCCGAGGAGCTGCCGGCCCTGATGATGGAACTCGGGACCTGAGGGGCACCGCGGTCAGGCGGGCACCGCCGAGAGGACCGACGACGGCCATGCGCCGGACCCCGGGGATCCTAATGAGGAGATCCGGATTCATTCTTCCATCAGCGAGGGTTCCAACGCCACGGACCCGGTAGATCCGACGGAAATCCCGCCGGGTACGCCGCCGGCATACCCGGACGACGTGCCGCCGCTTGATGACCCGCGCGGGACCCCTCCGGGCGATAACCCGGAACCCGGTGAAAGTCCGGACCTGGGCACAACCGCTGGCGCCCAGCAGGACGTGCCGGGTCCCGGGGGCCTTCCTGCCCCGGATCCCGGAGACCTTCGGGCCGATCCCTCCGAAGCGGACGGCGACCCTTCGACGAGCATGGGCCGCGGCTAGCACTCACCGGCGGGGCCCCGGGCGCGCGCTCCTTAGCCCGGGGCCTTCAGGACCGCAAAATAGCCGGGGATGAGGTCCGCCCGCGTGGGACTGGACAAGGGCACCGTCTCGATCGTGGTGGGACCGTCCTCGATCAGTTCCCAGCGGTCGGCCGGGAAGGCCAGGCTCCGCTCCTTCGGGCCAAAGTGCCCGGGCATCGGCAACCCGCGGATGGCGCCTTCGAGCGGCGCGGGAATGGACCGGAGCGTGGCGCCAAGATGCGACACATAGTCGACGGCGTTCCCCTGGAAATCTGTTTCGGCCAGGAACACCCGGCCCCGGGTTCCCGTGATGGCACGAACGTTTTCCGCCAAGGCGAACCGGTCGCGTTCGCGCAGGACGTGGAGGACGCCGCGGATGAAGACATTAGCCCCGCCGTCCGCGCCGAGAACGTGCAGCTCCTCACCCAGGCCGGTTCCGGAGCCGGGCGCCGTCATGTCTCGGACAGCGTAGGAGACGTTCGGCAGTCCCACCGACTCGGCACGGGCACGCCGGACGGCATGGGCGGAGACGTCGATACCCATGGCGTGCGGGAAGTGCCCGGCAAGCCGGCGGGTGAAGCTGCCGTTGCCGCAGCCGATGTCCACCACAGGCAGGTTTCTGTCCAGGTGGAGGCGCAGCATGTCCACGTAGCCCAGCATTTCGTGGTCAGTGCCGGCGTCCCAAAGTACATCGCCCGCGGCACCGGTGGCCTTGACGTTGGACCAAAACAAATCCCAGGCGGCATGGTGATCCCGGGGCGCCCCCGCGGACAACCGCACGAGCTTGGGAATCATCAGATATTTCTTTAGGGCGGACAGCATGGCACCAATATAGGTGCACAGGCGTTGTCGCCAGGAAAATCAGGCGCCGGCGACGTAATCCACCTGGGGAATCAGGTCAAGGAGAGCCACTCGATGGCGTCCCGCTCGGAGGTGAAGAACTTGGTGGGGCACGGCACGGCGTTGATGCCCAGGAAAAAATTGGCCAGCACCCGGTCAACCGGCGAGGACCCCAGCAATGCGATCCGGGACGCCTGGCACGGGCGGCCGAACACGGCGCGGGCCCCGCGGGTCACCTCCGCTGTGGTGGCCATGTCCACCAGCATGGGATGCCTGTCCTCGCCGCACAACTGGTTCACCCGGAGCATGGCGCGCTCCGCATCCGTCGTCGTTATCACCGCGCCCCTGGGCCACTTCAGCCGGAGCATTCCATCGGCTCCCAGCGTCAAACCCGCCTCTGCGCCTTCCTCGCGATATCCGGACATATTCACCCTTCCTCCCGCCAGGGTTCGCCCGCATGGGATGCGTGCGACTGATGTCACCCTACAATGTACTCAACCGGGACCGAAGGGGGCAGTGTGGTAATACTGGCGGCGGAGAAATCACTCGTACCACGCACGGCAATCGTGGCGGACCCGGATAGCGGGCGCCTGTCCGCTACGGCGGACGTCCTGTCCGCTGCGGGCTTCGAGGTCGCCAGGGCCTCCAGCCAGGAAAGTCTTGCCGGGCTGCTGGAACGGCAGCACCCCAGCATCGTCGTCGCGGATCATTCCTTTGCGGGCCTTCCCGTGGCTGCCCCGCTGCTTCTTTTGATCGACCTGAACGACGAAACCGAGGCTGAAAGCGTCCGGACGCTGGGGATGGCGGACTACATTGCGAAGCCGGCTGCACCGGCCGAACTCGTCCACCGGGCGGATGTCCTGATCAGCCGTGCCGCGCTGCGCTCCGAGGCGCGGGAGAGTGCCGAACGGCTGCGCGAAAAACTCCGGAAAGTGTCCTCCGCCGTGCGGGCGACGCAAGATCCGCACGTAATTTCGGACCTCCTGGTGAAGGGATTCGGGGAGACGTTCGGCGCCGACCGTGTTCTGTTCACGACGTTCGACGACGACCGTGTGCCCCGGATAGCTGCGCAGTGGCACCGTCCCGGCCTGGCCCCGATCGTGGATGGGCTGGGAATCCATGAATCCTCTGCCCACCGCGTCGCGGACCGGCTCTGGTCGGAGGCCGAGGTGCTCGCTGTGGACGACCACCACATCCATGAGTGGTCCCCCGAGGACCAGGGCCTGGCGGCGTGGACCGAACACATGCGCCCGTGGGCCTCCGCGTTCGTTCCCGTGGGCGAAGGAAAATCGTCGCTCGGCGCCATCTGGATTGCGCAACTCGACGAACCCCGTGTGTGGACGCGCACCGAGATCTCCCTGATACAGCACGTCGCCGGCAACGTTGCCTACGGACTCATCCAGAGCCACCTGATGAGTGCCCAGCAGCAGGTGGTCAAGCAGTTACGCCAGCTTGACCAGGCGAAGACCGATTTCCTGGCCACCGTCAACCATGAACTGCGGACGCCACTGACCTCCATCTCCGCCTACCTGGACATGATCCAGGACGGCGTGGGTGGGCCGGTGCCCCCTGAAGTGGACCGGATGCTGGACATCATCGTCCGGAACTCCGAGCGGCTCCGCCGGCTGATCGAGGACATGCTCACTGTTTCCCGGCAGGATTACGAGGGCGCCAACCTTCATCTGGCGCCTGTCCAGCTGGGGCACACCCTCCAGATCGTGACGGTGGCGCTGCGTCCGCTGGCGGAGCTGGGGGACGTCTCCATCTCGCTGGAGCTCGACGACGGCGACCCCGCGATCATCGCCGATGAAGTTCAACTGGAGCAGGTTTTTACGAACCTGGTTTCAAATGCCATCAAATTCACGCCAAGCGGCGGCCGGATTGTTGTCAGCTGCCGCGTTGAGCCAATGACGGATGGAGAACCCGGCGTAAATGTCCATGTACGCGACACGGGTGTGGGAATCCCGAACGAAGAAATCCCGCATCTTTTTACGCGCTTTTTCCGGGCATCCAACGCTACGTCCACTGCCGTCCCCGGCAGCGGGCTGGGACTCGCCATTGCTTACGACATCGTAAAGGCGCATCGGGGGTATTTGGCGGTTACTTCCGAACTCGGCGCTGGCACCACGATCACCGTTCAGCTGCCTATTTCCGGCCCTTAAAAGGAACTGCCCCCGGATGTGAAATCCAGGGGCAGCGTGCTCGCCGAACTAGTTAGGCCACCAACCGATGGAGGACTGGGTAGTCACGGTCTTGCTGGAGGTGCTGACAGTTGTGTCCGACTTCGGAGCGGCGTTGGCGGGTGCGGCGAATCCTGCAACAGCCAGAACGCCGGTGAGCAAGAATGTTGCGGCAATCTTCTTCATCCGTTGGTCCTTTCAATCAATTGGGCTTGAACTTGCATTACGTGCGTCATTATACGGTCAAATCATCAATATTAAAGCGAAGTAATACGAAGAGAATAGTAGGCTTCCAGGCTGTCCGAGAGGCCACACAGGTGGATAATTGGAAAATGCCGACTCCCCGGAAATTGACTCCTTACGTAGTGGCCGAGCTGCAGGCACGCGAAAGCGCAAGAAATCGCGATTACGCCGGCGCAAAAGCCCAGGCCGCCGCAGCTGCGGCGCTGGCCCTCGAAACCGGAGACCATTCCGGCTGGTGGAATATGATCTACCTCAAAGCCGAGTGCCTCCGCGACGAAGGATCGATCGCCGAGTGCCTGGAAGTCGCCAAGTCCCTTGCCGAGTCCCCCCTTTCCTCGGACCATCCCTTGCTGGCCGCCCGCGCCTACACGCTGCTGGCGGTCGCGCAGCAGGGCCTCGGGAGGCTCCCGGATGCTGTCTCGGCAGCGGCCACCGCCGCGAACCTCGTGGCCGGCAACGCCGAATACGTCTACCTCCACGTGGAAGCCCAAAGGGCCCTCATTGCCGCCCTCGCCGAAAGCCGCAGGCTCGATGAAGCGTGGGACCAGTGCCTATTGCTTGAGGGCCTGCTGACGGACCTCGTGGACGAGGACACCGCCGGCAAAGCCTACTGGGTGATCGGCAACGTCGCGTTCCTCAGCGGCAGGCTCGCGGAGGGCGGCCGCTACCACGACATGGCTGCCGACAGCCTCTCGCCGTCGAAGGACGTGGACCTCTGGGCGAGGTTCAACCGCGCCTCAGCGGTGATGCGGCTGGAGGCGGAGCTCACCGAACCAGCCACGCTCCGGTGCATCGAGCGGGCCGAACTGGCTACCGAGGTGGTGGGCGGCAGCGACCGGGACCTGCTGGAAATGTCGTTTGCCCGGGCGCACTGGCACTTCCTTACGGGCGACATGGCCACGGCAATCAACATGCTCAGGCCGCTCTGCACCGAATCCGGTATTTTGGCCACCCAAACCGCCGGCGAGGCCTCATTCCTCCTGGGAAAGGCCCTGCTTGCCAACGGCGAAAACGGCGAGGGCCTGCAGCGGCTGGAGGACGCGGCGGCGCTCTTTGACGAGGCGGCGGCCTCGGAACGGAGCGCCCAGGTTCGGGGATTTGCGGCCGGCGTCAGCTAGGGGACTCCGGACGCGGGTTGACAGTGTATTTTTAGTCACACGGCATCATCGAAGTCCTGGTGGTGCTAGAGGGGCCAAAAGCCTCCTCTCACTTAGTCGGGGGAAGAATGTCTCAGCCGCTTGGATTGGTGCACGATCAAATCATCAAGATCGTGCTCCCCCGGGACGAACACCTGGATGAGCCCTCAGCCCGCTTGCTGGCCGCGAAACTCCAGGTCCCGCCGGCCGGTTCCATGGTGGCTGTACTCATGGACGTGACGGATGTGGCGTCCGTCAGCAGGGCGGCCAGGGCTGTTTTCGGCAGCCTCACCACTGTGGCGGCCTGGGCTTTGCTCGGCCAGACACCGGTGGACCGGATCCTGGCCCATTTCATCCTCGGCGGCGGCTTCACGTCGCGGCCTGCCGGGTATTTCACATCCGAAGCCGAGGCGATCTCTTGGTTGAAGGAACATGCCTATGTTCACTGACGGTGATCCACGCCTGGGCAAGCTGCTGGACGGAATAGTCCGCCTCGCCGCAGGCGAACTCCACTCCAGAATCGAAGTATCCCCCGCCAGGGACGAACTGGATGCCGTCATCATGGGCACCAACCTCCTCGCCGAGGATCTGCAGATCATGTACCAGGAGCTTGAACAGCGGGTGGAACTGCGCACCCGGCTCCTCAATGAAGCCCATCTGGAAATGCGGAAGATGGCGCTCACCGACTCCCTGACGGGCCTGTCGAACCGGGTGGCCCTGGTCGGCGCCCTCAACGAGGCCCTGACGGAGACGGAGCAGGGCGGCCTGCCCCCCGCCGTCCTCCTGCTGGACCTTGACGCCTTCAAGGGCGTCAACGACACCCTCGGGCACGCGGCCGGGGACCAGGTACTGGCCGCAGTCGGCGAGCGCATCAAAGAGTCCGTCCGCGACACGGACACCGTGGCCCGTCTGGGCGGCGATGAATTTGCCGTGCTGATGCCGGCCACCACACTGGCGCGGGCCGCGAGCGTGGGCAACCGCGTCCTTGCGGCCCTGGACGACCAGGTGGAGCTCGAGAACGACGCCGTCCACTGCGGTGCCAGCATGGGGCTGTGCATCGGCGGGGCCGGCCAGAGCGCGGAACAGCTGCTGATGGAAGCCGACGTGGCGATGTACGCGTCCAAAGCTGACGGCCGCAACAGGCTCAAGGTCTTCGCACCGGCCATGCTGCACGCGCGCCAGTTGCGAAGCCAGCTGATTGAGGACCTGCGAACGGCAATTACGGAATCCCAGCTGGTGCTTTACTACCAGCCCGTGGTTGAGCTCGCCACGGGCAGGATCGAGGGCGCGGAGGCCTTGGTCCGCTGGAACCACCCGTCCCGTGGCATGGTGATGCCGGATGAATTCATTCCGCTCGCGGAGGACGCCGGACTCATTTCCGAGCTGGGCGGCTGGGTGCTCCGCGCCGCCGTCGGACAGCTCCGGGACTGGCGCGCAGCGTCCTACGCAGGTGACGACTTCTCCATGCGGATCAACATCTCGCCCACGGACCTTCAGCGCCTCGAGTTCATCGAGGAGGTCCGTGATGCCCTCATCGGGGCGGAACTCAACCCGGAACTGCTTGTGCTCGAGCTGACCGAGGGCGCCATCGTCAGCGGCAACGAACTGGACCGGTACTCCCTGAACAGCCTGCGGAAGCTCGGTGTGGGGCTGGAAATCGATGACTTCGGCACGGGCTATTCCTCCATCAGCTATCTGCGCAGGCTGCCCGTGGACAAGGTCAAGGTGGACCGCTCCCTGCTGAAGGACCTCGGCACTGACCCGGCCCAGCCGGCCCTGATTGCCGCGATCCTCCAGCTCATCCGGGCCTGCGGCCTGGAGGCAGTCTGGGAAGGCGTGGAGACCGCGGAACAGGCACAGCACCTGGCCGGCATCGGCTGCGTCAGCGCCCAGGGGTACTACTTCGGGCGGCCGGTCCCTGCGGACGAGTTCGCACGGGTACTGGACGCACAGCGGGCATCACACCACGGCGGCCAGTCCCGCTAGTCCCACTGCCCCCGCTCCTGGAGCACCTGCTTGAGGAGATCCGCGCGGTCGGTGACGATTCCGTCCACGCCGAGGTCAAGGAGCCGGCGCATTTCCGCGGGATCGTTGATGGTCCACACGTGGACCTGCAGTCCGTGCCGGTGGGCCCGGCGGACGAAGCCCGGAGTCACCACCCGGACGGCACCGTATCTGACCGGCACCTGAAGCGCATGCACACCCCGCAGTGCCCGCCGTATGAACCGGGCCGGGAGCACCGGCCCCAGCACCGTGAAGAGCGCGTTGGATACGATCCCCGCCGACCCGGCAACCGGCCGGCTCAGTAGCCTGATTACGGCCCGCCGCCGGCGATCGGAGAAGCTGGCAATCAGTACCTGGTCGTGGACGCCGTACCGCTCAATGGCCGCGGCGAGGCTGGCAACAGAGCTCCAGTCCTTGACGTCGAGGTTCAGCCGCACGCCGGGGAAGGCTGACACCAGCTCCGTGAAGAGCGGGATGGGCTCCACTCCCCCGATCCTTGCCTGGGCAATCGTCCCGGCCGGGAGCCGGGAGATGCGTCCCGCCCCGTCCGTGACACGGTCCAGCGAGGGGTCATGGAACACCAGCAGCACGCCGTCGGCGGTGGTGTGGACATCCGTTTCCAGATACCGGTACCCAAGTTCGACGGCGGAGCGGAAGGCTGCCATCGAGTTTTCCAGTCCGTCCGGCGAGTACCCGCGGTGTGCCATGGCAATCCGTGCCGAAGGGCTTCCGGCCGCGAAGAAGGGTTGGGACTCAGCCACTGCCTGACGCCCGCCTAGAGGGGCTTGACACCAAGTACGGCGAGTTTGGCTTCGAGGATCTGGGCCACGCCGTCGTCGTCGAAATGGGGTGCCTGCTGCCCCGCGGCGCGGATGGCCTCCGGGTGGCCGCTGGCCATCGCGTAGCCGTCGCCTGCCCAGCGCAGCATCTCGATATCGTTGGGCATGTCCCCGAATGCCACCACGTCGGCGGCGGCGATCCCCAGGGTGGCGGCGTATTCGGCCAGGGTCACGGCCTTGTTGACGCCCGGCACTGCCAGCTCCAGCATGGCCACGGTGGGCGCCGAGTGAGTGGCCGACGCGAGGTGTGCGACAGCGGGTGAGACCTCGGCGAGGAATTCGTCGGCGGTGCCTTGACGGACAATTGCGAGGAACTTGACCACGGCGTCGTCCGCTGTCAGCGTGCTGGCCAGCGGAGCCGGGGTGAACTCGGACAGCAGTTCGCTGGAGTCATTTTCGATGAAACCCGGTTCGAGGTGGAATCCGGTGAGCGTTTCCGCGGCGAACAGCGCGGAGGGCCGCAGCTGCTTGATGATGCGGCGCGTTTCGAAGACCGCGTCCAAGGCAAGGGTGCGGGCGGAGACCAGGCGGCCTTCCTCAAGGTCCCACACCACGGCGCCGTTGGAGCAGATCACCGTTCCGGAGTGGCCCAGCTGGTCCTCCAGGGGGTGCAGCCAGCGGGGCGGCCGTCCGGTCACGAATACCAGTTCGACGCCGGCATCACGGCAGGCGTGGAAGGCGCGGATGGTACGGTCACTAATCTTGCCGTCATGCCCGAGGATCGTTCCGTCAATGTCACTTGCTACCAGCCGCATAGTGCCAGTCTACGTGGGGCCCTGAGCCGCGAATTCGCCGGAACCGTGCCCGATCGCCGGAAATTTCCGGCGATCCCGCAGGTTTCCGGCGACTTCGGCGGGCTCAGCGTTCGAAGATGCCCGTGATCGTCCCGCGGGCCAGCACGTGCGGCGCCAGCTTCGGCTCGAGCTTGGCCGGGCTGAAACCGGCGTCCAGCCCGAGGTGCTCCACGTCCAGGGCGTACACCGTGACGACGTAGCGGTGCGGCCCGTGGCCCGGCGGCGCCGCGGCCCCCAGGTAGCCGTGGAAACCGCCGTCGTTCTTCAGCTGCACCGCACCGGCGGGAAGGAACCGGCCGCCCTCCGCCCCTGCTCCGGCGGGAAGCGAGGTTACGCCGGCGGGGACGTCCAGCACTGCCCAGTGCCAGAATCCGCCGCGGCCCGGGGCATCGGGATCGAACATGGTGACCGCGTAGCCCTTGGTGCCCTCCGGCGCGCCGCTCCAGCTCAGTTGCGGCGACTCGTCCTTGCCGCCGGCGCGCATCTTGCCGCTGCGCTGGGCGGGCGGCAGCGTTTGGCCGTCATGGAAGGACCCGCTGCTGACGCGCAGGGACGGGGAGTCGTGGGAAGACATGTGCTGCCTTTCAGTTGCTGGTGGAGTCGGCATTCCTCAGGTTGTCTTCGGCGAGCTCCGCGGCATCGCGTTCCAAGCCGTCGCGTTCCAAGCCCTCGCGTTCCAAGCCCTCGCGTTCCAGGCTCTCGAGCTCGAACTGGTTGAGCTCGGCCCTGGTGGGCGGGTTGGCCCCGGGACGGGACACCGTTACGGCGGCTGCCCAGGCGGCATGGGCCAACAGGTCACGGAGCGATTCGGCCGGGAATTCACGGAGCTCCTTCCGGTTCTGGGCACCGTCCAGGCCCCGGTCCACCAGCCCGGAAATCAGCGCGGCCATGAAGGAATCCCCTGCACCGACGGTGTCTGCCACATCAACCTTGGGGGCAGGGAACTCGGCTTCACCGGCGGCGGTGATGCCCCAGGGGCCTGCCGCACCGCGGGTGACCACCACCAGCGCGGGCCCTTCGGAACCGCCCAGGGAGAGCCACCGCCGGGCCGAATCAAGGACGTCCACGCCGGGGTACAGCCATTCGAGGTCCTCGTCGGAGGCCTTCACCACATCCGCCAGCGAAACGAACTTTTCCGCCTGCCGCCGGGCATAATCCACGTCGGTGATGATGCTGGGACGGCAATTGGGGTCGAAGCTGATGGTGGCGGACGGATGGGCGTGCTCGACGGCGGCAAGCACCTCGGCGGCGCCCGGCGCCAGCATGGTGGCTATGGAACCGGTGTGCACCAGGGTTGTGCCCTGCAGCATGAACGGCAGCCGGCCGCTGAGCCCGGGGAGCTCCCAGGCGAGATCGAACGTATAGGTGGCGGCGCCGTCGTCGTCGATCAGGGCGGTGGCGACGCTGGTTGGCAGGGCATCCGGGCCTTGCGGCACCATGACCGAACTGGATTTCAAGTGGGCGGCCACGGACTCGCCGTAGGCGTCGCGTCCGAACCTGCCAATGAACTGCACGGGATGGTCCAGCCTGGCCAGTCCCACCGCCACGTTGAGCGGGCTGCCGCCCACGTGGGCTTCGATTCCCGA
The DNA here is from genome assembly GCF_056400885.1 of Arthrobacter sp. P4_H3. NCBI lineage: Bacteria > Bacillati > Actinomycetota > Actinomycetes > Micrococcales > Micrococcaceae > Arthrobacter > Arthrobacter sp. P4_H3. The sequence continues at coordinate 145,795 of NZ_JBFUKK010000003.1, forward strand.
GGAGCGTTGGACAACGTCGACCAGGCCTTCGCCAATAACTGTGAGCATCCTCATACTCTGCCAGAGAACGGGGCCGCGCGCGCTCCCGTTTTGGCCTTCTCCGGCCTGGCCGCGTCCTGCTGGACACCGGCCAGCTGGACTCCGGCCGCCTCTGCGTCGCCGAATCTCGCGTCCAGGTGCACCACGTCCCTGCCCGCACGCTGCAGCAGGCTGGCGGCGACTCCGGCCCGGTAGCCGGTTCCGCAGTGGACCCACAGCTTCCCGGCGGGCACTTCGTCCATGCGGGCCAGGAGCTGGTGCACCGGGACATTGACTGCTCCGGCCACGTGCGACGCCGTAAACTCGTCCGCGCGGCGAACATCCAGGACCGTGTCGCTTTCGCCGCGGCCCGCCAGCAGGCCGTCCCAGCCCACGCGCGGATAGGAGGCGACGGCGGCACCCGGCGCCAGCGCCTGCGGTTCGGTTCCGACGGCGGCATCCGGCGAATCGATGCCGATGCGGGAAAGGTCGCGGATGGCTTTTTCGACGTCGTCATGCGATCCCACCAGGGTGAGCTTCTCTTCCCAGGGCAGGACCCAGCCCACGTACGTGGTGAAGTTGGAGCCGCGCCCGTATTCGAAGCTGACGCTGCCTTTGAGGTGGTTGCTGGCGAAAGCCACGCGACGGCGGAGGTCAACCACCCATTCGCCGTCGTGAAGGCGGCGGGTGAGCTCGGCGGGATCCACGGACTCCGGGACGGCGAGGTCGGCGGGTCCCGGTCCCTTGGCGTTGCGGGCGCCCATGTGGGCGTAGTAGGACGGATACGCGGAGAGGTTGGCAATGAGTTCCTGGACGAAGTGGTCCTCGTCCGGGTCGGTCAGGGCATGGTTGGCGGTAACTTGCTCGCCCACCGTGGAGGAACCGGCTCCGGTGGCCGGGCCTGATGAACAGAACGAGCCGAAACCGTGCGTCGGGAAGAGCGCCGCGTCCTGGCGGGCCTCGGCCACGAGCCTGCGCACGGACGCGTACTGGTCATGGGTCAGGCCCACCGTGTCCGCCTCGGCTACGAGGTCCGTCCGGCCCACGGAGCCGTAGAGCAGGCTGCCGCCCGAGAAGACCGCCTGCTGTTCGCCGTCGTCCACGATGAACGAGAGGTGCGTGTGGGTGTGCCCCGGCGTGGCGACGGCCTTTACGGTCAGGGATCCCACCCGGACAGCCTGGCCGTCGGTGATGGCCTCGCGCTCGAACTGTACCGCGTCGGCGGCGTTCACGAGGTACTTCGCACCGTGGGCCTTGGCGAGCTCCGGGCCGCCGGTGATGTAGTCGTTGTGCAGGTGGGTTTCAGCGACATGGGTGATGGTCACGCCCGCTTCCCGGGCGGCAGCCTCCACGCGGTCAGTGTCCCGCTGCGGATCGATGACAAGGCCCACCGTGCCGTCGTGCACCAGGTAGCTCCGGTCCCCCAGCTGCGGGGTATCGATGACAATGACGTCCATGGCATCCTCCTCGGCGGGGCGCGGCGGTTTCCCGGCCATACCGAACAGCATACCCCTAGGGGTATGCTGTTTCAAGGGATGTCTGGGGCGTCAGCGGCTTCCGTGTTCGTAGACGTCCGGGATGCCGTCCTGGTCCGAGTCAACTTTCTCCCGCTCCTCGGCCAGGCGGTACTGGCGGTTCCTGGTCCGCAGCACCACGGTGGCCAGGATTGCTGCGAGAAGCGACGCGGCCAGGATGCCCACTTTCGCGTGGTCGTCATGCAGGCTGCCGTGGCCGAAGCTGAGTTCCGCGACCAGCAGGGACACGGTGAAGCCGATTCCGGCCAGGAGCGAGACTCCAAAGACATCGATCCACTTGAAGGATCCGTCCAGCCGGGCCCTGGTGGCTTTGGTGAGGATCCACGTGGTGCCCATGATGCCGACGGGCTTGCCCAAAACGAGGGCCATGATGATGCCGATGGCCACGGGGTCGGCCAAGGCGGAGCCCAGCCCTTCCCAGCCGCCGACGGCCACGCCGGCAGAGAAGAAGGCAAAGATGGGGACGGCGACTCCGGCGGAGATGGGCCGGAAGCGGTGCTCGAAGATTTCGGCAAGGCCCGGCCCGGCCTCCGGGCCGCCGCTGGCCTTGGACCGAAGCACCGGCACGGCGAATCCCAGCAGCACGCCGGCCACGGTGGCGTGGATGCCGGACGCGTGCACCAGTGCCCAGGTGGCAATGCCGAGCGGCAGGAGGATGGCCCAGGCCGCCATGAAGTGGGTGCCGAAAAAGCGGCGGTACTTCTGCGCCAGGAAGGTGTAGAGCGCCAGCGGGATGAGGGCGAGCAGCAACGGGGCCGGCTGGATGTCGCTCGAGTAGAAGAACGCGATGATGCTGATGGCAATCAGATCGTCCACCACGGCCAGGGTGAGCAGGAAGATGCGCAGGGCACTGGGCAGGTGCGAGCCGATAATGGCCAGCACAGCCACGGCAAACGCGATGTCCGTGGCCGTGGGAATGGCCCAGCCGCGCAGGGTTTCCGGGCTGTATATGTTCACTGCGGCATATATCAGGGCCGGGACCAGAACGCCGCCGGCGGCGGCCGCCACGGGCACCACCGATTTGCTGAGCTGCCGCAGGTCGCCCGCCACGAACTCACGCTTGAGCTCCAGGCCCACCAGGAAGAAGAAGATGGCCAGCAGGCCGTCGGCGGCCCAGGCCCCCAGGCTGAGCTCGAGGTGCCAGGGTTCGTAGCCGATCCGGAAGTCCCGCAAGGCGAAGTAGCTGGCGGAGAGAGGTGAATTCGCCCAGACCAGGGCAATCACGGCAGCCGCAACCAGTAACGCGCCGCCCACCGTTTCCTTGCGCAGGATTTCGCCGATGCGCAGCGATTCCGCGTAGCTGCCGTAGCCGAGGACGGTGAAGCGGGGTTTTGCGGCGGGCGTGGGCGGTGGCATGTGGCTCATGAGTGTCCTAAACGTTGAGTCGACAAAGTCATGCCGACCAGACTTCCCGGCGCACCTTCGTCCAGTCTAAGGGAACGCCGGCTCAGTTCAGGAGTTCCTGGACCAGATCCCGGCACTTCCGGTAGGCCGGCGCCTTGGGGTCGATCAGGGAAAAGTGGTCGCCCGGCACCTTCAGCAGCTGGACAGGTCCGCCCGCGGCCCTGGCCGCCCGGGCGTAGGATTCGGACTGGCTCGGGGGCACATCTTCGTCGTCGCTGCCGTGGACGGCGTATACGGGGACCCGCAGCGGGATGGCGCTCATGGGGTCCGAAAATTTGTGGCGCTTCGGGTACTTTCCCGACGACCCGCCCAGCAGGTTGCTGACGGCACCGTTGCTGAGGTTGAGTTTTTCGGCGGCGGCCAGGTTCAGCAGGCCGGCCTGGCTGACCACCCCGGTGAGCTGCACGGCGCCGTCGTCGTCAGTCTTCCGCCGCAGCTGGCGGTCCGCGTCGGGCGCACCGAGCTGGCCCAGCCTGGGCCGGCCGGCCGCCCAGACGGCGAGATGCCCGCCGGCCGAGTGGCCCAGGGCCACCACTTTGTCCAGGCCGAACCCGTGGATCCCGGCGACGTCCCTGAGCTTGTCGATCCCCGCCAGGACATCCTCGAAGGTGTGCGGCCAGCCGCCGCCGTTGCCGGCGCGCCGGTACTCCAGGTTCCAGGCCGGCATTCCGTGCATGGCAAGGTCCCGGGCAAGCGGCTCGCCCAGCTCGGCGCCGTACTGCGAGCGCCAGTACCCGCCGTGGATCACCACCACCACGCCCCGGGTCCCCAGGGCCTCCGGCAGGAAGAGCTCACCCCACTGGCTGGGGTCACCGCCGTACTGGTACTTGTGCCGCTTCACTGCGTCCTCCTTCGGGGCCCGACGAACAGGAAGCGGACAGTGCCCCCGGTGTCACCGCTGCTGCGACGGGCAATCCCCGTAAAAGCAGGGTCCGACGCCGCAGATCAGCCATGTGCCGAGCCTACCTTGGGCGGCTGTCAGCTTGCGCCCGCCACCGTCGCGGCGGCGCCTTGAAGCGTTCCGCGGCGCGCCGTTCAACGGCGGTCCGCAGGAGTGTCACCTCGCCTGGCTGTCATACGCCACCCGTAAGCTGGAAACATGGCTACCAACTGGGACCGCCTGGACGCAGGCCTGCGCGAGTCCGTGCAGCAAAACGTGGAGCTCTACGAGCGGGTCCGGCCTGCCCTCAAGCTGGTCACGCGCGAAGTCCTGCTCACGTTGCGGAGCATGCTCAAGGACACCGAGGTGACACCCCTGTTCGTCACCGGCCGCACCAAATCCGTGGAGTCGTTCAAGGAAAAAATCTCCCGGACGGAAGAACCGCTGGAACCGGGCGGACCGCCCGTCCTGAAGTTCCCGGACCCGTTCCGGACCCTCAATGACATGGTGGGCGTCCGCGTCATCACCAAGCTTCCGGCGGAGAACGCCGTGGTAGCCAACCTGATCAAGCGCCAGCGCCAGCTGTTTGACTGCCGCGGCGACCGCGAAAAGGACATCGGTTCCATCGAGTCCGGCACCTACGGCTACTCCAGCCGCCACCTGATCCTGCGGACCATCCAGAACGAGGCGGTCAAGGAGTATCAGCAGGCGTTCAACCCGGACATCCAGCCCAACGGCAGCTACTTTTTCGAATGCCAGATCCGTACCGTTTTTGCCCACGCCTGGAGCGAGATCGAGCACGATATTCGCTTCAAGGCCGAGGACCCCCGCGCCTGGACTCCCCATTTCGACCGGCAGTTCACCGCCACTGCCGCCATGCTGGAGACAGTGGAGGGCGCGTTCGCGGACCTGCACGAGCGCTACGAGGAAGTCCGCGGCTACTGGGACATGGACGGAGAGGGTGCCGCGCAGCTCACGCCGAACCGGATCCGCGACGTCTGGCGTACGCTCCTGCCGCACGTGGACCGTAAAGTGGATGATGACTGGGGCTGGGCGGCCGAGCTGATGGCGGCCCACGGCCTCAACCAGACCGTGCAGCTTGCCGGGCTGCTCAGCGCCAACCGGATCACCGAAGTCCGCAAGGCGCTGGACCACAGGTACTCCCCCGGCCCGGACCGGCTGCTGGATGACCTGCTGCTGTGGCAGTACGGCACCAAACATATTGACCTCACCGCGGAGGCGCCCGACGTCGTTCCGCACCCCCGGCGCGACAGCCTCCTGCGGCGGCTGAAGCAGATCGAGCGCTACCGCCAGACCAAGCCATAGGAACAGATGAAGCCCGAACAACTCCAATCCGTCCGGGCTACGCTCCGTTCCCCGCGCCGCCTCAAGACTGAAGCCCTGGCCGGGCTGGTGGTGGCGCTGGCCCTGATCCCCGAGGCCATTGCGTTCTCCGTCATTGCCGGCGTGGATCCCCGGATCGGGCTGTTCGCATCGTTCACCATGGCCGTCACCATCTCCTTCGTGGGCGGCCGGCCCGCCATGATCTCCGCCGCCACCGGCGCGGTTGCCCTGGTGATCGCCCCGCTGATGCGGAGCCACGGCCTGGACTACCTGATCGCCGCGGTGATCCTGGCGGGGGTCTTCCAGATCCTGCTGGCGCTCCTGGGCGTCACCAGGCTGATGCGCTTCATTCCGCGCTCGGTGATGGTGGGGTTCGTGAACGCGCTGGCCATCCTCGTGTTCATGGCGCAGCTGCCGGAGCTGATCAACGTTCCGTGGCTGGTGTATCCGCTCGTGGCGGTTGGCCTGGTGATCGTCGTTGCGCTCCCGCGGCTGACGTCGGCCGTGCCATCCCCGCTCGTGGCGATCGTCGCTCTCACGCTGTTCGCGGTGCTGGCCAACATCGACGTTCCGGCCGTCCAGGACAAGGGTGCACTCCCCGAAAGCCTGCCCACCTTCTTCATTCCCAATGTGCCCCTGACGTTGGAAACGCTGCAGACCATCGCCCCGTTCGCACTGTCGATGGCGCTGGTGGGCCTGCTTGAATCGCTCATGACGGCCAAACTCGTTGACGACATCACGGACACCCGCTCCAACAAGACCCGCGAATCCTGGGGCCAGGGCGTGGCGAACATCATCACCGGCTTCCTGGGCGGCATGGGTGGCTGCGCAGTGATCGGCCAGACCATGATCAACGTCAAGGGATCCGGCGCCCGCAGCCGGGTCTCCACGTTCCTCGCCGGCGTCTTCCTGCTGGTCTTGGTGGTGACGCTGGGTGACATTGTGGGCCTGATCCCGATGGCAGCGCTGGTGGCCGTGATGATTTTCGTCTCCGCCATCACCTTCGACTGGCACTCCGTCGCCCCGAAGACGCTCAAGCGGATGCCCAAATCGGAGACCGCCGTCATGGTCATCACCGTGGGCACCGTGGTGGCCACCCACAACCTGGCGATCGGGGTGGGGGTCGGGGTACTCGCGGCCATGGCCATGTTCGCCCGGCGGGTTGCCCATTTCGCAACGGTGGAGCGTACGGAGATCGAGATCAACGGCCAGACAGTCGCGACCTACACGGTGGACGGAGAGCTGTTCTTCGCCTCCTCCAACGACCTCTACACCCAGTTCGAATACGCCCGCGATTCCGCGCCCACAGTGGACCGTGTCATCATCGATCTCCACGCCTCGCACCTCTGGGACGCCTCCACCATCGCCGTCCTGGACGCCGTCACCGAGAAATACCGCAGGCACGGCCGCGGAGTGGAGCTGATCGGCCTGAACTCCGCCAGTGTCCAGATGCGCGAAAGACTGGCAGGGAAGCTCAACGCCGGCCACTAGCTGCAGCATCAATCCATTCCTGCCGGAAACGTGGCGGCGCGCTCCATGCCTCTCCCGCGCGACACATTGCGTCTTGTAACCCATGTGACAGGTTTTGTCATCTAGAATTGTTGCGGGAGCAGTTCTGCGGCCATATTGCAGGCGCACCACCCTGGGGGAGTGAAACAGCATGGCAGGAAAATTCGAATTTGTCGCCGCTGAAAAAGGCGGCGTACGCATCCGGCTCATCAACGGCGCAGGCAACATCCTGGCCGAATCGGGCGTCTACCGTGACAGCACAGCAGCCGCGTCCGGCGTCACCGAGATTCGCGAGCACGCGGCCACGGCGCATATCGCCGATCACAGCAGAGCTCCGCAGGAAAGAACACAGCAGGAGTAAAGCACAGCAGGAGTAGCCCAAGGAATAGATGCGGGATCCGACAGTTGGGTCCGACATAAATGTCAGACGTCTGTTCATGAATTGGCCGGACTAGCCGCCCGGGTGTGAGCATTATTGGATGCTCGAGGCAACAAAACCCCACGAAAACCCGGCGGCCGGCACCGAGGCTGATGCCGCGCCGCTCAATCCTGCGCTGGCTGCGGAGGCGAAGATCGCCCGCATTGCGGTGACCGTCTTCCCGATCCTGGTGGTGGTCGCAGGCATCGCCGGCTTCCTGATGCCCGGTGCCTTTCAACGCATGGGCCCCAGCGTCCCCTACCTGCTGGGCATCATCATGTTCTGCATGGGCCTGACGCTCACCCCTCCGGATTTCGCGTCCGTGGTCAAGCGGCCCTGGGCAGTGGTGCTGGGCATTGTGGCCCACTACGTGATCATGCCGGGCGCGGGTTGGCTGATCGCCGTGGCGCTCAACCTCCCGCCGGAACTGGCCGTGGGCCTCATCCTCGTGGGCTGCGCACCGTCCGGAACGGCCTCCAATGTGATGGCGTTCCTGGCCAAGGGGGACGTCGCGCTCTCGGTGGCGGTGGCGTCCGTCTCCACGCTGATCGCTCCCATCGTCACGCCCCTGCTGGTCCTTTTCCTGGCAGGGTCCTTCCTCCAGATCGACGCCGGCGGGATGGTCCTGGATATCGTCAAGACCGTGCTCCTGCCGGTGGTTGCCGGCCTTCTTGCCCGGCTCTTCCTCAAGAAGCTCGTCGCAAAGGTCCTTCCGGCACTCCCCTGGGCGTCCGCCGTCGTCATCTCCCTGATCGTAGCGATCGTGGTGGCCGGCAGTGCCGGCAAGATTGTGGCCGCCGGCGGCATCGTCTTCCTCGCTGTTGTGCTGCACAACGGCTTCGGCCTCGGCCTCGGCTACCTGGCCGGGAAGCTGGGCCGCCTGGACGACAAGGCGCGCCGTGCGCTGGCCTTCGAGGTGGGCATGCAAAACTCCGGACTGGCCGCCACGCTGGCAACCGCGCACTTCAGCCCGCTGGCCGCGCTGCCCTCGGCAGTGTTCTCGCTGTGGCACAACATCTCAGGCGCAATCGTTGCCGCCTGGCTGGCCCGGCGCCCGCTGCGCGACAGTGAAGTTGGCAGTGCCGGAATCCAGGACTACTAGCCGCACAGGACAGCACCGCTGACGGGCGCGGGGACCTCCCGGCGCCCGTTGGTGTTCCTTAGTGGCTGTGTTCCTCAGTTGCGGTATGAGTCAGTAGCCGTGTTCGTCAGCTGCGGTGGTGCTCAATGAGCCAGCCGGCCATCTGTTGCGCCCGCTTTGACGCGAGGAAGTCCCCCTCAGTGGCCGAGATGATGGAACCCTTCATCAGGATGTGCCAGGAGCGCGCAAATTCCTCGGTGCGGTTCAGCCCGGCCTCCTCCGCAAGGGCCTCGATGTGGCCGCGGATCCTGCTCAGGTAGCCGATGCTCGCTTTTCCCAGCGGATGTTCGGGACCCATTTCGAGGAGGACGTTGATGAACGTGCAGGCCTCGAAGTCGTCACGGTGGAACCAGTCGCCAAACACATCGAAGACAGCCAACAGCCGTTCTTCGGGGGTGTTGCCGCGCCGGCGGGCTTCCGAGACGATGAGGTCCACGGTCCATACCTGGTCGCGGAGCGCCAGGAAGGCCAGGACAAGGGCGTCCTTGGACGGGAAGTGCCGATAGAACGTTGCCTTGGCCACGCCGGACCGGCTGATGAGTTCATTGGTCCCAACATCGCGGATCCCGCGGCGGGAGAACAGCTCATAAGCGGTGGCAAGAATGCGATCCACTGGGTCGTCGCGGCCCGCCATTGCCTGTACGGGCAACAACGTCGCGCGGTTGGCATCTTCGGCAGTCATCGTAGTAGGAATTTTACATGCGGCGGGAGGAACGCATGATGTTAGTGCGCCCTAAACGAAGCCCCTGTTGGCCATAGCGGCTTTCCGCAGGGCTACATGGAGCGCTGCGGCCGACGCCCGTGATGGCGGTTCGTGCCGATAACCCTGGACCGGTGCCGGACAGGGCCGCGGTGGAGGGCCTGGATGAAACCGTCCAGCACGGCGGGGTCCTTGGAGTTGTTGGCCAGGTCCACCAGGTCAGCAGCCGTCCGCGCCAGCTTGACATTGCAGTGCTGGCTGTTGCTGACGAGCAGTTTGAAGGCCTCCTCCGAACCGATATGCAGGGCGCCCATCAGGATGCCTTTGGCCTGCTCTATGGTGCTGCGGCTGGCGTTGGCTGCCGCGACGGCGGCCCGGGCAAACAGTTCCGACTCGCGCTGCAGGGTCCTCGTAAGGTCAATGACGAAGGCATCAATGTGGCTGGGCCTTCCGCAGTCGTCCAGCACGCCCTCCCCGGTGGTCAGGATCCTGTGTTCCCGCAGGCGGGCGTCGATGAGCCTGTCGTACGTGAAGAAGCGGCCTCCGGTGCTGCTTACTTGGTTGAAAGTCTCACGGCTGCGTGTCCGGTCATCCGGATGCTTGTGTGAGAGGAACAGATCGAGGGTTGGAACAATCTCCCCGCGGCTGTAGCCGTGAATCAGGTAGAGCTCCTCGGACCAGTCCAACTTTCCGCTGGCCACGTCGAAACGGATCGTCCCGACGATGCAATCAGACGCAGCCAGGGCACTGTGGTACGCCTGCGGGGCTCCCGGCGCGTCCACGGAAGTCAACACGCACGGAGATCGGCGACGGCGGCTCCCGGCCGTAACGTTTGCCGCCACCGAACCAGAATCTGCTGTTTCCGGCTGGCTGCCCGCCCGCCGAGGGCGCGCGCTGCAGAGGAGATCCGTGCCCGCGGGAGCCGGGCGGGATTGAACGATCCGGCCGGAATGGCTTTCCGCTTTTCCGCGGAATCCCCTCCCACTGCCGGGTCAGCTGCTAATTCGGCGGACGTTGCGTCCGTGATGCCTTCCGTGGCCGGTGCCGGGATTTCGGTGACAAAGCCCATCCCTGCGTACTCACGCACCTCAGCAATGCCTGCAACTGCGGCACGCTTGTCCGGGAAGGGCTTGGAGAGCGCCATGACTGTTCCGTCCGGAGCTGTCAGTCGAAACCTAAAGTAAGAATCCGAGTCGGCGAATAGTTCGAACATGCCTGCCATTGAGCCCTCCTGAAACTTGGGATCATGTCACCCCCGGTGACGCCGTTGTCAGCGGAAGCAGCCTGAATCCATCCATGTGTTGCCGTCTGTGGACGGCTGGTGCGATTTGATGAATTCATGAAAGTCTGAACTACTACACCCGTCCGCGCAAGGGGTGGCCACGAATTGAAAACGCCCCGCCGCCCGGACTCGTCCGGGGGCTACGATGGACATGGACATCGAGCTAAATGACGTGGATGCAAGACAGACCTTTCTGTCTGCCCTAGTCTTTTAATCGTTGAAACGCCGGCCTTGTGCCGTGCACTGGAGGTAAGGAGGGAGGCCCGATGAAGGACGATCTGCCCGTAGGTCTGGTCCTGAGTGATGTGAAGGCCGAACTCTTTAAATCCATGGGCCACCCTGCCCGGATCCAGCTTCTGGAGATGCTCGCCGACGGCCCCGTGGCTGTCAGCCGCTTGCGCGACGGCACCGGCCTGGAACCGTCAAATCTGTCCCAGCACCTTGGCGTCCTGCGCCGCCAGCGCCTGGTCATCCCCTCGCGCCAGGACGGCAGGCTGTTCTATGAACTGTCCTGCTCCGAGGTAAGCGACCTGCTGCTGTCGGCCCGCTCGCTGCTGGGCACTGTCCTGCAATCGACACGCCTGACGCTGATGCCGCTGGATGAACCGGCCAGCGAAGCCGCAGTCCGCTAAACCGGCACAACGGCCGCCAACACCATCCCCACCGAACTAGTGATCCGCGAATCGGCCTGATGAGGACCGCCCGCCGGCGCAGTGGAGTGTACGCTAGGTTTTTTCGACCCACTGGGCGCGCCATTCCGGCGCATCGAACGACTCACTCCAGTAGGCCGTTTCCCTGGAAATCCTGCCGTCCCGGAATTCAAAGATGAATACCGTTTCATACTGCGGTCCGCCGTAATCCAGCAGCGCCTCGGCAACCACCAGATCTCCGCCGCTGGTCAGCCGGCGCGGCGTGATGGTGGGCAGCTGCGGGAAGGCGTTGTAGATTCCCCGGCGGTTGTCTGCGCCGCGCACAAGCTCGCCGGACTGCGGCCAGTGCATCACCGCATCGTCATGAAAGAGCTCGTCCATGATTTCAACGTGCCGGTCATTGATGCATGCGATCAGCCGGTTGACTACCTTCTCGTTTGCACTTGGTTCATCCACAGTTCGGACCTGATTCCTGGAGCGCTCGACGTTTTGGCTAACGTGTCGCATTGTCCTCCCGAACCACGGCCGGCGCCACGGTATTTGGTCCCCCTGGTGCGCCTAGCCGATCAGCGCCAGCACCGCTCCGGCAGCCACCACACCGCCGGCTTTGGTGCGGATCCCGCTCACCGTTCCGTCGCGGTGCGCCGCGACCTGGGTTTCCATCTTCATCGCTTCAAGTACGACGACGGCGTCCCCCGCCGACACTTCGGCGCCCGGCTCCACGAGCCACTTCACCACGGTTCCGGCCATGTCGGCGCGCAGCTCCCCCGGATCGGCGGCGGCAGCGTCGCCGTCGGAATCCACCGAGACCCCGGCCGGGAGGGCCCCGCCGGAGCTTGCCCAGCCGTCCAGCAGGTCCGCGGGAAGGCCGACGGCCAGGCGGCGGCCGTCCACGTCAACGGTGATGGTGCGGCGTTCGCCGTCGGGCACGTCGGTGCTGTAGCCGGGATCGGCCGGGATCCGGTCCGCGAAGTCGGTTTCGATCCAGCGGGTGTGGATGCCCAGCCCGGTCTCGGAGGTGAAGTCCGGGGATTCGAGCACGGCGCGGTGGAACGGCAGCACGGTGGCCACCCCGGTGATCTCGATTTCCGCCAGGGCGCGGCGTGCCCGGCGCAGGGCCTGCTGGCGGTCCGCGCCAGTGACGATCAGCTTGGCGAGGAGGGAGTCGAACTGCGGCGCGACGAAGGAGCCGGAGCGGACGCCGGTGTCCAGGCGGATGCCCGGGCCGGTGGGGCCGCGGAATTCTGCGATGGTGCCGGGCGAGGGAAGGAAGCCGCGCCCCACATCCTCGGCGTTGAGCCGGAACTCGAAGGAGTGGCCGCGGGGCTCGGGATCCGCGGTGATGCGCAGGCGTTCCCCGGCGGCGATCCGGAACTGCTCCTGGACCAGGTCGATCCCGGTGGTTTCCTCGGTGATGGGGTGCTCCACCTGCAGCCGGGTGTTCACCTCGAGGAACGCCACAGTACCGTCGGCAGCGACCAGGAATTCCACGGTGCCGGCGCCGGAATAGCCGGCTTCCCGGCAGACTGCCTTGGCGGCGTCGTAGATCTGCTGCCGCTGGTGGTCGCTGAGGAACGGTGCGGGTGCTTCCTCGACGAGCTTCTGGTGCCGGCGCTGGAGGGAGCAGTCGCGGGTTCCGACGACGACGACGTTGCCGTGCGTGTCCGCCAGGACCTGGGCCTCGACGTGGCGCGGACGGTCCAGGTAGCGCTCCACGAAGCATTCGCCGCGTCCGAACGCCGCCACGGCCTCGCGGACGGCGGAGTCGAAGGCTTCCTCGATCTCGTCCATGTTCCGGACCACCTTGAGCCCGCGGCCGCCGCCGCCGAAGGCCGCCTTAATGGCAATCGGGAGGCCGTGCTGTTCGGCGAAGGTGCGGGCCTCCGCAGCGGTGTCCACGGGGCCGTCGCTGCCGGCCACGAGCGGGGCTCCGGCGCGGACGGCGATCTCGCGGGCGGTGATCTTGTTGCCGAGCTGCCGGATGGCTTCCGGGGTGGGGCCGATCCAGGCGAGTCCGGCGTCGAGTACAGCCTGGGCGAAATCGGCGTTCTCGGACAGGAAGCCGTAGCCGGGGTGGACGGCATCCGCTCCGGCCCTTGCCGCGATCTCCAGCAGTTTGGGGATGTTCAGGTAGGTGTCAGCCGGGGAGTTCCCGTCCAGGCTGAAGGCTTCGCTGGCGGCACCGACGTGCATGGCATCGGCGTCGATGTCCGCATAGACGGCGACGGATTCCAGCTGGGCGTCCTCGCAGGCTCGGGCAATCCGGACGGCGATTTCACCACGGTTGGCGATCAGGACCTTGCGCATCAGTTACTCACTTTTCTTGGGAAGTCTGGTCGGGGGCAGTCTGTTCAGGGGAAGTCTGTTCGGAGGCACGGCGGAAGCGGATGCTGCCGCCGATCGGCACCTGGGCGGCCAGATCGAGCTGGTGGTCCACCACCACGCCGATCACCGGGTAGCCGCCCGTGATCGGATGGTCGGCCAGGAAGAGCACAGGCAGGCCTTCGGGCGGGACCTGGATGGCTCCGGCCACGGTGCCTTCGCTGGGCAGTTCGCCTTGCCGGCTGCGTTCCAGCGGCGCGCCGTCCAGGCGCATGCCGACACGGTTGGACTGGGGCTTCACTACCCAGTCCTGCCCGCAGAGGGAGTCAAGGGCGGCCTCGTCGAACCAGTCGGCGCGCGGACCCAGCACGATGTCCAGAACCGTGACGCCGTCCCCGGGAAGGTCCGGCTGGAGTTCGGGATGGCCCACAACGCCGGATTCGGTGACGTCGCCGGATGCCAGGACCTGGCCGGCGGCAAGCGGCGCCGGCCCGATGCCGGACATGGTGTCCGTGGAGCGGCTGCCCAGTACCGGGGCGGCGTCCACACCGCCGCGGACCGCAAGGTAGCTGCGGAAGCCCGCCTCCGGCGCGCCAAGGGTCAGGATCTCGCCGTCGAGCAGGGCGAACGGGGTGGCCATGGGAACGGTGCGCTGGCGTGCGGGCTCGTCCGTGTCAGAGTCTGATCCAGCGTCCGACGGCGAGTCGACGGTCAGCGCCGACGGCGCCCCTGCAACGGCCACGACCTGGTCCCCGACGGCCTGGACCCTGAGTCCGCCGGCGACGCTTTCGATGGCTGCGGCCGAGGCGGCGTTGCCCACCAGCCGGTTGGCCCGCCGCAGCGAAGCCCGGTCCAGCGCACCGGCCGCCGAGACACCCAGCGCGGAGTGGCCGTGCCGGCCGAGGTCCTCGATGAGGCTCTGCAGTCCGGGTGAAACAATCCGCAGCCCTGAGGCAGGTTCCCGGGCCGGCACGGTGGAGTCAGGCGCCGCCCCGGACGCTGCGGGCTCCGGCGCCATGGTCACAACATCGCGGACAGCACGGAACTGGACCCGGTGGCCAGGACTTGCCAGCGCCGGCTCGGCCCGGTCGAGATCCCACATGCGGGCCCCGGTCCGGCCGATCAGCTGCCAGCCGCCCGGGGACTTGCGCGGGTACACGGCCGAATAGTTGCCTGCCAGCGCCACCGATCCGGCGGGCACAGCGGTCCGCGGTGAGCTCCGGCGCGGCACTTCCAGCACCTGGTTCTCCCCCACCATGTAGCCGAACCCCGGCGCGAACCCGGCGAAAGCCACCGTCCAGACCTGGCCGGTATGGGCTTCAATGACACCCTCAGTTCCCAGGCCCGTAAGCCGTCCCACTTCGGCGAGATCCTCGCCGTCGTACACGGTATCGATGTACACCAGGCCGCCGTCCCGCCGGACCGGAGCCGTGAGGTCCAGATCCATCAGGAGGTCGCCCATGCGGCGGGCCGCCGCCGGCGACTCCGCACGGACCATAACGGTCTGCGCGGCCGCCAGCACGTCCTGCTGGCCCGGCAGCGGCGATTCGAGGAGCAGGGTCTGCAGGGCGAGGACGTCCTGGGTTCCGGAAAGCTCCGCGAGCACCGCCCGCGTTCCCACGGGCCGTACCGAGAGGACCTTGTGCACGGTCAGGGTTTCCATTGCTACCGCTTCCATCGTTGGCAGTGCTTGAACTGGGTTTGCGCCGAACAGGTTTCCGCGGCGCTTAGGCGTGGGTGTCCGCCAGGAGACGCTCTTCTTCGGCGGTCTGCGGGTTCCGGCCGAGGGCCAGGCCCACAACCGTCACGGCGGAGGCCACCAGGAGGTACGCCGCGATCAGGTACCAGTCACCGGAGACTGCGTAGAGCGCGGTGAAGATGAGCGGAGCCACGGCGCCGCCGATCACGCCGGCCAGGGTGTAGGCCAGCGAGCTGCCGGCGTAGCGCAGCCGGGCCGGGAACTGCTCGGTGATGTAGGCGGCCTGGGGGCCGTACATGAAGGCGTGGAAGGCCAGGCCGATCACAACGCCGATGGTCAGCATCAGCACCGACTTGCCCTCGATCATGAGGAAGAACAGCGGGATGTAGAGGGCGGTGCCCACAGCTGCGATGCCGTAGACGAGGCGACGGTTGAAGCGGTCCGTGAGGGCGCCGGCCAGCGGGATCAGGAACAGCTGGAACGACGAGCCGATGAGGATGGCCGTGAGGACGTTGCCCGTGGTCATGCCGAGTTCCTTGGTGGCGTAGACGGCCACGAAGACGGTGAACAGCGCGTAGAGGATGTCGGGGCAGACGCGGGAGAGGGCGGCGGCCACAAGGGCGCGGGGTTCCTTGCGGAACACCTCGGTGATGGGGGCCTTGGGCTGTTCGCCGTGGGCCTGGATCGCCTTGAACACCGGGGTTTCTTCAAGCTTGAGGCGGATGATCAGGCCGAAGACAACCAGCAGCGCGGAGGCGAGGAAGGCCACGCGCCAGCCCCAGGAGAGGAAGGCCTCGGTGCTGAGCGTTGCGGCCAGCACGGCCAGGACACCGTTGGCCATCAGGTTGCCGGCGGGCGGGCCGATCTGGGCGGCGGAGGACCAGAAGCCGCGCTTGTTGGCGTCACCGAATTCGCTGGAAAGCAGGACGGCACCGCCCCATTCGCCGCCGACGCCGATGCCCTGGGCCAGGCGCAGGAGCACCAGGATGGTGGGGGCCGCGACGCCGATCACGGAATAGTCGGGCAGCAGGCCGATGAGCACGGTGGCGATGCCGATCAGCAGGAGCGTCACCACCAGGACGTGCTTGCGGCCGATCTTGTCCCCTAGGCGGCCGAAGATCACGCCGCCGATGGGACGTGCCAGGTAACCCACCGCGAAGGCGGAGAAGGAGAGCAGGAGGCCGACGAATTCGTCGTTGCCCGGGAAGAAGATCTTGGGGAAGACCAGGGCCGAAGCCACGGAGTAGATGGCGAAGTCGTAGTACTCCAGCGAGGTGCCGGTGAGGCTGGCGACGTACGCTTTCAGGGCTCCGGGCGGGATTTTCCGGCCGGTGCGGGCGGCCGTGTGGCGTGTAGTCATGGTCTTCCTTCAGGTGTGCGGTGGTGCTGCCTGCGTGCTGGGTGGGGGTGCCGTTGCTGGAGCGGCTATACGGCGGAGCTGTCTACTCCGCGGAACGCTAACGGGGTCGGACGAACGCGGTTTAGACGAACGCGGTGATAGTGATGCCGGCGTCGGAAAGCGCAGCCTTGACTGCCACAGCCATGGCAACGGCCCCGGGGGAATCGCCATGGACGCAGATGCTGTCTGCATTGATTTTCAGGATGGAGCCGTCCACGGCGCGGATGGCGGAGTCGGTGGCCATGCGCAGGACGTGTTCGGCCACTTCGGCCGGGTCATGCAGGACGGCTCCGGGGAGCGAGCGGGAGACGAGGGTGCCGTCGGGGTTGTAGGCGCGGTCCGCGAAGGCTTCTGACACGGCGCGGAGTCCAGCGGCTTCAGCGAGGCGCAGCACCTCAGAGCCGGGCAGGCCAAGGATGGGCAGTCCGGGATCGACCGACCTGACGGCGTCGACGACGGCGCGCGCCTGGGCGGTGTGGGAAACAATCGCGTTGTACAGGCCGCCGTGCGGCTTGACGTAGCGGACGCGGCCGCCTTCGGCGGCGGCCAGTGCCTGCAGGGCGCCGATCTGGTAGACCACCTCGTCCGCCAGTTCGTTCGGATCCACGTCCACGAAACGGCGGCCGAAGCCGGAGAGGTCGCGGTAGCCCACGTGGGCTCCGATCATCACGCCGGCTTGCACTGCTTCGCGGCAGGTGCGGCGGATGACGGAAGGGTCGCCCGCGTGGAAACCGCAGGCAACGTTGGCGCTGGACACGGACTTGAACATCGCCGTGTCGTCGCCCAGACTCCAGCGACCGAAGGATTCTCCTACGTCGCTATTCAGGTCCATGCTAACCATTGTGATCCTCGTCTCATTGATTTACTCCTACTAGGATGCACCAAATTTAGCGATTGTTCAACAATCCTTCGATTCAACGATGTGACGATCGTGTAAATTCTGGAGTATGGCCACTTCAGAAACAGCAATCCGAGGCACGTCCCCCGCAGCAGCGAGGCTGCGTGTAGCCGTGCCGTCAGTGGCCGACCGGGTTGCTGATGAGCTCCGGCTGCAGCTGGCTGAAGGGATCCTTCTCCCGGGAGCAAGGCTGACCGAATCCACAATCGCGGAGGACCTTGGCGTTTCCCGCAACACCGTCCGTGAGGCCTTTGCCGAGCTCGCGAGTGAACGGCTGGTGGTCCGGCACCCCAACCGCGGGGTTTTTGTGGCGAGCCTGGAAGCGGGTGATATCCACGATGTCTACACCGTTCGCCGGGTCATCGAGGTCAGCGCCATCCGCTGCGGAGGCAGCCCCGAAGCGGTGGGCGCCGTCCGCGCGGCGGTGGAGGAAGGCAAGGTTGCGGCTGCCGCGAACGACGACGAAGGGCTGGGTACGGCAAACCAGCACTTCCACAAAGCGATCGTGGCCCTGGCGGGAAGCCGCCGGCTGAACACCATCATGTCCCAGGTCCTGGCCGAGATGCGGCTGTTCTTCCACAAGGCCACGATGGACGCGCACTTCTACAGCGGTTACCTCAAGGACAACGAGGAGATCTGCGTTGCCCTGGAGGCCGGCGAGCTGGACCTCGCCGCCGAGCTGCTGCTGGCCTACCTGGACCGGTCCGAGCAGAAGCAGGCCGAGGTGCACGGGGAGTAGCTGGACTACGCCCGCATCCGCTCCACATCCGCGACCCCGGCGTAGGCGGCCTGCGTGCCCTTGCGGGTGGCGGCCAGCGCCGCAGCTACAGAGGCAAAAGCGGCAGCTTCGGCCAGCGGATCACCGGCGGCAATCCGTGCGGCCACTGCGCCGGTGAACGCGTCCCCCGCACCCGTGGTGTCCACGGCGTTGACCCTGACGGGCGCGATCCTACTAACCCGTCCGTCTCCCGCGGCCTGCGAGTCGAGGACCACGGACCCATTCGACCCCAAAGTGACCAGCACCCGCTGCAGCCCGCGCTCGGCGAACCGCTGCCGCACGCGGTCCCACGCGACGTCGTCCGCTTCGGCGCCCGGCATCTCCTCGGAACCCGCGCCCCCTGAACCCAGAAACAGCGACGCCTCATGGGCGTTGACCAGCAGGACGTCGGTCAGGTCCGCCAGGCTCTGCGGGATCTCGCCGTACGGCGAGAGGTTCAGCAGGACTGTTGCGCCGGCGTCGCGCCCCGTCCGGGCAGCGGCTTCCACTGTTTCGAGGCTGACCTCGAGGCAGAGGCACACCACGGAGGCGCCGTCGAACGCGTCCGCGGACGCCGCGACGTCGGCCGGAGCGAGGGTTCCGTTGGCCCCGGCGGAAATGATGATGTTGTTCTCGCCGCGCGCATCCACGGCGATGACGGCGACGCCCGTGGCGGCGGACTGGGAAGTGCGCACGTGCGAGATGTCCACGCCGGCCCCTGCGGTGGAGGACTGGAGCATCTCGCCGTTGGCGTCGTCCCCCACTGCGCCGACAAGGCTGACTGCCCCGCCCAGCAGGCTGGCCGCCACGGCCTGGTTGGCGCTCTTGCCGCCGGGGTTGACGGCGAACCCGGTGCCGTGGACCGTCTCCCCGGGCAGCGGGAGGCGTTCGCAGTAGATGGTCAGGTCGGCGTTGAGGGACCCGACAACGACAATCCGGCCGCGCGTTCCGGCTGTCCCGGCGCTCATTCGGCCACCTCGGCCTCAACCGGCTTGGGGATCAGGAGCGAGGCGCCGAAGGCCGCCACGGTAATGACCAGCCCGACAACCACGACGGTCAGGTAGGACGCCTTGGGGTCGCCGAGGGCCGAGGTTGCCACCAGCACGGCGGGCAGCACCAGGAAGCTCAGGCCGGCGCCCAGGTTGAAGGCACCCGCGTTCATTCCGGGCAGGAATCCCGGGTTTCCGGCAGGAGAGAGCACAACTCCGAGTCCGTTCAGCATGATGTTGACCGTACCGGCGTACATGATGCCCAGCAATACCGTTCCGGCAATCATCATTGGCAGGCTGCCCAGGCCGAAGAAGGCGATCAGGGCAAGAGCGGCGATGCTGCCCAGCAGTCCGATGCGCAGCACCTTGGTGTAGCCCAGCACCGGCGCGAGCCTGCCGCTGATGGGGCCCACCAGCCAGCCGAGCAGCGCGTATGGGGTCAGGATGATCAGCGACATTTCGGTGGGTCCCACGCCGAAACCGGGAGCGGCCGCCTGCACGTAGGCGGGCACGATGCCGTTGATGACAGCGAAGATTCCGGTCATGGTCAGCGTGGTGGTCAGCAAGGGAGCCCAGGTGGAGCGCTGGCGCAGATGGACTGTTTCCACCATGGGCTGCTTGGAGCGCTTCTCAACGGTCCAGAAGGCGAAGAAGGCCGCGGCGGCCACCGCCACCAGCGCGACAGCCAGCATCAGGGTGCCCGCGGAGAAGCCGCCGACAAGTTTGGAGCCCTCGTTGAGGGCGGTGAGCAGTGCGCCGACGGCGACCACGATGAAGAAGACGCCGAGCCAGTCCATGGTGGTGCCGGCCGCAGGCTTGCTTTCGCCGGCCAGGAGCGCCACCAGGGCCGTGGCCACGAGCGCCAGGACCACCATGAGCCAGAAGATGCTGCGGAAGCCGAAGTGCTCGGCGAAGTAGCCGCCCACGAAGGAGTCCACACCGGCCACGCCGCCGTTGACGGCCGTGATGAGGCCCATGAGTGTGCCGTATTTGCGCGGGTTGCTGACGGCGGAGCGCAGCATGATCAGGCACAGCGGCACGGTAGGCCCGCTGACGCCCTGGATGATGCGGCCAACAAAGAGCCAGGTGACGTCCGGCGCCAGCGCGGCGATGACCGAACCGACGGCCATCAGCAGCATCATGCCGATCAGGATCTTCTTCCGGCCGATGATGTCGCTCAGGCGCGGCAGGAACAGGGAGAACAGCGCGGCCGCGGTGAAGAACCACGTCTGGGACAGGCCAATGACGGCCTGGTCGGTGTTGAGCTCGTTGCCCATGGTCACCAGGGCCGGGCTGAGCATGGAGGCGTTGAGCTGGAAGGCCACGCAGGCGGCCAGCAGGGCGATCATCAAGGCGGTCACGTTGCCGCGGGTGGTCTTGGTTTCAGTGACGGTGGCCATTTACTTGACCCCTCCGGCTGCTGCACCGGCATGTTCGGACTGCCGGAGTTCGCCCGGTTCGCCGATCCGGATCAGCGCGTCGGTGACGAGGTCCCAGAACCGTCCGTGATCCAGGTCGACGGCGACAGAGGTGTTGCAGTCAGCGGGCGCGGGGGCCCGGAAGTCCGCTACGGTCATCCCGAGGGTCAGCCTGCCCTGCAGTTCGATGTCCACGGGGACCTTCCGCGTGGTGACGATGCTCGGATCGATCACATAGGCGACGGCGCAGGGGTCGTGGACGGGCGGGTAGTCGAAGCCCTGCGCGTCCTTGTAGGTCTTGGTGAAGAACTCCATCAGTTCCATCACGAACCTGGCCGGCGTGGTACCCACGGCGGCGATTTTCTCAACAACCTCCGGGGTGGCCAGGGCCTGGTGGGTGAGGTCCAGGCCCACCATCACGACGGGCCACTTCTCGTTGAACACGATGTGCGCGGCTTCGGGGTCGATGATGATGTTGAACTCGGCCACGGCGCTCCAGTTGCCCACGTGGTAGCCGCCGCCCATGAGGACGACTTCCTTGACGCGTTCAACAATGCGGGGCTCTTTGCGGGCGGCCATGGCGATGTTGGTGAGCCCGGCGGTGGGGACCAGGGTCACGGTGCCCGGTTCGTGCGCCATGATCGTGTCGATGATGAGGTCGACGGCGTGGCGCGGATCCAGCTCGATGGCGGACTCCGGCTGGGCGGGGCCGTCCATGCCGGTTTCGCCATGGATGTCCGGCGCCGTTTCGATGGTCCGCACCAGCGGACGGTCGCAGCCGGCGGCAAACGGGACACCCGTGATTCCGGCGATTGTGCCTACCGAGAGGGCGTTGCGGGTGACCTTTTCGAGGGTCTGGTTGCCCACCACAGTGGTAACAGCAAGCAGCTCGATGTCAGGGTTGCCGTGCGCCAGCAGCAGCGCCACGGCGTCGTCATGGCCCGGATCGCAGTCCAGGATGATCTTCTTGCGGTCAGGGTTCACGGGGTTGGGGTACACGTCTATCTCCACGTCATTGGGGCTTGCCCGAAGGGCCGGGCGTTCAGCAGGGCGCTAAAACAATCAGGGTGATCATGGCACTTCCCTGGCGCTCACGTCAAGCGCTTAACGTAATTTACGTTAAGCGCTTGATGCCAGACGGGGTATGACGAGAAACGACAGCGGCGTGCGCCGACTACGATCGAGGTATGGAATCCGCGCAGCACATTCAACGGCAACCGGCCGCGGGGCCGAGGGCCTCATCGCAGCGGGTATCAGGGCAGCGGGTTACCGCGGCGATGGTTGCCGCCCGCGCCGGGGTGTCGACAGCCACCGTATCCCTGGTGGCCAACGGCAAGACCCGCGGCCGCGTCTCCGAGGACAACATCTCCCGCGTGCGCGAAGCCATTGCGGAGCTGGGCTATGTGGTGGACGGCATTGGCAGCTCACTGGCCAAGGGCGTGAGCTCGATAGTCATCCTGGTGGCGCCGGATATTTCCAACCCGTTCTTTGCCAAAGTGATCGCCGGCGTGCGGGAATCCCTTGGCTCCGACTATCAGCTGCTGCTGTCCGTCACCGACGCCGGCGAGTTCCCCCAGGCCGACGACGTCCGGAGGCTCATGGCTCTCCGGCCCGCCGGCCTGCTGGTGGACGCCCCCAACGCCAAGTTCCTGGAGGAGCTGTCCGCTGCCGGTCCCCTGGTGCTGCTCGACGCCCCGGGGCTGGAGGGCTACGCCCCGTCAGTGAACCTCGATGTGGCGCACGGCGCACGGGAGCTGGCGTCGCACCTGGCCGCTTCGGGGCACAAACGTGTTGCCTATGTGGACAGCGTGACCGGCACGGCCACCTTCGAGGTGAGGCGCAGCGCCTTCCTCAAGGAGGCCTCGGAACGCGGGATTTCAGTGCCGCCCGGATGCATCATCA
Organism: Arthrobacter sp. P4_H3; assembly: GCF_056400885.1. Classification (NCBI taxonomy): domain Bacteria; kingdom Bacillati; phylum Actinomycetota; class Actinomycetes; order Micrococcales; family Micrococcaceae; genus Arthrobacter; species Arthrobacter sp. P4_H3. The sequence continues at coordinate 168,060 of NZ_JBFUKK010000003.1, forward strand.
GCACCACGATCGACGTCGGCACAGCGGCGAGCGCGTTCGCCGTCGCCTGGCCGCAGTGGCAGCGGCAAGGTGTCACCGCCGTCGTGTGCGGCACCGACACGCACGCCTATGGCGTGCTTCAGGAAGCCCGCGTCGCGGGAGTCCGGATCCCCGAAGAACTGGCGGTGGCGGGGTTCGACGACCTGCCGTATTCAGCGACCAGCAATCCCAGCCTGACCAGCGTGCACCTCCCGGCCACTCCCCTGGGGCTGAAGGCCGGCGAGCAACTGCGCTTCCTCATGGAGGGCCGCCCCTTGGACCAGCCGCAGGTGACGCTGGAGAGTTCGCTGGTTGTCCGCGGCTCCACAGCCTAGCGCCCGTTCTGGCCGACCCGCTCCCGCTGCCGCCGGTACGCCCTGACCGACAACCACGCAACGGTGGCCGCAATCGCGGCATAGACGGCGTAGTTGAGGTACTTGGAGTACTCCTCAATCAGCCTGTACTGGGCCCCGAGGAGAACACCGAGACCGATCAGCAGGGCATTCCACAGCCCGCTGCCGGCAATCGTGAACACGCTGAAGGTGGCCAGGTTCATCCTCCCTGCACCGGCGGGGACGGAAATCAGGCTGCGCACCCCGGGGAAGAACCTGCCGAAGAACACCGCCGACTTGCCGTGGCGCTGGAACCAGTCCGCAGCCTTTTCGAAGTCCTCGCGGTCCATCAGGGGAAGCCTGGACAGTGCGCTGATCGCGCGTTCCAGGCCCAGTCTGGCGCCGAGCCAGTACAGCAGCAATGCACCGGCGTACGCGCCGAGGGTGCTCGCGAAAAATACGAGGCCCAGGCTCATGGTCCCCTGCTTGGTGAGAAACCCGGCCAGCGGCAGGATCACCTCGCTCGGGATGGGCGGAATGATGGTTTCGGCAAGCGTAAAGAGGCCCACGCCCCACTCGCCCATTGCGTCGATGCCGCGCGCAGCGAAGCCGGCTATCTCCGTGAGGTCGTCCACGGCATTTGCGGGCATCATGACCGGGCCTGGGCACCGGGGCGGATCCTCATAAAACCAAAAACTGAGGAGAGCAGCAGCATCCCGCCGCCGATGGCAATCAGGTATCCGGCCACGGGGACGGCCCCCTGCTCAGCCCTGCTGGAACCCGGCGCTGCCGCTGCCAACGTCCGGGCGGACCGGGACAGCGGCGAAGGCGTCATCGCCGGCGGGGTAGCCAGGGCTGCAGCTGGCTGCGTTCCGGCGGACGAGGCTGGCGTCGGCGACAATCCCTGGCCGGTCACGGCTCCCTGGGACGGCACGCTTTCCGCGCCGGACCCGGTGACAACGGGCCGGGTTTCGGCGGGACGTGCTCCACCCTGCCCGGGTCCGGGGCTGTCCGGTTCAGCCGGGGAAGACGCCGGAGATGTGGGCGCCGGGGAAGGCGGGCCGCCTTTCACGCAGAACCCTCCAGCGGCAGCCGGAACCTGTTTGTCAGGACACGGCTCAGCGCTTGCGGGCACCGCCAAAGCCAGAATACCGGCGGCGACGACGGACAGCACCGCGAGGACGCAGAGAAGCAGCCGACCGTTGCACATGTCATCCAACGGTACCCTCTGTAGCGGGTTCCGGCCTGCTGACCGCCGGCCAGGGCCTTAGCGGCGGGCTGTGAAGCGGGCCGGTGCAGCACCGCCGTCCGCCAGGTCCGCAAGCACCCGGCCCACTGCCGGAGTGAACTTGAAACCGTGCCCGGAGAAGCCGGCGCCGACGACAACCGGGCCAGAGCGGTCCAGCACAAAGTCCTCGTTGGCGGTGCTGGTGTACGTGCAGCTGATCGGAACAGCCGATGCCGGATCAACGCCCGGGAGCCACTCACGGACGTACCGCGCCAGCGCCTCCAGCTGGACCGGTTCGGGGATGAAGCTGCGGGCGTCAGGGTCGGTCACCGGCCCCACGCCGTGCCAGCCGGCCTTGATCCCCTCACCCGGAGTGAGCATTCCGTAAACCGGGCTGTACCAGTAAGAGTCCCGGCGATCGTCCGGGTCGGGGTTGTGGTTGAAGCTGGGCCAGACCAGCGAGTCGTCCAGCGGCGTGAAATGCGCGGGTTGCTCCTGCGTCACCACGAGCCTTGGAAGACTGACCAGGTTTGCCACAAGCTTGCCGGTCCAAGCTCCGGCGGTGACCACAACGCGGCGCGCGGTGATCTCGGCTGAGTCTGTCACGACGACGGCACGGTCGTCGCCGGCGACGCGGATGTCACGGACCGGCGTCGAATACTCGAAGCGCGCGCCGTGTGCCTCCGCGGCCTGGCGCAGCGCCACCAGGGCCTCGGCGGCCCGGACACGCCCCGAGCCGGGAACCACCAGGACGTCGCCCCGGAAGTTCATGCCCTGCCAGCGGCTGGCCGCCTCCGACGCCGAAATGAAGTGGCTTTCGATGCCCCGCTCGGCGTGCGCCGAGCGGACGTCCTGCAGCCGGCTAGCGTTGCCGTGATTCACTAGGCCCACGAGGTCCAGGAGCTGCCTGCCCGATTCGACGGCGAGCTCGTCCCAGAGATCCTTGGCCTCGGCAACCAGGTCGAGATAGTCGGCCTCCGCGTACGCCATGTTGAAATTGCGGGTCGCACCATGGGAAGCACCGATGTGGTGCCCCTGCTCGAACTGCTCCAGAAGGACAACAGACCGGCCACGGCGGGAAAGCTGCCACGCGGCAGCAGACCCCATCGCCCCTCCGCCGACCACAACGACGTCAACTTCCACCACGGCTCCACCCAACTCAGTCCCGAAGCCTCCTCTTGAGGCCTGTGCCGGTTCCTATTCTGCCAATCCGGCCGGTGGTCCGCGTCCGTGGGACCCGGTTGTCCGCCTCAGCCCGCGAAAGTCACGTCCTTTGTGTCCTCGACCGCGGCAGTCCGGTCCGGGGCCGTGTGGTACTTCCAGTAGAGGTTCGTATGTGCGATGACCTTGTCCGGCGGCGGAGCGCCCCACTCACTCTGGTCCTCGGTGGTATGAGCGTCACCGACGAGCGTCACGTCGTAGCCGCGGACAAAGGCCCCATGGATCGTGGACCGGATGCATTCGTCCGTCTGCGCGCCGGCCACAACCAGGCGTCCGATCCGGGCCCCGGCCAGCACCTCTTCCAGGTCGGTGTCCTCGAAGGAATCCGCGAACGACTTGTGCACCAGCGGTTCCGATTCTTGGCGTTTCAGCTCCGGGACGAACTCCCAGGCTTCACTCCCCTTCGTCAGCTGCTCGGACGAATGCTGGACCCAGACGATCGGCACTCCTTCGTCGCGGGCCCTGTCCACGAGCGTGGCGATGTTGGCCACCACCTCATCGCGCTGGTGCACCCCGGCCACGACGCCGTTCTGGACGTCGATCACCATCAAGGCGGTGTTGGGTCGATCTGACAGTTTGGTCATGACGAGCTCCTCTGCGCATTGGACGGATCCCGGTTTGGCATCCGTCGCATGCATTTTACGTGGGCTTAACTTGATCGGTCTTGTGAGGGTACAAGGGACCACGACAGACTTGAAGCACTTGATGAACCGATCAATTCTGATCGTTCGACCAGACCAGCGGAAAATGTTCGCAGAGATGCGTGCGGCCTGTGCGCGGCGAAGCCGCCGAGGGACAGGCTCCGCCGACCGGAAGGATTAGTTATGGCCGGCAAGTTTGAAGTTTTCGTTGACGCAAAAGCCCAGTACCGGTTCCGGCTCACTGCCCCGGACGGAACAGAACTGGCTGTGTCGGCTGCGTTCAGCGACAAAGCGGCGGCCGTGGCGGGCATCGAGGCGGTCCGCGAATGTGCGGGCATGGGGCTGATCAGCGACCTTTGCCCGGCCGGCGGTTCGGCTCCGGCCGGCATCCCGGTGCCGGCGGCCCTGCTGGCAGTCCCGGTTCCTCCGGCCTGCGAACCGCGGCGGACAACGGTGGATGCCGTCCGCATCCATGCGACGGCACGCCGGGCCGCGGCTGCGCCGCATTGGTCCGGCGCAGCCTAGGAAGCCCGTAGCCTAACAAGCTCCGGGGCGCTGCCGCAGCATTCCGACGCCCGATGACGTCAGGAGCATGATCCCGCCGAACGCCAGCAGGTATCCGGCCATCGTCATCGTTGTCCCGGGCGGCGCTGGTTGCCGTGCGGCCATGCCCGCTGCCGGACCGCCCGGGGAGGCGCCAGCTGATGAGCCGGGGACCTGCGACGCCGTCACCGCGGGAGATGCGGACGACGACGGCGCGGCTCCCCCGGTGCCCGCGGCTCCCGGATCGCTGTCAACGTTTTCCGGCGTTTGGCTGCCGGGTGCCGTTGGCATGACCTCCACCGCCGTGGCGCTCGGGCCGGGCTGGCCCGGGGCGGGGGCCGGCGCCGGGGTTTCCGTGGGCGAGGGCGCCGCCGTCGGCGTCACTGGGGGCGACGGTGCCGGCGTCGTCGGAGGCGGGACAAGCGGGCTCAGCGGGACGCAAACCCCACCTCCGCCGAGCGGAACCTGGCCGGCGGGGCAGGGCTCCGCCGCTGCCGCCGTCGCGATCGTCAACACGCTGACGACGACGGCGGACCACAACGCCACAATGCCCAAAACTTTCCGTCCGGTGCCCACGCCGTACAACGCTACCCAACTGTCGGAGGAAACGCGGGACCCCTCCGGCCGTGGCTTCCTGGGGAAACGCCGACCCGGGCCACCTGACCGGAACGGCGGAAACGTGGTAGGCAATAGGGGGCAGCACCGGCAGACCGGCCGTGCACGGAAGGACCACGTTGACTGAAGATTCGAACACTGGCGGGCCGGAGGCGAGGAACCGTTTCACGTCCCGGATCCTCCGTGGCGGCACCGAGCCGGATCCGAGGTTCACTCTGGCGAACGAACGCACCTTCCTGGCGTGGATCCGCACGTCACTGGCCCTGCTTGCCGGCGGCGTCGCCGTCGAGGCGTTTATGGCCGGCCTCCTCGGGCCCGAACTGCGCAAGACGATTTCCGTGCTGCTGCTGGTCCTGGCACTCGTGATTGGCGGCGGCTCCTTCTTCCGGTGGCTCAACGTGGAACGTGCCATGCGGTCGAAAACCCCGCTGCCGCTCCCCCTCATGGCCCCGGTGCTGGCAATCGGCGGGGCCCTCGTGGCGGCCATCATGGTGGTTTTCGTGATCGTCCGGCCGGCCTGAGCATGGCCGCCCGCAGCGGTGCCTCCTGGCACGGCGATACCGGCCTCCAGCCGGAACGCACTGACCTGGCCTGGAGCCGCACCACCCTGTCCATGGTGATCGCTGCGTCCGTCTTCCTGCGGTGGATGCCCCACCACGGCTGGTTCGTCGGGACGCTCGTCGGCGGCGCCGTCGTCACCGCACTGGCCATCAACCTCACCCAAAAGCGCCGTTTCCACCGGGCCGTCCGGGGCATCACGCAGGAAACCATGCCACCGCACATAGGTTCGACGGCGGCCGTCGCGGCCAGCGTGGTCATCCTCGCGGCGTTGGGAATCTACACCGTGCTGTTCCTGCCGCTGCAGCCTTGACGGCGGAACCGTAATTCGTGCAGCCGTGATTCGAATGCTCAGAAAAGGCTCAGCTGGCCGCCGGCGGAGCCGTCGGCGTCAGGCGGGCCCCACTCGGGCGGTGTCATTCCCAACACGTCCTTGAAGTCCGGTAGCAGCTCGCCAATGCAGGTCTGACCTTCCAAAACCGGGATCACCACCGTGTTGGCACTGCCGTCGGTGCTGGAATCTTTCACCGGGTGAGTTTACGGCAGGGCCCCGACAGTGGCGGGGTTCGACACTGTGCCGGACCTGGTACCGAGGCCTTAGACGCCTTCGGGAAGCCGAGGGCCGCGTCGATATGCATGCGATGACCCCTGGCCATGAACCGCCAGGTGAAGCTACGCGCACCGGGCCAAGACGCTGTTCGCCTTAATTCTGCCGGAAATTTGCACGAGACCTGCGGATAACTGCCGGAACCCTTGATGCTTGGAACTCAGACTTGATCCAGTCGCACCGATCCAGCCAGACCAAGTGTGCGGATGCTCAGCAAGGTATGCAAGGAAGCAGGGAAAGCCGTGAGTCAAGCAGCTCTGGACGAACGTACCGCCGCCGCCGCCGCCGTCATTACGGGTGACATAGCTAGTGACTTCCACACCTTGGGACTCGCCGGCTGCATGGATAGGCTGACCATTCCCCTACGCCAGAACGGTGTATTTGTGCGCTGGGAGACACCGCACCATGGCGTCGAGATACCGGCAGCCTGCGCTCTGCTGCTCTATCAGGCCGCGCAGGAAACACTCACCAACGCGTTCAAATACTCCCAGGCCACCGAACTGACCCTCCGGCTGTCAGCCGTCTACCACGGTGTCCGGCTGACGATCACGGACAACGGCGTCGGCTTCCAAAGCCAACTCCTTGGGGGCAGGCAGCATGGGTACGGCGTGTGCCTGATGACCATGGCTGTCCACGAAGCCGGCGGTACCATCTCGATTGATTCCGCCCCCGGCAAAGGCACCATGGTGTCCATCACCTTTCCCCTGGACTAGCGGCCCAGAGGAATCCGAAGCACCGGCCACGAATCGGCCCGCGCCAGCCAGGATTCGTGTGGGTCCTGGCTGGCGGGCAACTCATCTGCCTGTTGTCGCCGGCTTCCGCTGGCGGGACGGCGCCGCGGCAATCAGGAGGGCGGTCACCGCCACCGCTGCGCTCAGGATCAAACCCGGGCGGTACTGTTCCAGCATCGCTGCCGCATCCACGACGGCACCCGGTTCGGGCGCATTGCCGTGTCCGCTGACCATTGCCGTGGTGACGGCCAGTACCAGGGCAGCACCCACTTGCGTACTGGTCTGGATCAGGCCTGCCGCCAGGCCTTGCTCGGAATCCCGGATACCTGCGGTGGCCTGGACGTTGATGGAGGGGAAGGCCAAGGCGAAACCGACGCCCAGCAGCAGGACTGACGGCAGAATGTCGGTCACGTAATTGGGCGAGGTGCCCACGCGAAGGAACAGCACGTATCCGAGCGTCAACGCCGCCAGCCCGGTCAGGATCAGCCGCGGAGCACCAAACCTGTCGATCAGCCGGTCCGCGAAGGGTGCGCTCGAGGCCACCAGCAGGCCGGTCGGGAGCAGCGCCAGGGCCATGCCAAGCGGGCTCCATCCCAGCACGGACTGCAGGTAGAGGGTCAGGATGAACTGGAAGCTCAGATACGAGCCGAACAGCCCCACGGCGCTGAGGTTGGCCCGGGCCACCCAGCCTTCCTTGAGGATGCTGAACCGGATCAGCGGGTGCTTGACGCGGTTTTCGATCACGGCGAACGCTGCCAGCACCGCTGCGGAGGCCACGAATCCGGCGATAGTTGCCACAGACCCCCAGCCGTTCGCGGGTGCCGCAACCAGCGTGTAGACCAGCCCCAGCATGCCGGCCGCGAGCGTGATGGCGCCCCAGACGTCATGCCCGCTCTCTTGCTCCCCGGTTGCGTCCTTGCCTGCGGCGCCGTCCCGGGGGATGTACTTCAGGCCAAGGATCACGACGGCGACTGCCACCGGAACGGAGACCAGGAAGGTCCAGCGCCAGCTCAGTGACGTCATGAGGCCTCCCACAACCAGGCCGAGGGAGAATCCGCTGGCACCGAACGTGGTGAAGATGGACAAGGCGCGGTTGCGTTCGCGCCCCTCCGCGAAATTGGTGGTGATGATCGAGAAGGCAGTGGGAGCCGTGAATGCGGCGGCCAGGCCCTTGACGAAACGGGTGGCGATCAGCAGGGCCGGGTCATCCACCAGGCCGCCGAGCAGAGATGCGGCGGCGAAGACGCTGAGCGCAATCAGGAAGATGCGCCGCCGGCCGAGTAGGTCCGCCATCCGTCCGCCCAGCAGGAGCAGGCTTCCGTAGCCGAGAACGTAGGCGGAGACGATCCACTGGAGGGATTCGGTTCCGAGATGGAGTTCGGTGCCGATCGAGGGCAGGGCCACACCGACCATGGATACGTCCAGTGCGTCGAGCGCCAGGACGGTGCACAGGACCAGGAGGAGCATCCATTGTGCCCGGGTCCAGCGCACAGCTGATAGCCCGTCTCCGGCTGATCTTTCAAGGATGGAAGTTGAGGTCATGGCAACAACTTATATGACGCGTCATTGAATGACAAGGAATATTATGACGTGGACTTTTAATTCGTCATGAACTAGAATCGCTGCATGGCAACACCGCAGGACCAACAGCTGGTTGAGCAATGGCGCAGCATCCAGAACACGTATTTCCGCACGGCAGGCGCGATTGATCGTGCCCTGGAAGCGCGGTTCAGCATTGGCCTGACCGAGTTTGAAATCCTGGACCTGGTGGCCGACAGCACGGACGCGGCGTGCCGGATGAAGCAGCTCGGTGAGCGCACCCCCATGACCCAGAGCGCCATGTCCAAGGTGGTGGACAGGCTTGAGAAAGCCGGCCTCATCGCCCGCCGTTCCTGCGAAGATGACCGGCGCTCCCTGTTCCTGGAGCTCACCGACGCCGGCCGCGCCCTTCACGGCGAGGCCGCCGTCGAACACCGCGCCCTGCTCAAGGAAAACCTGGACTAGGACGGGGGCGCGCCCCCCAACGGCCTCTGTGCGAGGCCGCCGGGGGCCGCAGGATCAGGCAGAGATCCGGTCCGCCAGCCGGGCGGGAGCCGCCTCAACGGCCGGCACGCCGTCGCCCTCCCGGCCGTACAGCCAGTCGTTGTACTGAAAATCGTTGTCCTTCCGGCTCTTGAAGAGCAGGTTGCGCAGCGTCCGGGCCAGTCCGGAGACGTGCCAGGATTCGCCCCAGATGCGGGCCGTGCGCTGGACCCGGGCGGTGCGGCCGGCACGGAGGTTGTTGAATTCCCGGATGGCATCGTCCCAGCCTCCCGGGTTCACGTCGTCCGGGGTGAATACGGTGCCGTTACTGGCGTCCTGCAGCACGGCTGCGTCCTCGAGCGCCTGGCAGGCGCCCTGGGCGAGGTACTGGAGCATCGGATGCGCGGCGTCGCCCATCAGCACCATCCGGCCGGCGACCCAGTTTTCGATCGGGTCGCGGTCGTACATGGGCCAGCGCATGCCGGTGCCCAGGTTTTTCAGCGCTTCCCGGACGGCCGGGACACAGTCTTTGTACGCAGCCTCGAGCTCGTCCACTCCCCCGTACTGCTCTTCGCCGCGCGCGAAGGAGGCGGACTTGAAGACGGCCACGGTGTTCAGCAGCTCGCCCTTCCGCAACGGGTACTGCACGAGGTGGCAGTCCGGGCCGAGGTAGACAATGACGTCCTCGAGGTCGGCCTTGGGTGTGTTCTCGGTGATCGGCACGGTGCCGCGGTAGGCAACGTAGGCCGAGGGGACCGGCTCGTCACTGGCCACGAGCGGACGCAGGGTGGACTTTAGTCCGTCGGCGCCGATCACGACGTCGGCCTCAAAGTCCACGCCGGCGGCGGTGTGGGCCACGCCGCGGCCGTTCACGGTTTCAACACTCTCGACCATGACGTCGTTGACAAGCTTGACGCCGGCCGCCTCACAGCCCTCGAGCAGCACCCGGTGCAGGTCGCTGCGGTGGATCACGACGTACGGCGCGCCGTAGCGTTCGGCGAATTCCCCGCCGAGCGTCTGGCGGGTGAGCTCCTCGCCGGTGACGGCGTCGCGGAAGACCAGGTGCTTGGGCTGGACACCGATTTCCAGCGCCTTTTCCAGCAGGCCCCAGCGCTGCAGGACACGGGACGCGTTCGGGGCCATCTGCAGCCCGGCGCCGACCTCGCCGAATTCGGGGGCCCGTTCCACGAGGGTGACGTTGGCGCCGTTTTCGCGCAGGGCGAGGGCTCCGGCCAGTCCGGCCATCCCCCCTCCGATGACCAGGACATCGGTGGACGTGGCGTGCTCAGACATTGCTTGCTCCTGTTGGTGAGAGTGAGGGTGGGGTTGAGAGTTTGGATTTGAGTTTGAGGCCGACGGCGGCCAGCAGGACCGCGGCGAAGGCGGCTGCACCGGCGAAGGCCAGGAAGTTGGAGTTGACGCCCAGCCCGGCGGCCAGGAGGAGGCCGCCTACCTGGGGTGCGGCGACGGCGCCGATGCGGCCCGTCCCCAGCGCCCAGCCCAGCGCGGTCCCCCGCAGATGTCCGGGATAGTGGCTCGCGACGGCGGCGATGATGAGGCACTGGGTGCCGTGGGTGCCGACGCCGGCGAGGACCAGCATGAGGTACACGATGGCCACTGACGGTCCGGTCACCAGGACCATCAGCGCGCCGGCGGCGACGGCGGCCGCGGCGATTGCGGTCGGCACCGGCCCGAAGCGTGTGCCCGCCCAGGCCGTGATGACCGAGCCGGCCACCGCGCCCAGGTTGAGGGCCAGGGCGAAGGTCAAAGCGGAACCGAAGTTGTAACCGGCCAGCTGCATCAGGTTGGGCAGCCAGGTGCCCAACCCGTACCAGGCGAACAGGGTGGCGATTGTTGCCAGGGCAAACAGCAGGCTGACCCCCAGGTATGGGGCGCGGAGCAGGGATTTGAAACCGGACGGCTCCTTGACCGCATGGTCCGTTCCGGCTGCCATGCCTGTGGCGCTGACCGGGGCCAGGGTTTCCGGGAGGTATTTGAATCCGAGCGGCACCACGATCAGCAGTGCGAGCACGGCCACGAGGAACATGGATTGCCAGCCGAAGGCGGGGATCAGCTGGATGCCGACGAGGGCGGCGATGGATCCGCCGATCGGAACGCCGGACATCATCAGGGTGGCGATGGTGGACCGCCATTTGCTGGGGACCAGTTCGGCAACGAGGGCATTCGCCGATGGCACCAGGCCGCCGAGTCCGATGCCGGCGAGGAGCCGGAGGGCGCCGAAGACGGCGGCGTTGGGGGCGAAGGCGCACAGGACGGTGAAGATCGAGAAGACGATGGCGCAGCCCAGGATGGTGCGGCGGCGGCCCCATGAGTCGGCCATGCGGCCGGCGAAGATCGCTCCGATCATCATGCCGAGGAAGGCCATGGATCCAATGGTTCCGGCGGTTGCCTTGGTCAGGCCCCAGCCGGTCTCGGATATCAGGGAGGACTGGACGGTGCCGTAGACGATGAGGTCGTAGCCATCGAAGACCACCAGAAGCCAGCAGACGAAGACGGCGAGTGCCGAGCCTTTGGAGAACCGTGAGGCGGTCCCAACAGCGGTGGTGGGGGCGGGAGCCCCCGGCGAAGACCGGTGCGGCGCTGCAGCGGAAGGTGTGTGATTCATGCCACTCACTCTCCTAGCGGTAGCAGGTGAACCACAATACAATTCTGATGTGCAGAACAAGCCAGCGTCCAAGTCGGCCCGGAAGCCAGTGCAGAAGCGGCCGACCTATTCCATCGAGGCGGTCGACAACGCGCTGCAGCTCCTGCAACTGCTCCGCGACGTCGGGACACTGCGGCTCAAGGACGCCGCCGGGGAGCTGGGGGTGGCCCCGTCCACCGCGCACCGCCTCCTGGCGATGCTGGTCTACCGGGGATTCGCCGTGCAGGACGAGACCCGCCGCTACGTGCCCGGTCCCGCCATGGGCGTCGGTCCGGCCGGGCTGGGCTGGACCAGACTGCTCCGCTCGCTCGCCCAGCCGCACATGGAGCTGCTCTCCGCGCAACTCAACGAGACCGTCAACCTCATGGTGCGGGTGGGGACGAAAGTGCGTTTCCTGGCCACCGTGGAGGGAAACAATGTGTTGCGGGTGGGCGACCGGCAGGGAACCGTGATGCCGGCCAACAAAACCTCCGGAGGCAAGGCGATGCTCGCCGAACTGGAACCGCACATGGTCGATCAGCTTTTCCGCAGCAACAATGCCGAGATTGGCGGGGACAACATTCCGGCTGCCGACTACCCCTCGTTCCTGCGCGAGCTGGAATCCATCCGCGGCAACGGCTTCGCGGCCAATTTCGAAGGCACGGAGGAGGGCGTGAGCGCCCTCGGCATCGCCCTGCACAACCGGCACGGGCACGTCGTGGGCGCGCTCAGCGTCGCCACTCCCGCAACCCGGTTCCGCAGGGTGTTCGACGCCGGACTCGTCGGTGCCCTGCGCGAAACCTGCCGGCAGCTGGAGATCGATATCGCGGCCAACCCGGCGGATCCGGACTGAACCTCCTTCGGTCCCGATAATTCAGGCTCGAACAAACAATTCTGACCAGCAGAATATGCTGGGGGTCACACTGCTGCGTCCGTAGGGTCGAACTACGCCAAAGAACGTTTCTGACCTATCGAGGAGGCCCACGTGTCCATCAGCGCCGAGAACACGACCCATGAATCAGTGGCCGCGCAGCACGTCGCTGCGGAGCCGACGCCGGAGGAGGCTGCGCAGCTGGAGGAGCTGTACCGGGATTTTGACCGCGAGAATCTGATCCCGTTGTGGACCGAGATCGGTGATCTGATGCCGATGGTCCCAACCCCGAAGGCTGTGCCGCATGTGTGGCGGTGGAGCGATCTGTACCCGCTGGCCGCCCGCGCCGGTGACCTGGTTCCCGTGGGGCGCGGCGGGGAACGCCGCGCCATTGCCCTGGCGAACCCGGGCCTGGCCGGTACGCCGTACGCCACGCCGACCTTGTGGGCGGCGATCCAGTACCTTGGGGCCCGCGAGACCGCCCCGGAACACCGCCACTCCCAGAACGCGTTCCGCTTCGTCGTCGAGGGCGAAGGCGTCTGGACCGTGGTGAACGGGGACCCCGTGCGGATGTCCCGCGGGGACTTCCTGCTGACGCCGGGCTGGAACTTCCACGGCCACCACAACGACACCGATGAGCCGATGGCCTGGATCGACGGCCTGGACATCCCGTTCGTGCACTACGCCGACGCCGGGTTCTTCGAGTTCGGCACCGAACGGGTCACGGACGAGGCCACCCCGGACATCTCCCGCTCCGAGCGGCTCTGGGCCCACCCGGGCCTGCGCCCGCTCTCCGGCCTGGATGACACCACGAGCTCCCCCATCGCGGCGTACCGCTGGGAATACACCGACCGCGCCCTGCGCGAGCAACTGCTGCTCGAGGACGAGGGCCACCCGGCCACCGTGTCCCAGGGCCACGCCGCTGTCCGCTACACCAACCCCACCACGGGCGGCGACGTGATGCCCACCATCCGCGCCGAATTCCACCGCCTCCGGCCCGGCGCCGCCACCGAAGCCGTCCGCGAGGTCGGCTCCAGCGTCTGGCAGGTCTTCGAAGGGACCGGCTCCGTGGTCCTGAACGGCGAGACCAGGACCCTGGCCAAGGGCGACCTCTTCGTCGTCCCCTCCTGGCAGGAATGGTCCCTGCAGGCTGAGAGCGGGTTTGATCTGTTCCGCTTCAGTGACGCCCCCATTTTCGAACGGCTGAACTTCAGCCGCACCTACACCGAAGGACGCAACAAGTAATGAGACTCCTGACACTCCGCCTCGCAAATGAGGGAACAACAGTAACCAAGGCTGTCCGCCAGGACGGCGACACCCTGACCGAAATCAACGGCTTCGCCGACGTCGGCGAACTCCTGAAGGACTCCGCGTGGGAAGAGATCGCGAAGGCCGCGGCCGGCGCCACGCACCCACTCGACGGCGCGGACCTCGACGCCGTCGTCCCCTTCCCCGGGAAGATCATTTGCGTGGGCCACAACTACCGCAACCACATCAAGGAAATGGGCCGGGAAGTCCCCGAGTACCCCACCCTGTTCGCGAAGTACCAGGAATCCCTGATCGGCCCCAACGATGACCTGGCCCTGCCGCAGGAATCCGACACGGTCGACTGGGAGTCCGAGCTCGCCGTCGTGATCGGCAAGAACGGCCGCCGGATCAGCGAAGCGGACGCCGCCGGGCACATCGCCGGGTACGCCGTGCTGAATGACGTGTCCATGCGCGACTACCAGTTCCGCACCGTCCAGTGGCTGCAGGGCAAGACCTGGGAGAAGTCCACCCCGTTCGGGCCCGCCCTCGTCACCAGGGACGAGTTCAGCGGCGGCCTCATGACCACCGCCGTGGACGGCGAGATCCAGCAGCAGACGCCCACGAACGACGTCGTCTTCACCCCCGAGTTCCTGGTCTCCTACATTTCCACCATCATCACGCTGAACCCGGGCGACGTCATCGCCACCGGCACCCCGGGAGGGGTGGGCCACGCCCAGGACCCGAAGCGGTACCTGCAGGACGGCCAGCTCCTGGTCACCACCATCGAGGGCCTGGGCCAGCTGAAGAACCGCGTCATCAAGGAAGCCTGATGGCCGCCCGCACTGACCGGACCACGGACCCGGCGCTTCTGCAGGCTTTGCTGCAGGCGCGCCGGGGCACCGCGTTCTTCGCCCGCAAGCTCAACGAACTCACCGACGCGGAACTCGACGGCGATTCGCTGCTGCCGGGCTGGACCCGCCGCCACCTCACCGCGCACATCGGCTACAACGCGCGGGCCATCGCGCGGCTGGTTGAGTGGGCGGGAACCGGGGTGGAGACACCGATGTATGCCTCCCCGGAGGCCCGGAACCACGAGATCGAGTTCGGGGCCACGCTCTCGCCGATCGCGCTGCGGCACCTGTTCGACCACTCCGCGGTGCACCTGAACGTCGAATGGCGCGACCTCCCGGCCGAGGCCTGGCACCACAAGGTCAAAACGGCCCAGGGCAGGATCGTCCCGGCCGAGGAAACCGTCTGGATGCGCACCCGCGAAGTCTGGATGCACGCCGTCGACCTCGCCAACGGCGCCACCTTCACCGACATCCCGGAACCCGTCCTGGAACGGCTCCTCACAGACATCACCGGCGCCTGGAAGGTTCGCGGCGCCGATACGGATCTGGTAGTTCAAGTGACGGACACTGATCTCACGTTCGGGGACACGACGTCGGACTCCCCCACCGTGGTGTCCGGCACCCTGGCCGCCGTCGTCGAATGGGCAGCGGGCCGCGGCACCCAGGGCGTCACCGCCACCCGGCCCGGCGCAGCCAACGGTGCCGCGCCCGCCGCGCCAAAGTGGATCTGAGCCCTCCTTCGGCAAGATTCCGGCAACGGACGAGAAAAGCCCCTCAGCGAGGGGGCTTTTCTCGTCGTCGGCGAGCGATCGGGACGGTTCCATTTCAGACACCGTCATGGATCGTGATCCGGTACCCGTCCGGATCGGCGAAGGTGAATGTGCGCCCGAAGGGCCCGTCGACCGGCGCCGAGGTGATCGGGGTGCCGCGCGCGGCAAGATCATCATGAAGCTGCTGGGCGTCCGTCGCACGGAGCCAGAGTGCAATGCCTTCTCCTGGCTGGGGGACCGAGTCGAGGTTGGTTCCTGGTACCGGTTCGCGCACCGCAAACGAAACAGGATGCGTGTCGAAAACGACAGCGTGCGGCGGGCCGGCCTTGGATCGCGCAAGCCCTAAGTGCTGTTCGTAGAATGCCGCCGAGCGCTCCAAATCGCGCACCTGCAGGGAAATGAAATCGGGACCAATAGCAGCCATGGAAGTGCCTCCTCGTTATGTCAGTACATTGACATGCATAACGTATGTCAGAATATTGACATGAGTCAAGGCGGCGTTGGAGTGGACCTGGATACTTCCCTGGGCTACCTCCTCAAACAGGCGCATAATGTGCTGCGGGCCGGGATGGATGCTGCGCTGCGTCCGCTGGGGATGACGGTGCCGCAGTACGCATGTCTTGAGCTCCTCGCCCAGCGCCCCGGTCTCTCCAACTCCGACCTGGCCCGCGGCGCCTTCGTGTCCCGACAGTCGATGAACGTCCTGCTGCAGTCGCTCGAACGGGATCAACTCGTCTCCCGGCCTGATAAGCCCTCCACCGGACGGGCCCTCCCCGTCCAGCTCACGCCCTTGGGCCGGGAGCGGCTGCAGGCCGCCAGTGCCGCTGCCAGGTCCGTGGAGACTCAAATGGGCCGGGGGCTCAACATCGCCCAACAACAGCAATTGCGGGATCTGCTCGCATCGTGCGTCAGGTCCCTATCCGAATCATGACCGGCCGCATACGGACCCCCGGACCAACCAGTTACTGGCCGGGTGCCCGGTAGGCAGGTGTCTTGCCCACTGCTGCGTCAATATCCTCAGGCGTCATGAGCGGCGTGAGGTGCAGGTTCACGGTGCCGGTGGAATTGATCATCAGGGAAAGGGCCACGGCACTGGGCTGATCGGGAATCTCGAAGACCCCCAGGACGTCCGTCTCACCGAACGCGTAGTAGAAGCATTCCAGTGAACCGCCAACGGAATCGAGGGCCTTAACCACCGCGTCCCGACGCTTGGACCCGCCCTCTTGCATCAGGCCTTTGATTCCCTGGCCCACGTAGTTTGCTTGGAAAAAGTACTTGGTCATGGCTGACTCCCGTTCTGCTTGTGCCCAGAACACGAACCATTCCGCACGCCCAGAACATCGGATGATTGAAGGGTTCTGGAGTTCTCCCCGACAGGGGTTGTGGGCTGAGTCTAGGCCTCCCCAAAGGAACTGACAACGGTCGGCTGCCCGGCTTCAAGGTCTCTGCCCGAGCATTATGCGCGGCCGGTCGGAACGTCAGGGCAGCGCCCTCGCCTGTTGGGCGAGGGCGCTGCCTGTTTTGGCTGGTGATTGCCAGACTTTAGCCGAGGAGGGTGGTGATGAGCCGGAGGGATGAGGCGATGATGGCGATGAGTCCGATGGCGCCGAACAGGTTTTGCCACCATTTGTTGCGGAGGTCGCCCATGACGGCCCTGTTATTGGCCATGATGACGATGAGGGCGCCAAGCAGGGGTGCGATGAGGACGGTCAGGGACTGGGCTATTACGATGAGTCCGACAGGTGAGGCCTGGAAGGACAGTGTGACGACCAGGCCGAAGGCCAGAATGACACCGGTGAATATGCGGGCAGTGGGTGACCCGGCTTTGGCGCCGCGGCCAAGGCCGTCGGAAAGCATGGTACCGCCGGCGGTGGCGTTGGCGATCATGGATGAGAAGGCCGCGCCGGAGAGGCCGAGGGCGAAGAGCATGGACCCAACGGGCCCCGCCAAAGGTGCAAAGACGGAGGCAAGGGCGTTGATGGTGCCGGCTTCGGCTCCGGTCTTGCCGAGCACAGCGGCGGCCACCATGATCACCAGTGCCGTCATGATGCCGGGGGCGACGATGCCCGGGATGGTGTCCACGAGGGTGATATCACGGTAGTCGGCCCGGGTGCGGCGGTTTTCCTTGATGCCGTAGGAGGTGTAGAAGGCGGCGTTGATCGAAAAGTTGGTTCCGACGAGGGCGACGATGAGGATCTCGCTCCCGGGCGGAAGCGTCGGGACCATGCCTTCCACGGACCGGTACCAGTCTGGCTGCGCGACGACCGTGCTGGCGATGAAGGCGATGCCCATGAGGACGACGATGACCAGCAGGGCTTTTTCCACGATGCCGTAGACGTTGCGGAAGGCCAGGACGAAGCCGACGGCTGCTGTGCAGACGACGGACCAGAGAACGGGGGAACCGCCGAAGACGAGCGAGAGGCCCAGGCCTGAGCCGACGGCATTTCCGACAGAAAACATGAGGGTAATGCCGAAGACACCGAAGCCGGCCAGGACGCCGACCCATTTGCCGAGATGCTCCTTGATGGCGGTGATCAGGGAACCGGGGGCGGTAATGCCGAGCCGGACGCTCATGTCCGTGAAGAAGATCATGAGGATGGTGGAGACGGCGATGACCCAGACGAGGCTGTAGTCGAACCGGCTCCCGGCCTGCACGGCGGTGGTGAGGTTGCCGGGCCCGAATTGCCAGGCGCCGACAACGAAGGCAGGGCCCATGAGGGCGAGGTAGCCAAGGAACGTCCGGCGTTTGGCCGGGGCCGCGGGCGCGGGGTCGGCAGGGGTGTTGGCCTTGTCCACGCGGTGAGCCTGCGGGGACGTGATGGTTTTGTTCGGCTCGCGCATTGCGAGTCCTCCTTCTCCAGCTGGGGTGCTGGGGGTCGTCGTTGACCTAATTGGAGAATAAGGCATGGTGTCAGGGGTGGCGGGCTTCGCCCGCCACCCTGGGGACCTGAAGATCAGGCGGGTACCGTGACGCTGCCCAGGTTGGCGGACTTCAGGGCGCGTGCGATCTCGTCGCCGGCGCCTTCCGCCAGGGGAAGCAGCGGCGGCCGGACGGTGGCGTGTTCGAGAATGCCGCGGGCGATGAGTCCTTCCTTCAGTGCGACGGTGCCTTCCATGTGGGATCCGCGGTGGTAGACGTTCTTGGTCACGGGAAGCAGGCGGTCGTGGATCGCCCGCGCCGCGGCGTAGTCCTTGGCCTTGCCGGCGGCGATCAGTTCCACCAGCGGCTCGGGTGCGAGTCCGCCGTAGCCGACCAGTGCGCCGTCGACGTCGAACATCGTGTGCAGCAGGTACTCGTCGTGGCAGGTGAGAATCTGCAGGTCAGGATAGGTTGCCCGCAGGACAGGGATTTCGGTGTCCCAACGCTTCATGTTGCGCACGCCGTTCTTGGTGGCGAACACGCCTTCCTGGCCCGCGATCTCCAGCTGGGTTTCCAGGTCGTAGGTGGCCTTGGTGGCATCGGGGTACTGAAAGAGGATCAACGGCAGCCCGGAGGTTTCGTAGATTTCCTTGTAGCGGGTCTGCGGGGCACCCTTCTGGTATCCGAAACGGAGCCAGCCGTGCGACGGGTAGACGAGTCCGGCTTCGGCTCCGGCCTCAACCGCGCGCTTCGCTTCCAAGGCAGCGACCATGTTGCCCTCGCCGGTGATGCCGGCGATGATCGGGATTTCGCCGTTGACGGCGTTCTTGAATTCCCGGATGACGAGTGCCTGCTCGTCCTGGGTCAGGAACGTGCCTTCACCGGCGTGGCCGAGAACCACGAGGCCCTTGACGCCCTCGACGCTGGCCAGCCAGCCGCCGAGGCGGTGGATCGCGTCGACGTCGACGCTGCCGTCGCGGTTGAACGGGGTTACGGGTGCGGGAACGAGCCCGCGAAGATCGATGGTCATGAGAGCTTCCTCTGTCTTGTGGATCGGTAGTTCCGCTAAGATGTGAGAACGTTTGCGGGAACGTTTTCATTCTGCGGCGTGGCCCACGTCACTGTCAAGGGGAAAGTTCCGAACAAGAGGAAATAGAGTGTCTACTAAGACCACCCCGAACAGGAGAATTCGTATGGAACCGGCTCCAGGCACGAACGTCACCCTCAGGGACGTTGCGGCCGCCAGCGGCGTGAGTCTTTCGACCGCCAGCCGCGCACTGGACGAGCGCGGCACAGCCTCCCGGTCAGCGGCAGCTGCGCATGTCCGCAAGGTCGCCGAGGAGCTTGGGTACCGCAGAAACTCCTTCGCCTCCAGCCTGCGCAGGGGCGAAACCCGCACGCTCGGAGTGCTCGTGCCACGCTTGAGCGACACGGTGATGGCATTGATGTTCGAGGAACTGGAGCGCGCCGCAGCAGCCCGGGGCTACTTCGCCATGGTCGCCACCAGCGGCGACGACCCCGACGATGAACGCCGGGCCGCGGAAACACTCCTCGACCGAAATGTCGACGGGCTCATCCTGGCCACGGCCCGGCTCGACGACGAACTCCCCCGGTTGCTGCGGAAACGCGGCGTGGCCCACGCCCTCGTGCTGCGCACCGACGGCGAGAGCCCATCAGCACTGGGGGACGATGAAGTAGGCGGTTACCTGGCCGTCCGCCACCTCATCGACTTAGGCCACCGGGACATCGCCGTCGTCACCGGCCCAGCCTTCACCTCCACGGGCATCGCCCGCCTCGCCGGCGCCCGCCGGGCGATGGAAGAAGCAGGCCTCGACGCGCGGGACGAGTGGCTGATCGCCGCCGGTTACGGTATCGAAAACGGATACACGGCAGGAGAAGCGCTGCTGGCGAAAAAACCCGGGGGACGCCCGTCCGCCGTGTTCGCCGCGAATGACAACATTGCGATGGGGATCATGGCAGCCGCCCACCGATCCGGCATCACCATCGGAGACGAACTGGCGCTCGTCGGTTACAACGACATACCGCTCTCGGCGAGGCTCCCCACTCCCCTGTCCTCCGTTCGCGTCCCTCTGGACCAGATCGCCGGCACCGCCATAGACCTCATCGTCAACCCCGGCAAGGAACCGCACATACGCCGCGCCATGCCGACACTCATTCCCCGCGAATCCAGCGGCCCACCCAGGCGCACCTGAGCGGAACGCCGACCACAGTGAAAACAAAAAACCCGCCGTCCACAACGGGGCCGCGGGTTCTTGCCGGAGAATCGACTGCTAACCGACCGGAGCCGTCAGGGTGAAGGTCGATGCCTTGTCGCCGAAGTCATCCATGATCGCGATAGTGGTCGGACCGTTTTTGATGTCAAACGCAATTACCCCGCTGTGGACCTGCCCAACCTGGCTGTTCGTTTCGGTCGGCAGGCTCCCCTCCTCCAGGTAGATACGTTCGCCTTCATTGCCGTCTGCATCGTATGCCTCGAAGTTTGCAGGGTTGGAGCTGCTGCTTCCGGTCAGCGTCTCCCAGGAGACCTCCACCAGGAGAAAGCCTCCGTTGTTCGGCTTCAGGTAGGACTGGGTGGGAATCTCAGTGACATAGACGGAGTCAGTGACGCTGACCTTCACCGTATTGCCCTCGGACACGGTGACCACGAAGGAGTTCGCATCGTTGGCGGCTCCCGAGGACGGAGCGGGCGCCGCTTCCGTAGCTGCAGGGTCCTTTGCAGCGGCAGACTGTGCTGCCGGGGACTTCTGAAGTTCCTCCACCATGGCGGCGGTGGACGCAATGGTAGCCAGCGTGACCACGGTTCCCACGATCAAGCCGACGACCCAGACGACGCCGGTGACGATCCATGCCATCTTCTTGTTCTCCGGGTAGCCTTCCAACGGACGGCCATCCTTGTCCCTGGCGCTTCCGGTCAGAGTGATGATCAGGTCCACGATGGACCAGATGCCGAATCCGCCGGCAGTCAGCAGCTTGGCGACGCCGGTGCCGATCTTGCCCAGGTAAAAGCGGTCCACACCCAGGCCGCCCAGGAGGAGGGACAGAATCCAGGTGGTCACGAAGGACTTCCCCGGACCATTGGCGTAGGGAACGTGTCCATAGGGGCCCGGGCCGGGTCCTGGCTGGTAGCCGCCCTGCTGTCCGCCCGGGTACTGCCCTCCGAAGCCGGCCGGCGGGATCGGGGGAGCTCCTGCTCCGGCGTCATTCTGGGGCGAATGAGGGTAACTGGGGTGACTCATAGTTCTTAAATTCCCGTTTCTGCTGGCCGATGGCGCTCATAGCACGGGGAATCCATGATCGGCTGCCCCCATTACCGATGATGCTTCGAAAAGTCTAAACGACGGTTCGGGGGTCCGCGGTAACCTTGATGACCCTGCCGGTTCGCGGATGCCCCTTCCCGCTCCGACGCTGGCGGTGAGGATCCGGCCTGTTCCGGGGTGGGTGGTGTAGTTGACCTCCCGCTCGCCGGCCGGGCTCCCTACGACGCTTCCGGCTGCACCACCGTGTCGGCGTGGCGGTGGGCCACCTTCCACTCCCCGTCTTCGCGGCGGTCAACCTGGGTTACACGGAGGGTATATGTCCTCGGCTCTCCGTTCACCGAGGCACTCGTGTGCTCGTAGCCAACGGTGTAGGCGATGTCCCCGACCACGTCGGCCGCGATGATTTCGTGCGAGTACGACGTGCATTCCGAGAAGGAGCTTTCCAACTGGCGGAAGATGTTCCCCACCTCCTCGGGTCCGGTGCCTGACATCCAAGCGCCCAGGACCGTGACCGGCGCCCTGCGCGACCAGATCGCAAACCGCGGACCGGCATCCCCGTTGTGCAATGCGATCTCGGCGTCTTTGAGTCGGGAGCCAACCCAAGTCATGAAATCGTCTCGGTCGCTCACACCGGACCTCCAAGGAATCGTGTTCGTCGGCACCCGAGGGGACAGGAAGAAACCATCGGTGTCGTTTTCAGAAGCTGACTGCACAAACTTCCCCATGGTTCTGTAAGTCTTTACCCGGTTGCTCAGTGAGCGGCTGGCAGTCTGGTGCTGTGGCCGGGCTGGGGTGTGACTCACCCATGGGTTTGCCTCCGAACTGAGCTTTCCGGAGTGCGCTTTCTTGGATATGTCCACCCTGGCCGGGCCCAGCATCGGTTCTGTCTACAGCGCTGGCCTGATTAGAAGCATGCCTTCCCGCGCACCGGGTGTGGCCCATTACAGACCTGCCACCGTAACCCACCGACGCGCTTGCGTTCCCGGCACCAAGGAGGAACAGATGATTGTGGCAGAGCATTCGGCTTCGTCGTCGGCATTGGTACCCACGCCAAAACCCACACCCTCGCCATCATCGACACCGTAAGCGGTGGAGAGATCGCGAACGAAACATTCCCGGCCACCGCAACCGGAGGCAATCGCGCCCTGTCCTGAATCCTGCGGCGCACCGACGCTTCCCGTAAGCAGGTTCTACTCTCCATGGAGGGAACAGGATCGTACGGTGCGAAACTCAGGCAACAAGCCTCCGACGCCGGCTTCCAAGTCACCGAAGCGCCAGTCCCTAACCAACGGCTTGGCAGGCACCAGGGAAAATCCGATTCCATCGACGCAACCCGCGCAGCACGAGCCGTTCTAAGCTTCCCCAACCCACCGTCTCGGGGAACCACGGTCGGGCCAGAACCAGATGGCACTCCGAGTCCTCACAAATGCGCGCCGATCCATGACCCGCGAACGCACCGCAGCCATCAACGCTCTGACGGCCCTCCTACGCATCGTGGACCTCGGCATGGATGCCCGCAAACCCTTAACCGTCACATAGATCCAGACCATCGCAGCCTGGAGAGAAAGGGATGAGGAATTCGGAGTCCAAACCTGCCGCCGCGAAGCCACACGCCTTGCCAAGCAGATCCTGACCCTCCAGGAACAGATGGCCAAGAACCACTCAGAACTCGAAACACTCGTGCAGCAAGTCCAGCCGGATCTTCTGAATGTCAACGGAATCGGCCCGGTCCTTGCCGCAATCATCCTCACCGCCTGGTCACACACCGGAAGAGTACGCTCCGAAGCCGCATTCGCAGCCCTGACCGGCACCTGCCCCGTCCCGGTCTCATCAGGTGGCACCACCGGATTCCGGCTGAACCGCGGCGGTGACCGCCAACTCAACAAGGCGATCTACACCATCGCCCTCATCAGAATGAACCGCGACCAAGCCACCAGAGACTACGTAGCCAGGCGAACAGGCCAAGGACGCACCAAGAAGGAGATTATCCGCAGCCTCAAGCGCTACATCACCCGGCAAATCTTCCGGCAGCTCAACAGCGTCGACACCGGCGCTGGCAGAGTTGCGGCGGCCCAGACTTAGACACGCTGGGGGAACGACTCCACCTTGGAGGGGTCGCGCTCGACGACGTCGCCCAAGGCGCCGTCGATCAGGTCCAAGGTGTCCTGGTCCAGGACCACGTCAACTGCTTTGACCGTGTCTTCGAGCTGCTCGGGACGGCTGGCGCCTACAATCGCCGCGGCGACATTGGGGTTGGCCAAGACCCAGGCGACGGCAAGGGTGGCCAAGGGCATGCCGAGATCTGCGGCAATCGGTTTGAGCTTCTCCACTGCTTCCAGAACTTCGGGCTGCATGAACTTGTGTTCAGTTTTCACCCCGCCGTCATCGGAGCTAAAACGGCTACCGGCCGGAACAGCGGAGGCGCCGTACTTGCCGGTCAGCACGCCTTGGGCCAGCGGTGACCAGCAAACCTGGCTGATCCCGAGTTCTTCGCAGACCGGCACTATCTCGGGCTCGATCACGCGCCAGAGCATGTTGTACTGCGGTTGGCTGGACACGAACCGGATGCCCAGTTCGGCCGCCAGCGCTGCGCCGGCACGGATCTCTTCCACGGTCCATTCGGACACGCCGATGTAGTGGGCTTTACCGGCATGGACGATGTCCGCGAAGGCCCCCATGGTTTCCTCCAGCGGGGTTTCGTAGTCGTAGCGGTGAGCCTGGTAAACGTCGACGTAGTCCGTCTGCAGACGTCTCAGCGAACCGTTGATTGATTCCATGACGTGCTTACGGGACAGGCCGCGGTCGTTCTTGCCCGATCCCGTGGGGAAGAACGCCTTGGTCATGATCTCCACGCCTTCGCGGCGGACTCCCTTTAGGGCTTCACCGAGCATGGACTCAGCCTTGGTGCCTGCATAGGCGTCCGCGGTATCAAAAGTGGTGATGCCCAGATCCAGCGCTTTGCGGACGCATTTTGTGGCGAGATCCTGGTCCACAGTTTCGCCATGCGTAGCCCAGTTGCCCAGTGCTATGGCGCTGACGTACATGCCGCTTGTGCCGAGTTTGCGGTATTGCATGAAGGTTCCTTTCAGGGGGTGCCGGAGAGTCCGGCGGAATGAGGAGAATCCGGGGTGCTCGCAGTTGAACGAAGGGTACGGGGAGGCGCGGTGGTCTCCCGGACAACCAGGCGCGCCGGGCGCAGGAGGGCGGCAGGGGGCCGTCCATTCAAGATGGCCAGGAGGATCCGGGCGGCGTCCTGTCCTTGTTCAGCTACTTCGTGGTCCATGGTTGTCAGGTCCACGACGTCACAGAGTTCGTGATTATCGAACCCCAGCACGGAGAAATCCCGTGGAACGTCCAAGCCTGCCTTGCGGAGGACTTTGAGAGCACCGAAGGCCATCTCATCGGAGGCGACAAAAGCCGCTGTCGGGATCTGTTCCGCGACAAGCAGCCGCGACATGGCAGCGGCACCCCCGGCGACACTGTTCTCATCAAACTGTTCAAGCTTGCTGTCCGGGGCCAGTCCGGCTTCGGAGAGGGCCTCCCGATAGCCCGTGAGCCGTTGCAAGGGAGGTACACCGCCGAGGTTGCTGCCTTCATCATCACGGATACCGATGAACGCGATCCGTTCGTGGCCGAGATTTAGCAGATGCCTCACGGCAGCCCGCCCGGCGCCGACGTTGTCCACGGATACTGATCCGATGCCCTGCGCTTCAGCGCCCAGCAACGCCACTGCCTGGCCTTGGGCGGTGAGTGTTTCCAGCTCCGCTTCACTGGGCTGCAAGGCCATGATGATGACCCCATCAGTTCGGCCGTGCAGATGCGCACTACCGAAGAACCGCTCTCGCTGCCCAGGGGTGGCCAGTTCGAAAAGGAGCACATCGAATCCGGCTTCCCTGAGCGTATGCGTGGCTTCACCGATGACCTTTCCGAAGAACCACTTAGCCAGGATCGGTACCACGATGCCCACTGTCATGGTCCGCCCCGTCGCAAGCCGCGATGCAGCCGGAGACGCCGAATAACCTAGTTCGTCGGCAGCATTTTGCACGCGCTTGCGAGTGGCGGCGGAAACGCCAGGAACCGAGCGCAGTGCGCGAGAAACCGTAGATACAGACACCCCGGCCCGTTCCGCAACCGCTTCAACACTAATGGCCATGGAGTTCAGGTTACATACAGTCCGACAATTAGCGCAAGCGCTTGCAAAATATCGCGCACACGTCTCGCCGCGCCCCTTGCCGTCCTAACCAATCGGCCTGAGCCGCTTGACGGAACATAGAAGCATCCAGGATCTGCGAACAGGACTTCTGAACGCTGGCCGGTCGATACATCCCTGCACGAAAGTGCTTTTGTTCGGTACTCCTAGCTGACGATGTCAGACGCCGCATGGGAACGGGCCAGGATTCGAGCTTCGGTGATCGGCCCGTTGGCCGAGCGAGGCATCACGGGGATTGTTGCCGCTGACAAGGCAACTTTGGAGCTCGGCGTTTCCCGGCGTCAGGTTTATACGTTGTTGGGCCGTTACCGCCAAGGCGCAGGTCTGTAACTGATCTCGGGGTCCATCGTTCCACCGGTGGCAAGGGCGGAAACCGCCTGCATGAACCTGTTGAGGAAATCATTCGTGACCTGATCCGCCGGCGGTTCCTGACATGACAGAAACTGAGCGCGGCGGCACTCCACCGGGAGATCGTCCGGGCCTGCGCGTCCCAGGGAATGAAGGCTCCGACGAGAAACACGGTGACCCGGCGCATCTCGATGCTCAACCCGGTTGAGGTCGGACGACGCAGGGAGGGCCGTGATGCTGTGAGGCCGCTGCAGTCCGCTGGCGGTGAGGTGCCGATAATTGGTTCGATCTTGGAATAGGTACATATCGATCACACCGTCATAGACCTGGTCATCGTGGACGAACGCGAGCGTCGATCGATTGGCCGCTCATATTTAACCGTCGCCATTGATGTTTTCAGTCGGGCCCTTGTCGGCTTGGTTCTCACGCTGGAACCACCATCGGCTGTGTCGGTGGGACGGTGCCTGGCTCACGCCATCGGTGACAAACGGCCGTGGCTTGAGCAGCTCGGCGTGGATGTGGAGTGGCCGATGAGCGGTAAGCCCAAGTGGATAACGCGGCGGAGTTCAAGAGCGAGGCATTGCGGCGTGGCTGTGAGCAGCACGGCATCCGTTTGTCCTATCGACCTCCTGGACAACCCCACTACGGCGGCATTGTCGAACGCGTGATAGGGACGGCCATGAGCAAAATCCACGAGCTCCCTGGGACAACTTTCTCCAACCCGGGAGAGCGAGGCCGGTATGACTCCGAGAACATGGCCGCACTGACTCTGCCGGAGTTGGAGAAGTGGCTGGTGCCTGCGGTAGCCAGCTACCACGGCAGCAGACATGGCACATTAGGCCAGACGCCGGTAGCTACGTGGGCTGCCGGGGTCGTTGCCACCGGCATTCCGGCTGTCACCGCGAACCAGACATCGTTTCTCGTGAATTTCCTCCCGGTTATCCGTCGTACCCTGACTCCAGCTGGCAGTACTTACCCGACTTTGTCCCCTATACCCCCCAGTGTCCCGGCCTAGCACTAGGACCGCCCAGGTTCAAAGAAAGTAAGACAGCTCGTAGCGGGTACCGCGGGTGGCAATAGCCGGCCGGGGCCTTATGTGCAGCTTGTGGGGTTCTTGCCGAAGATCTGTCTGGTTGTCATCCGGCAGCTGAGTTCGCCGGAGAGTGCTTGTGGCGTGACCCACACCTGGTGGCCTTGGCACGCTTCGAACATTTGGCGCGGGTGGGTGCGGTCGGCCGCCAGCCAGAGTGCAGAGGAGTCGGGCATGACGTCTTCGACAAGGCCGGTTCTGATCACCTGGCCGTTTTGGCGGATTTCCACTAAAGCGTTGATCAACAGGCTCCAGTCACCGTGTTTACGCGGCGTTACTCGGTTCAGTGTCATGGGCTTTCCGGTTTTCGTCTAAAAGAGTGGCAGCGGCCCATGCCGGGTCGCTGCCACTCTTGTCGGCGGGGAGAGAGCCGTGGTGGCCTCTAGGAGGCGACGGCTTCCTTGATCCGGTCGCGGATCTGGCGTTCGAGGTTTTCCTGGGCGGGGAGGGCCTGAAGGGTTTCGTTGAGTTCTGATTGGGGGATGACCACTATGCCGTCCTGATCGCCGATGACGACATCACCTGGGTTGCAGACGACGTTGCCGCACGCGACCGGTTTGCCGACGTACCCGGGGCCGTTCTTGGAGGGCCCGGCGGGAACCACGGCGCGGGCAAAGACGGCAAGGCCCATCTCGTTCATCTCTTCGATGTCACGGACAGCCCCGTCGACGATCACGCCCGTGACGCCTTTATGGAGGCAGATTTCGGCGAGGATGCCCCCGAACACGGACCGGTTGGTGACGCCGTTCCCGGAGATGACGAGGACGTCCCCGGGTTTGGCTTCGTCGAGTCCGCGGTGGATGGCGAGGTTGTCGCCTTCCCAGATCTGGATGGGGAGGGCGGTCCCGGCCAGCCGTGCGCCGGGGGTGAGGCAGCGGATGTCCGCTGACATCATGTCCAGGCGTTTGCGTACGTCACCGATCAGGGCCGGAGGGAAGGTCGCAAGTGCCTGGACGAGTTCCTGCGCGGGGCGTGGCCATTCGGGGTAGACGGTGATGTTTTCGGCAGAGGCGTTGATGTACACGTTGGGTTCCTTGACTAAAGGCCGGGAGGCTTAGGCGGCGACTGGGCGCAGGGCGTTGGCGTTGACGGGGAATGTCGGGTTTTCACCGGCGAGCACGGCCTGGACCTCGGCCCAGGCCGTTGTTCCTGCTGCGAGGAACGCTTCGTGGGTCTGGCCGGCGACGTGCGGGGTCACGAGCAGGTTCGGTACCTCCCCGAAGGGGAGGCGGTTCTGGGCCAGCGGGTCCCTCATGTCGACCGATTCGGCTTCGAGGACGTCCAGGGCTGCGCCGGCAATGTCACCGGCGAGCAGTGCCTTCACCAGGGCACCCTCGTCGATCAGGCCGCCGCGTGAGGTGTTGAGGACCACCGCGGTGCTCTTCATCAGTCCCAGCTCGCGGCCGCCGATCATGTGCCGGGTGCTCGGCAACAGCGGCGCGTGCAGAGTGATGATGTCCGCACCGTCGTAGAGGGTGTCGAGTTCGACGAGGTCAGCCCCTGCCGCTGCTGCCTCTTCAGCGGTGGCGATCGGGTCCGAGGCCAGCACGTGCATGCCAAATCCTTTGGCGATGGCCGCTACGCGTTTGCCGATGGCACCGAAGCCGACGATTCCGAGCGTACGTCCGGAGAGTTCGTAGCCGATGAGGTCGCCGCGGCCTTCGGCCCAGGTTCCGTCCAATACGCGGTTTGCTGCCGGGACGACCTGGCGGGTCAGGGAGAGCAGGAGCGCGAAGACGTGTTCTGCGACGGCGTTGCTGTTCGAGCCCGGGGTGCTGGTCACCCAGACGCCATTTTCCGATGCTGCTCGAATATCGACATTGTCAGTGCCGACACCATGCCGGGCAATGATCTTCAATCGTGGTGAGGCTTCAATCATGCCGCGGGTGAACGTCTCGGCCCGCAGGATCACGGCGTCAACGTTCTCGCTGATATCGAGGTAGCTGACCTTGTCGGGGCCGTAGCCGACGTGCACGAGGGCGTTCTTGCGGATGTCTGCCAGGACGTCCTCGTGGATGACGTCGGAAATGTAGATTTCGGTCACGGTGCGGGCCTAACGGTAGAGATGGGAAGAAGGGTCGGAGTTAGCCCTGACCGTGAGGCCGACAACCAGCAGTCCAAGGGCGCCTGCACCGACGAGGATGAAGGCGGGCACGAAGGTGTTGCCGGTCAGGTCGATGAGCCAGGTGGCCAGGTAGGGGCCGGCGCCGCCGCCGATGACGGCTCCGACGCTGTGGCCAAACGCGACGCCCGTGTGGCGCACCCGAGTGGGGTAGAACTCGAGCATCGCGCCGTAGGTTCCGGCCTGGCACAGAGCGTAGGGGATGATGCCCAGGCCGAGGCCCAGGAGTGCCAGGACGAAGGAGTGCTGGTTCATCATGGCGAAGGAGGGGATGGTGACGGCGACGTAGGCCACGTAGGACCAGAGCAGGACTTTCTTGCTGCCGATGCGGCTGCCGAGCTGGCCGGCCATGGGGATCAGGAGAGCGGCGAACAGGACCGCGATGAGAACGATGGTCGAGGCTTCGCCCTTGGTGAAGCCGAGGACTTCGCTGAAGTAGACGGCCACGAACACGGTGCCGATGTAGGTTCCGAGGTTCTGCACGAGGGAAATGGAGGTGACCTTGGCCAGTGCCTTGGGGTACTTGGTCATGACTTCCTTGAACGGAGCTTTGGAGGTACCTTCCGTGGTTTTGTTGATGGCCTGGAACTCCGGGCTGTCTTCGACTTTCAGGCGCATGACCAGGCACAGGATCCCGAGGGGCAGGGCGAGGAGGAATGGGATACGCCAGCCCCACGCTGCCAGGTCGGCGGCGGGCATCATTGCCGCCGCGAGGGCTGCCAGGCCGGCGGCGAGGCCCTTGCCGAGCTGGGCGATGCTGGGGATGAGTGAGACGAAGAGGGACCGGCGGTTCGGTGCAGCCCATTCGTGGATATACGCGGCTGCACCGCCGATTTCACCACCGGTGGAGAAGCCCTGCAGCATGCGTAGCAGCACCAGCAGGATCGGTGCGAGCACCCCGATCTGCGCGTAGCCCGGCAGCAGGCCGGTCAGCGTAGCCGCAACACCCATGCAGGTGATGCTTGCGATCAGGCTCGTCCGTCGGCCCATGCGGTCACCTAGGCGGCCAAAGAACACGGCGCCGAGGGGACGGACGATGAATGCCGAGCCGAACACCAGCAAGGTGTTCAGCAGTCCGATGACAGGGTCATCGCCGGGGAAGAAGACGATGGCCAGGGTCGCGGCAACGTAGCCGTAGACGCTGAAGTCGTAGTACTCGATGAACGTGCCGAAAGCAGCAACGCCAGTGGCTTTCTTGGCCTTGGTGCGCCGTGCAGCGTCCGGGACTGCCAATGTGGGAATGGTCATTCGAAGACCTCTCTGTCTTAGAATATTAGATAAATGGGACGATGTCTCATTCGCGGGATTGATATAAGAATGCATGTGTTCTGCGCCACTGTCAAGGTCCGAAAGTTGCGGGCCCTCATAATGTGACTGCTTCACCTGAAACGGGGGCGACGGGAGCGTGAGATACTGCGGAAATGGAACAAGCGGACGCCCCTGGTCAGCGCGATGGTTCTATCGAGGTCTTCGAGGTTATTGAGGCTCTCATAGGCCGCATCAGTTATGGCTGGGGAGTGCGAGAGCTTGCCGAGCAGCTGGGTGCCAGCAGGAGCACGGTCAACAGGATTTTGGCCAAGTTGGTTGAGGAGCGCCTTGTCTCCCGGGACGTCAGTGGGGCATACATCGTCGGCCCGCGACTTAAAGTGCTGTCCCGAACGCTGCACGAACATCATCCCCTGTTCATTGATGGCGCCCGCATCCTCTCCCAGCTGAGCAAGGAAACAGGCGCTACCGCGCTCTTGGCAGTCGCTTCTCATCAGCCTGAAGAGTGTTTTGTCCTCATTTCCTCCGAGCCTGACTCCCCGGTTCGGTACACCCTCAAGGCCGGGACCAAGCTCCCAATCCATGCCGGCGCCCTGGGGCTGGCGATCCTGTCCCGCCGCGGAACACAGGGCCTGCCCGAGCATCTGAAGAAATTTACGGACGACTCTATGGACACGAGGGCCCGGGTCGAGGAGGCCCTGCGCGCATACTCGTCCATCGGCGCTGTGGTCAGCGTTGGCCAGCACATCCCGGACGCCGCCGGACTCGCCGTGCCCATCAGCCTGAACGATCACCTCATAGGGTCAATCTCGTTGTCCAGGCCCAGAAATGAATTCGACGAAACTGCAGTTCCCCAAGCAGCAGAGATTCTGCGCCGAGCAGCGGCTGAACTTGAGACTGCCCTGCAGGCACAAACCACCCGGACGGCAACCCCCGATAATCAAGGACGCGCTTCCTCAACCCTCATCGAGCGTATTTCCCGCCTTCTGACAGAGCTGTGCCTCAGGCCCCTGGCTGCACTGGGACCGGGCCAGCTCGCCTCGGTTGTTGGCGCCGGATCTGTGGCATCACGACGGCTCGCTGAGTCCGCCGGTGAATCCGGACTGATGAGCCGGCTTGGACCACGAGCTTGGGCTGCGGGTCCCACACTGCTGCGATGGGCCGCAGCACTGGGTCCTCACGCTGCCCTGACGGAACTTATCGGTGATGACCTTCGCGAACTTTCAGAGGCAACAGGGGAGACGGCAGGTCTGGCACTCCTGGACCCCAAATCCGGAGCTGCCCACGTCGCCGCGACCCACACCACGGCCGCCAGTGGCGTCCGGTACGTCTCAGAACCAGGCTCACGGATACCGCTACACGCCGGAGCGGCAGGTAAGGCAATCCTCGCGTACCTTCCCCAACAGGTCTGCGACGAAATTACTCTAGAGCCCTTCACGGAACGCACACTCACCAATCCCGATGCCCTGAAGGCCGAGTTGGAGCAGATCCGTGCGCGCGGCTGGGCAACTGGCGAAGGCGAACGAATATCCGAGGCATACGGCACCGCCGCACCCTTCTTCATCAACGGCAAAATCTGCGGATCAATAACCATCACCGTGCCGCGCTACCGCATGGAAAACGTCATCAGCAACGACCTGGCCGCGGCCGTGCTCCATAGTGCCGCGAAGATAACGCGCCTCTTGTCCACCGAAAATTTCAGTCGCGAAACCCACCAAGGGCAACATTCCCCGGCGTCGGAACACCTCCAGCAGGATTACGCACCCTCTAGGTAAATAGCGTAGCCACTTCGTGAGACGCCTCGTATCCCTATGGTTGTGAGACAGGCACGAGCGTTGCGGGGTGCGGAATGACACACCCGCGGCCACGCACTGATGCCCCTAATTGGACCACTTTGAGATTCTCCTGTCTCCACCTGACCACTGCGGGACAGCGAAATAGAACAGTTCCCAAGTCCAAGACATAGCGCTGCCGGCTTCCAGCCTTCAGGCACCCCAGACTCCCTCATCAGCGCAAGAGGACGTTGCCGCCCAGCCCTACGTTCTGCAGGAATGCCTGCCGACAGGCTTGGGCTTGCACCTAGCCAACCGGCCTTTGGCGAAATGGGCCGGGCGCGTAGATTCAGCGGGGTTGGCCGGGTTGTAGATCACTGGAATGGTAGTGCCGATGATCTCCTGGTCCGGGCCGTAGATATCCGCCTGGCCCAGCCACCGCTGGCCGTGGGCGTCGTGGAACTCGTAGGACGGGGCAAAGCGGTGCATGCCGCTGCTGGCTGGGCCGTCTGCGCCGTGCAGGTTTCCGGTGACGGTGGCCTGCACCGGCACCCAGTAGCGACGGCGATTGCTCGTGCCGCCGGCCCCGTCGCTCCATCCAGCCACACTTCCGGTAACAATGACGGCAACTTATGGGGTGCGAAGGAACAGTTGTAAATGCGAACCATTCTCATTTAGAGTGGAGGCATGCTTCTTACTGTTGTCAGTTCCCTCGATGTCCTGTGCCGCCGGC
Source organism: Arthrobacter sp. P4_H3 (assembly GCF_056400885.1). Taxonomy (NCBI): domain Bacteria; kingdom Bacillati; phylum Actinomycetota; class Actinomycetes; order Micrococcales; family Micrococcaceae; genus Arthrobacter; species Arthrobacter sp. P4_H3. The sequence continues at coordinate 200,639 of NZ_JBFUKK010000003.1, forward strand.
GTGCCTGCGAAGTGCTGGCCGCTGCCCATCCTGCGGCCATGCTCGTTGTGCATGACCTGCTGGACGACGGCGTCGTCGTCCGCCGCATCTTCAGCCCCAACGCCCCCGTGGACCGCGAGGAGACCCGCCTGGAGCACGGATGCCTGAGCTGCACGGTGCGCATGGATGTGGTCCCGACCGTCGAACGCCTGCTCGCCCGCGGCGAGGAGCACATCATCATCGCTTTGCCGCCCGCGGTCCCCGCCGCGGCGGCGGTCAGCGCCCTGAAACAGGGTTTGACGAGCCGGTTCACCGTCCGCTCTGTGATGCTGGCGTGCGCACCGGATTCCCTCGAGGACCATATCTGGGACCACCACACCCTGTTCGAATCCGGGTTCACGCCGACGCCGGAGGACCAGCGCACGCCCGGAGAATTCCTGATCGGTGAACTCGCCTTCAGCGATGCCTCACCGTTCGTCACCGTTACACAGCGAGTCCAGCGCCCACTCCACGCCGAACGCTTCCGGGACGCCCTGGCAAGGCTGACCGAGGGCTGCTGCTGGCTGCGCGGCCGGCTGTGGATCGCGACGGCCCCGGACTGCAGGATCGCCATCCAGGGAATCGGACCCCGCGTCTGGCTCGAAAACACCGGCCCCTGGCTGGCCGATCAAGCGGCACAGTTCCCGGCCAGTGGGGCAACGGACCGCGATCCCTCCCTGGACTGGCACTCCGACCATGGCGATCGTGGAACCGTCATCGCGGCAACCGGCGAACACCTCGACCCGGCGGAATTCGCCCGGCTGCTTGAGGACTGCCAGCTCACCGACGCCGAAATGGACGCGCGCCCCGCGGACCTGCCCGACCCGTTCGACTTCACCCTGACCTCCTAACCGAGGCTGGCCACAACCCCCACTCCGCCACCCAAGTAAAAGGAGAAACACCCATGAAAGTACGGAACTCACTGCGGGCACTGAAGAAGATACCGGGGGCGCAGATCGTGCGGCGCCGCGGCAGGACCTTCGTCATCAACAAGAAGAATCCCCGGATGAAGGCCCGCCAGGGCTAGGGCCTGCCTAGCCCTGCGCGTCCAGTGACGACCCGAGGTCGGCCTCAGGACCGGGGACGCCGCCCACGGCTGCGACCAGCCGTTCCCGGGGCCGGCTCAGGTGCTCCTCCAGGAATGCCGTGGCAGCCGGCCCGTCGCCGGCCTCGATAAGGTCGAGCAGGTGCTGGTGCTCCCTGACAATGCGCTCGGGTTGGACCAGCTCCAAACCTTGCACTTGTGCCATGCATAGCCTCACCTGCGAGACGAGGGATTCGTACATCCGGCTGGTCCGGGGGCTGCCGATGCTGTCCACGAGCGCCATGTGGAACCGCATGTCAGGGTCCACGGTGTCCAGGCCGGAACCCGCGTCAACCCTCTCCAGGTCGCGCTGGGCGGCGGCGGCGGCCGGTGGCACGGTGCGGGACTCCGCCAGCTCCAGCAACACCGCCTTCTCCAGGCGCGCCCGGGTGAGGTAGATGTCCCGGACGTCGTCCGGTCCCAGCGTCATGATTTTTGCAGTCTTGTTCGTGCGGCGTTCCAGGAGTGACTCGGAAACCAGTTTTTCTATCGCGGCCTTCGCTGTAGGCCTGGCGACTTCGTACCGGGCGGCCACATCCGTCTCCGTGAAGGACGTGTCCGACGGGTACTCCCCGCGCAGAATCCGTGAGCGGATATCGTCGGCGATCGCCTGAACGATGGAAACGGTCATCAGCTGCGTGGCCACGGCTCTCTCCTCAGTCTCGGAACAAATATTACGTCAGTGGCAAAGACAAGACTACCTGCTAGCCATGTGCACTTGCTAGACAATCAAAGTGGAATCGTGTGTACTTGTTAGACAATCCGAGGCTGACGATAGCCAAATCCTCCTCCACCGACCACACCGGAGACCACCAGAATGCTGCCATCCGCCAATAGCACCCACGGAACCGACGATTCCCGCGCCGAGGCCCTGCCGGAGGCAGCGCGCCCGGTCCGCATCCTGATTGCACCGGACAAATTCAAGGGCTGCCTGAACGCGATCGGCGTCGCTGGCGCCATCCGCTCAGGCATCGAGTCCGCCGCAAACGGCACCCGCCTTGAGGTCACCGTCCTGCCACTGGCCGACGGCGGGGACGGCAGCGTCGAGGCGGCGGTCTTCGCCGGCTCACAGCCGCAAACAGCCGAGGTGACCGGCGCAGACGGAGAACTGACGGAGACGCAGATCGCGTTTGACGGGACCACTGCCGTCGTCGAGGTGGCCGGGACGTGCGGCCTGGCCACCCTGCGGGGGGCGCTGCGCCCGTTGTCGGCTTCCAGCCGCGGCCTGGGTGAGGCCATGCTGGCAGCCGCTCAGCTCAAGCCTGAACGAATCGTGGTGGCCCTGGGCGGGAGCGCCAGCACCGACGGAGGCGCCGGAATGCTGGCAGCCCTGGGCGCGGTATTCCGTGATGCCCACGGGAACCCCGTGGAACCGGACGGCAGGTCACTGGACCGGATCGTCCAGGTGGACCTGGGCGGCGTTTTCGATTTCGGCGGAACAGCAATCATCGGCGCCAGCGACGTCACCAACCCGCTTCGGGGACTGCAGGGTGCTGCACACGTTTTCGGGCCGCAGAAAGGGGCGGATACCGCCCAGGTTTCGCTGCTGGACCGCGGACTGGATCGTCTGGTCAACGCCTGCCGGCCGGTTTCGGGGATCGACGCCGAGGCCCTCGCCGGAACTCCGGGTGCGGGCGGCGCGGGAGGCATCGGCTTCGGACTGCTGCTTCTGGGCGGATCACTCGTCTCCGGAGCGGACTACTTCCTCGACCTCCTGTGCTTCGATAGGCTCGCGCAACAGGCCGACCTGGTGGTGACTGGGGAAGGCCGCCTCGACGCCCAGACATCGGACGGCAAACTCATCTCCGCCGTCTGTACGCGCGCCGCTGGCACGCCGGTGTGGGCGGCAGTCGGCACCTCGCTGCTCGACGCGGAAGCAGCCAGCGAGCTGGGCCTGTCCGGAGTTGTGGCCCTTACCGACATCACCGCACACGACACGTCCAGGGACCCCGGCTTGGCAGCCGAAGCCCTGCAACAGGCCGGCCGGAACATCATCCAGCACGTCAAGGCACACGCGCCGGCGTTCGCCACCGAGTAGGCAGGGCCAGGGCCGCGTCCCGCAGGACCTTGGCCGCCACCTGAAGGCCTTCGATCCGGCCCAGGGAGGTGTCCTCGTGCTCGATGTTGACCAGCATGTTCGGGTCCACCTCGTACAGCGCGCGCAGGAATTCGGTCCAATACGCGGTGTCGTGTCCGCGGCCGAGGGCCACAAAGTCCCAGGCCGAGTTTTTGGGCCAATCATTGGCCCACTCGTCGCCGCCGACGTTAGTGCGGTCTTCCTCCGGTGCAAGCCGGCGGAAGCTGTTGTCCAGGACGCCGTAGAGCGCGGCGTTCACGGCGTTGACGCGGACGTCCTTCGCGGCGGCCGGGAAGACCAGCGGACCGAGTTCACGGACCACCGCCACCGGATCCATCTGCTGCCAGAACAGGTGCGAGGCGTCCAGCTCGACGCCAACGTGCGTGGCGCCGGTCAGCTCGATGAGCTTGTGGACATCGGCGGTGTTGAACACAACATTCTGCGGGTGCTGGAATCCGCGCTGGCGGCGCACGGCTACCAGGTGACCGTGGCGGACTCGCGGCCCGGGCAGAACCGGATCAAGGAGGCGACAGAGGGCCTGCTGGCCATGCACGTCGCGGGTCTCGTGATCGCCGCCGAACCCAGCGAGGCAATGCTTTCAGGCACCTGGGTCCCCACCGTCGTCGCAGGCTGGCGTCACGGTGTTCCGGCCGGCGCCGACCTCATCACGAACGACGACGACGGCGGCGGCCGCTTGGCGGCGAGCCACCTGTTAAAGCTCGGCCACACCCGCATCGGGCACCTTTCCGGTTCGGACGGGGCGGCCGCGCACCGGCGCGAAGGCCAGGGGCCTGTCCGTACCGGAAGACCTTTTGGTGATCGGCTACGACAACTCCCAGCTGGCCAAATCCCGGTACCTTGACCTCACCTCCGTTGACAACCGGAGCGACCTGGTGGGCGTTGACGTCGCAAACACCCTGCTGGCACGGATCCAGGACCCCGCCCTCGGACCCGGCCGCAAGCTGATCGCGCCCGCCCTGATCGTGCGCGGCACCACGGGCCGCGCCTCCGGCTGACGCAGCGGCGCAGGCGGCTTGGATTCGGGCCGCCGGCACCCGGTTGAGCCGACGCGCGGAAGCCCTTGTTAGGGTGGAAGCATGAAATTCAGCCTCGCCACCCTGTCCTTTGCCGCCCTCATCGTTGTGCTGGCCGGTTGTGGTCAGGTTCAGGGAGCAGCCGAAAAGGCCGTGAGCGACGGAGCATCCCAGGTGGGCACCGCAGCCGCCGACCAGGTCAAGGGCCAGATCTGCACACTCGTGGAAGACGGGCTCGTCAGCGTCAAGGACAAGGAAGTGCTGGGTGGCCTTGCGGCCGGGGCGGAGACCGCAGGCGTGCCGTCGGAGATCACCACTCCCCTGCGGCAGATCGCCGAAGCCGGCGACCAGGTCCCCGCTGAGTCCGTCACAGCCCTGAAGGACGCCTGCACCGCCTAAGGGCCGCGGCGTCAAAAAACTGCGCAGCCCACGGCAGGAGCCTTAGCGCTTTCCCTTCTTGCGTGAACCCTTCCCGCGGCCTTTATCCGGATTGGGAGCGTAGCGCTGGGCAACCTTGGGCTTCTTGACACCGGTCCCCCGCCGGTCCGGCTTCGGTTCCTTCTTGGGCTTCTCAACCTGCGCCGACGGCTGGCGGGAGCTCTGGGCGGTCCGTCCGCGGACGATCCCGATGAACTCCTCAATCACCTCGTCCGGCGCATGGTCGTTGGGCTCGCTGGACCAGGCAAGCGCAATCTGCGTGGTCGGGGCGCCGGTGAGCTTCCGCGCCACCGTATCCTTCACGTTGAAGTGGCGCGCAACCGACATCGGCAGGATGGCGAGCCCCGCGCCGGAGGCAACCACCTGCAACGCCATTTCCGGCCCGCCAAGCCCAGTCACGTCCAGGAACGTTTCGGCTGCAAGGTCTGCCAGTGCCACCTCTTCGAACACCGAAATTTCGTGGCCCTTGGGGGCAACTACCACGGGCTGCTCTTCATACAGGGGAATCACGTTCAGGCCCTCGCGCTCCACCGGGAGGCGGACGAAACTGAGGTCCGCGGCGCCGTCGCGCAGGACTGACAGCTGCGCGCCGTCGTCGGACATAAAGGAGCTCAGCGGAACGTCCGGCATCCGCTCTTCCCAGCGCCGGATCCATTTCCCCGGCGTCACGCCGGCAACGTACGCGAAGCGCAGCCCCCGCCCTTCCGGTTCCGAAGGTGCGGGTGCTTGCGGGAATTCTTCTTCAGCGGACACACGTTCACAGTACCGCCAGAGCTGCAGGATGGCCCCGCGCCGAGGGCGCACGGTGCCCGGCTGGCGCGGGCTGGTGCTGCGCTGGTCCGCTATTTGCACCGCGTTGGTGCTGTATTGGCACTGCGTTGGTGCCTTGCAGGCGGCCCGCCGGATACCCTTGAAGTATGACCTCTGCAAACTCCCAGTCCATGAAGCCGGCCACCGTTGCCAAGAAGCTTGGCATCTACCTGCCCGCAACACCCCAGGAGTTCCAGGATTCGGTTATCACCCGCGCCGATTTCGCCGAGCTCCAGGCCAACCCGCCGGAGTGGCTGGCCGAACTCCGCCGCAACGGCCCGCACCCCCGCCCGGTGGTGGCTCAGAAGCTGAACGTATCCATCAGCGGCCTGGCACGCGGCGGCGTCGAGGAAGCCCTTACGTCGGCGGAAATAACCGCGCTGCTCCAGGCGCCCCCGGCCTGGTTGGTCACCGAGCGCTCCACGCACGCCGCAGTCCGCGCCGAAGCCCAGCGCGTGAAGGACGAGGCCGCCAAGAAGGACGCCAAGAAAGCCCGCGCCAAGGCCGAGTAGGTCCTGTAGTTGCGGTGTGGGAGATGCCCAACGCCGCTGACAGGGAAACTAGCGCACGGGGCGCAGTTCGTCCGGGTCGCCTCGGTGGAACATGCGCCGCGGTGCAACACCGTCGAAGAGCACCCACACCGTGGAGGCATCCTCGGTCATGGTGTCCACGATGCCCGAGGCCGTAACGCGGTTGCCGCGCACGATGGACACCCTGTCGCCGGGGCGCAGCTCGGACCAGTCGGTACCTGTCGGCAACGTCCCGGCTGCGGCGTCCGCTGCTTGTCCGTGCGGAATCTGCGGGGCTGCTCCGAACAGCCAGGCGGAAACGTCGCTGCGCAGCACAAGATGCGGTCCGCCCGTTGCGCTCACACTTCCGGTGGGCACGTAGTACCCGCGGCCCGCACCTGACCCGCCAGCCGCCCTGTCCAGGGCGTCGACGAGTTGCCTGGTCAGATGCCCTTGCGGGCCGAGGACCCGGAGGTCGTCGAGCTCTTCCGGGGTGAGCCGTCCCAGCACAGCGGCAATGTCGGCCATGATGGATCCCTTCTAGCGGATGGTGCCTGAGGAACCACACTAGAAGGCCGCCATTAACGGCGGATGAAATCCGGACGGCGAACAGCGAACAAGATTCGCCGCCGCCCCTGAGCCAGCACAGCCCGGAGCCCCCGCCGGGCCGCAATCCCGACAACCGCCGGCGACCGTGGGGGACAACAGGGGCGGGTCCCTCGTTGAAGTAGTGACACCCGGCGCCAGCCCCCCGCTCCCGACACACAACCTCCAACGCGCAACCTCCACCACCCGACCTGCGGCGCACGAGCTGCCGCCCAACGAAACGAGCCACCTCTGCTGATTGTCCTGACCGGAATTGACGGTGCCGGAAAGACCACTGCCGCCCGCGGAGCCGTGGAAGCTGCTCGTCTGGCCGGCGGCAAGGCGCTGCTCCTGCGCAATCATGCCGGACGCCGGAACCTGACGCAGTGGTCGGCCCGCTCTGGAATCCCCCTTAACCCCCGGCTGGCGGATGCCCTGGAAACCGTGATCCGGACGTTCAATGTGGTGGTTTCACATACCCGCGCCATCAGGTTTCCCGGCCTGGTGGTCATGGACCGCCACATCTATTGCCAGCTTGGGCTGCGCAGCGTCCGCGGGATTCCGCGCGGCCGGTTCCTTCCCTGGCTCCTCCGGCACCTGCCCGGACCGGACCTCGTGATCCACTTCGACATCGCTCCGGAGCAGGCCCTGGAACGCATCCTGCTGCGCGGGACCGACACGGAAACACTCGAGGAACTGACAGCGCTCAGCGAGGGCTACCGTGCCCTCCCGGAGTTCCCCGGATTCCTCCGGATCGATGCCGGCGGCGCCCAAAACGAGGTGCTGGACGCACTCACTGACGCAATCAACGCTGCCGCCGGCGGGGCAGGGCCGATCAGCGCGAGACAATCGACGTCACTGCAGTGACGAAGACAGGCAAGGCCGCCACCGCTGCCATGCCGAGAATCCCGCGCCCTGCCCAGTCAATGGCCCCTCTACGGCGGGCGGCACCCTGCGGCCCGGCCGCACGCACCCTGTTGCCGGCACGCAGCCGCCTGGCATGGAAGACTGCAGCCAGCCGGGCCCACACGATGACCGCCAGCGCACCGATGCCGAGCACCGCGCCCGCGGGCACGAACACGACGGCCGCCAGCAGCGGCAGGTAGTATTTCCAGTTCTGTCGGGAGGGCAGCGGAAGGCGCCCGCTGAGTGTGCCCGCCACTGCGGCCACAACGGCACCGTGCAGGATGGCCAGCGCGGAGAAGAGCGCCACGGACAGCCAGCCCGGACCCACAATCGCAAAGTCGATATTGTCGGCCCGGAACGGTTCCACGGAGGCGCCGAAGACCAGGAGAAGCAGCACTCCAAGCACCGGTCCCGCCCACCTTCCGGCGGGGAGCCAACGGCGGAGCAGCACATAGATGAACGCGGCAGTGAAGCCCGCCGGGAGTCCCCCGAAGAACAGCAGGGCAATGCTGCCCTCAATGGTGGGAAATCCCACGTTGGCCTGCGCCTCGGTCAGCCGCCCCTGGGCCGAGGCCGGCGAGGTGGCGGCCAGTATGCGCATCGCCAGCCTGCCGCCGGCCCACGCCACCAGGATCCCGGATGCGAGGGCGGCCACCGTTGCCACGTTGGCCCACCAGAGGTAGCCGCGCAGTGCCGAAACGCGGGCCTCCGCGGCGACACCCCCTGCGTCCGCTGTTGAAGGCACCGGAGGATCCTCCGTCGACTCGGGCCCTCGCGGCCCCCTTACGGAGCGTCCTCCCCAGGCGATGACCATGGCCACGGCAACCAACAGCAAGAACGTGCAACCGACCACGACTGCCAGCGCCACGCATCATCACCACCAAGGTAAAGGTGGACTCATTGTGCTCCCGTTGCGGACCGTTGAACAGGCCGTGGGTGGGAGCCGCAAGCGGTGGTGTCTTTAGGACAAGGCCGTGACGGCCAGTTTCCGCACAATGGCCGTGCCGCCTTCCACGCGCACGTCGGTGCCCCGGTTCCCGGACAGTGGGAACACCAGATCGCTCAGGACAACCCTGCCGCCCTGGGCGAAGACCTCCACCGAGCACTGGTCGACGATCACACGCAGCCTTAGCACGCCGCCGTCGAGCTTCACGGGTGCCCACTCAGCCGACGCGAACTTTCCGTGGAAGGCGGTGTTTCCGGAGTTGCGGCGATCCAGGCTGAGCCGGCTCGTCACGGCATCAAAGCTGAGAACCGTCGCGGCGCTCCCGCCCGCTGCGCCGAGAAGCCTGAAAGCAACGGTCCGGGCCGTCCCGGGCAGGATCTCGGCCTCGATCAGCTGGGCTGATCCGGGCACCGCGTCTGGCAGTTCCAAGGCGGAATCGTGAAGTTCCAGGTCCCGGATGATGCGGGCCGGCTCCCTACAGCCCAACGGCAGCACCGGGCGCTGCACCAGGCGCGGCAAACCGTCCACCGTCACGAGCTCGACCTCGCGGGCAAGAGACATCCCGGAGCGCCACGGAGACGTGGGCAAGGAGTTGGCATAGTCCCAGTTGTTCATCCAGCCGATCATGATGCGGCGGTTCTCCGGCGCATCGCTGAAGGAAACGGCGGCGTAGTAGTCACGTCCCCAGTCGAGCCACAGACAGTGTCTGAGATCCGTGTTCCCCTGCGAATCCGCCTGAACCAGCGAATCAGGGTCGGCGGTGAACTCCACCCCGTCGAAGTCGCCTACAAAGTACTGCCCTCCCGAGCCGCCGGCCACCGCACCCGGGTTGATGTTGACCACCAGGATCCACTTGACGTTGCCCGGGTTTCCGTCGACGGGAAGCGGGAACAGGTCGGGGCACTCCCATTCACCGCCGCCCGCATTGGCAGGGCCGAAGGTGCTCAGGTATTCCCAGTCCTTGAGGTTGGCCGAGCGGTACAGCACAACCTGCTGGTGCTGGGCCTCCACCGCCACCATGACCCAGGAGGAACCGGCCGGTCCCTCGTGGCGGAACACCTTGGGATCCCGGAAATGGGCCGAGCCGCGGCCAAGAACCGGGTTGCCTGCGTATTTACTCCACGTCATGCCGGCGTCCGTGGAGAAGGCGAGGGACTGGGCTTGTGTCCCTTGGTGCACCGAGCCTTCCTTGAAGGCGCTCGTGTAGATGGCCACCAAGGCCGGATGTTCCACTGTGCCGAATCCCGATGTATTGCCGTGGTCCACCACGATGCTGCCTGAAAAGACGTCTTCTTCCTCGTCGCAGGCGATGGCAACCGGGTGTTCGGTCCAGTGCAGAAGGTCAGTTGAGGTGGCATGTCCCCAGGACATGTTGCCCCAGACGTTGCCGAAGGGGTTGTTTTGGTAGAAGAGGTGGTAGAGACCCTGGTGCCACACGAGTCCGTTGGGGTCGTTCAGCCAAGTGTTCTTGGCTGTGTAGTGAAGTATCGGCCGGAAGTTGGGGGCTGTTTCTTCGGCGGGGCCGGCAGGGTGCGTTGTTGTTTCAGTCATCGGAGTTCTTTCGGGAAGTCTGGGCGCGCCGAGTCGCCGACGACGACATCCGTTTCAGGGCGTGGCGGAACTGGGGAGCTGTGCATTCGAGGTCCTTGGAAGGTTGGGCGCGTCCTTTACTGGACGCGCTCGAGGTCAGGTGTTGGCGAGCGTAGGTGAGTCCAGTGCTGCTCCACTCGAAGCGCCCTGACGTCTTGGGGAGGCGACGGAATCGCGAAGAACCATGGGACAGGGAAGAGCGGTTGGGTGAGCGGCGAACAGCTGCAGGTCCGTTTTTCCCTCGATGGCGTCGATCAGGTTTTCGGTTGCCCATGCGCCCATTTCGTAGTGGGGCAGGGTGACGGTTGTCAGCGCGGGGTAGAGGTTTTCGGCGATGAGTTGTTGGTTGTCGAACCCGACCACGGAAATGTCGTCCGGAATCGTAAGACCAAGTTCCCGGGCCGCCCTGTAGGCGCCCATGGCCATGCGATCGTTGTAGCAGAACACGGCCGTGGGCCGGCTTTCAGGTTTCAGCAGGCGCAGGGCCGCCTGGTGGCCGCCAGGCACCTCCGAAAGCTCGGACTGGACCAGTTCTTCGTGGAACGGCAGCCCGGCATCTGCCAGCGTGTCCTTGAAGGCCCTGAGCCGTGAGTATGTTGCCGGCACGTCATCAGTGTTGTTGAGCATCCCGATCCGGGTGTGCCCGGCGTCGATCAGGGTTTGCACGGCAGACCTTGCGCCGCCCATTTCGTCGGGGATGACGCAGGAAACAGTGTGGCTGATGTCTTCGGAGTCCACCAGGACCGCCGGAAGTCCAGCCAGGTTCTTGGGGACAGCCAGCTTCCGGTGGTACATGGTGGCGTACAGGATGCCGTCAACCTGCCGGTCCAGCAGATCCGCCACCTGGCTCTCCTTGGAATCCTGGGAGCTGGTGCTGGTGGAGTTGATGATCATGATGCGGTACCCGCGGGCACGAGCCGTTTCCTCGGCCCCGAGGATGATCCTGCCTGCGTGCGGGGTGGTGGCAATTTCCTCGCTGATGAACCCGATCATCCCGGAGCGTTGAGTGCGCAGGGCCTGGGCGAGCCGGTTGGGCCCGTAACCCAGCCGTTGGGCTGCTTCGTGGACCCGTTCCCTTGTTCCTGCGCCCACTCGAGCGTAGGCAACGTCATTGAGGACGTGGGAGACGGTCGTGACAGAGACCCCGGCCGCGGCCGCCACGTCCTTGATGCCGACTGATCTATTGGTCATTTGGTCTCCCACGTCATGGTGTTGGTGGTGATACTACGTTCGGCTCATTCGTCCCGGAGCCCGTATGGCGATCCCTTGGGTCCCGCCGGGCCTGAGCGGGTTACTGGGCCACAAGTGCAGGTGCCGTCTGGAAACCGACGGTGGGTGTGGCCCTCAAGGCGTTAACAGCCCTGTCTGCGATAACTTGGGCGTCAGTTCCGGAGTCAAGGATCGTATTCCGGGCTGATTCGGAATCGACCATGACGGCCGTAACGGCGAGGCCGTTCGCAGCCTCGGTGGTCAACAGAGCGTCCACTTGAGCCTCGAAGCAGGAGTCACTTGACGTGGAGTGAACGTCCATCGCCACCACGTGGTTGTTGGAGACGAAGTTGCCAACCCCCGCCATGAGCCGGATGATGACAGGCGTCGCACCTGCTGGCCGGATGCTCTGTGCGTCGATGATCTGGGAGAAGTGGTTGCCGACGACAGAGTTGTTGCTGCCGCTGACAGAGAGAAGTCCGTTGAGGTCGTCCAGTCCGTTGTCCACTCCCAGGAAGGGCGTCCAGGGCTCATGGTCACGCAGGAAGTGATTCGTGGCCACGAGGTTTTCCGAACTATTCGCGAGAATCAGCATTCCGGGATAGAACGAATGCAAACGGTTGTTGGTGACGCTTGACCGCGTGACGCCGTTGAGATGGACGCTGCTCGCACCACGGGGGAAGACGTTGTTCGCGGTTATCAGGAGCCCGCCATGGTTCTCGGCGTAGATCGAGTGACCCTTAGGGCCTGCTCCCACCAGGTTGTCGGTGATCTTTGATGCCTGTCCCCACCCGCGCAGCTCGATGCAGCTTCCGCATTCAGCGATGAAGTTGTCGTGGATTGAAAGCGCGTCCGCGTTGTAGATGGTGAGCGCGTTCTCAAGATAGACGAAGCCCATGCCGTTCACCCGAAATGAGTCATTGGCGTTCGCGACATAGATCCCGGTCTTGCCGTTGACGTAGGTGTTCTCCGGATGCATCCCCGAACCATCCGCGTTGAAGTGCAACCCGTCGATGCAGAAGTTGGAGAACTCGACCGAGCTGATCCGCGGGCTCCCGCTTCGCTCAACGTAGAAGGCGGCTCGCTTGGACTCCTCCACGTCTCCGCCGAGGGGAATGTCGACGATAACGCGACTCCCTCCGGGCCACAGCTCATGCAGGTCGGGCCATTCGTCTTCGGGAACGTTGAACCGGATGCTCGACGACGTAAAGCCGTGTCCCGAACCATGGATCCTGAGGAAGCTGACATCGATGACCACCTGCGTGCGGAGGTGGTAGTCCCCGGGCGGAATGTAGATCACCGCGCCTGGCTTTCCTCCATGGTTCGCATCGGTGACCGTCTGCCGGTCCTTGATGTCAGCGATGATGCTGTTGATTACTTCACCGACGTCCTCGGACGGATTGCCGACGGGCCACGTAGTCACGTCGTAGCAGTTGTTGCTTGACATAGCTTCTTCCCTTTGTGCTGTGGTTTCTCAGCCCTTGACGGCGCCGAGCGTCATGCCTGCGACGATCTTGCGCTGCAGGAGAAGTGTGAGGAGGATGACCGGAATCGAGTAGACGGCAGCCAGTGCCGTCATGGATCCCCAGTCGAGGCCGAACTGGGTCTGGAAATTCGCGATGACCACGGGAGTGGTCTGGGAGCGGATCGCCGTCATGAGGAGGGCGAAGAGGAACTCGTTCCAGGAGGCCAGGAAGGCGAAGATCGCGGTGACGGCGATGCCGCCGGAAACCACAGGGATCACCACCCGCCACAGGGCGCCCAGCCTACTACACCCGTCCACTGTCGCTGCCTCCTCCAAGTCCTGTGGAACAGCTTCGAAGAAGCTGGCCATCAGCCAGATGGACAAGGGAAGTGAAATGGTGGTGTGGGCGATGGACAGGGCAATCGGAGTATCGGCAAGCCCGGCCGAGGCCATCATGGAAGCCAGCGGGATGCCGATGGCCACTGGCGGCACCATGCGGGTGACCAGCGCGGCCATGATGAACACCCTTCCGCTGGCGGTCTTGTACCGCGTGATGCCGTAGGCCGCAGGAACGGCCAGGAGCAGCGACAGCAGCGTGCTGATGATGGCCGTCTGGGTGCTGTTGATGATGGAGGCCACCACGCCGCTGCGGCCCAGCGCATTGACGTAGTTCACCAGCGTCCATTCCTTGGGCAGGATGGTGGGCGGCACGGCGATGGTGTCGATGGGGGGCTTGAAGGATGTGAGCAGCAGGTAGAGGAACGGGAAGCCGTACAGCACCAACGAGGCTGCGAGCAGGATCCACAGGATGGTGCGCGTGCTGCGTTTACCGGCCTCCAGTCCTTCGCGGTTCACGGCCCGACGCCGGCGCATGCCGGCCGGCACGGACGCCTCCGCAGAAGGCTGGGCAGGCACTGCAGCCGGCATCCCACCGTCGTGCTTAATTTTTTCTGCAACGCGCATCAGGTGTCCTTTCCTGGCCGCCAGATGGTGGCCACGGCGAAGAACGCAATGCCAAGCATGGCCAGCAGGTAGATGGTTCCCATGGCACTTGCCAGTCCGGGATCGCCGAAGCGGATCATGGTCCGGTAGATCAGCAGGCTCATGGTTTCGGAGGCGGACTGGGGCCCGCCGTTGGTCTGGATCAGGATGGTGTCGAAGGCGCGGGCTGCGTCGATGCCGCGGACCACCAGCGCAACAGCGATGACAGGCCGGAGCAGGGGCAGGATAATCCGGAACAGCATGGCCGGTGCGCGTGCCCCGTCCAGCCGGGCCGCTTCGATCAGGTCGCCCGGAATGTTCTGGAGGCCGGCAAAGAGCACCAGGCACATGAACGAGGTGGTCAGCCAGATGTCGGGGATCGCAACGGAGAACAGGACGATGTCCGGATTCGACAACCAGCCGATCTGGTTCGGGTCGGAGAGGATGCCTGCCTGGTGAAGGAGGGTGCCGATGAGACCGAAGTTGTCGATCATCAGGAACTTCCACAGCAGGCCGGCGACGATCGGGGCGATCATGAGCGGGTAGAGGAAGGCGGTCCGCCAGACCTGGGACTTCCGGCCAAGGGTGGTGAACAGCAGCGCCATGCCCAGACCGAGGGCGAACTCGAGTGTCACCACCACCAGGGTGTAGGCGAGGGTCCGCCAGCCCGCACCCATGAAGGCCTCGGAGGCGAAGGCCCGGACGTAGTTGTCCAGGCCCACGAAGTCGCGGGGACCGCCGAGGACGGGGGAAATCCTGAAGAAACTGTCGGCCACGAGCCTGAACAGGGGGTAGGCAACGAATACTGCGAGGAACAACGCTGCCGGGGTCATCAAATAGAGGGCGAAGCGGCGATCAGTGATACGCACGGGGTTCTCTTCCGCTGGTTGGGTCCGCGGCCGGCACCCCTTCTGCCGTCAGTGCAGCATCAGGCGGTGCCAGCCGCGAAGTCTTACTTGACGAGGGCCTGGATCTTGGTCTTGGCCTCAGCCAGGAGGGACGCGCTGTCTCCGCCGGCCACTGCCTTCTGCAGGGTCGGAACAAGTACGGTGTCCACGATCTGCTGCCATTTCGCCGTTGCCGGGCGGGTTGCCGTGGCTTTGCCGTTGAGCGTCTCGATCAGTGGCCCGAAGCTCTCATAACCGGGCTTGTCCTGGTACTTCTCGAAGGCCGAGATGCGGGCGGCTAGGCCCAGCGTGGACTCGATACCCAGATCGTTGTGGTCGTAGGCGCACTTGATGAACTTCTTGGCGGCGTCTGCGTTCTTCGTCGCCTTGGGGACGGAGAGGTACCACGGCCCCGGGACACCGGCAACGCCGGCGGATCCGCCAATCATGGGCGCCGCGCCCACCTTGCCGTAGACAGCGGCGTCGGTGGGAATCTGTCGGTAGGCGTGGGCCCAGAACTTGGTCATCGCGGTCTTGCCCTGGTTGAACAGGTTCTGCGCGGCGGCCCAGTCAACCTGCGCGGCTCCGGACGGTGCGGACTTCACAAGGCTCGTGTAGAAGTCGAGGGCTTCCTTGTGGGCCGCGTTGTCGACCACGACGTTGTTCTTGTCGTCCAGAACCATCGGGGACCCAGCCTGGAGAACGTGGGCCAACCATTCCGTTTCGACGGCGCCCTTCACGTCCGTGCCGTACATGCCGTCCTTGGTGAAGAATTCAGAGATGTCCTGGTACTGCTTCCAGGTGGTGGGGGCTGCCAGCTCGTAGCCGTACTTTGCCTTGAAGTCGGCCTTATTTTTGGCGTCCTCGAAGAGGTCCTTCCGGTACAGGATGATTTCGGCATTGGTCCAGGCGGGCATGCCGATGAAGTGGCCATCGATGTTGGCTTCCTTGACCAGCGCGGGGAAGATGTCCTTCTTGGCCTCATCTGTGAACAGCTCGTCGATGGGCTGGACTGCGTCCTTGAAGCTGGGGAGCCACACGGAGTCCAAGGCGGCGACGTCGAAGGAGACGGTGCCGGAGGAGAGTTCGCTGGAAAGCCTGTTGAACAGGCCGTCGTAGGGCAATTCGACGAAATTGACGTCGAGGCCGGTGTCCTTTTTGCAGGCCTCAGCAACGCCGGCAAGCTCGGCGTGCCCGCCGGCTTCGACGAGGACGTTGACGGAGCTTGCAGCGCTACCGGATGACGCCGGGCCCCCTGCACCGCACCCGGTGGCCACAAGGGCGACTGCGGTGCAAAGGCCGCCGATGGAGGCGAGCCTGGAGATGGTCTTTCGAGTGGACATCGCTGTCGACTTTCTCTCGGAACGGGATGGCAAGAGTGTTTAGGGGTGGAGAATCGTTTTGCCAAAACGACTTGGCATCACTTTAGGGGCGCCAACGGAAGGGTGTCAAGCGTCACAACGCGAAATATTTTGGGCCTTGACGTGCGGTGCAGCGCGGCCCTAGAGTCAGCGGCGCAGGCAGACAAACCGTTTTGGCATATTTTGGCTGATTTGGCAAGTTTGGCATCCTCCGCTTCCCGCCTGACGGCGCACCTTCCCGTCCGCCGGCAAACCGCTCTTAACCTTCGGCCCCCTTCCCAAACTGTCGTACGGCACAGCCGGGGACCCCATTCAAAGGAGAACGCATGAAACCCATCCCGGACATCAGCCGCCGGAGCGTGCTGCGCGCCCTCACGGCGTCGGCAGCAGTAGCAGGCGCTGCCTTCACCTTGGCAGCCACCGGCAGTGCTGCCGCCGCAGCACCCGCTCAGGTGGCAGAAACGGCCGAGGCCGGCATACCGCCCACGGGACACCGCCACCTGATCGGCGTCCTCTAGTCCCGACTACCGAAAGCACCAACGTTCAATCCCCCAACGATGTGAGGAGAACCAGCTTTGACCACCGTCTATGACGTCACCACCTGGAGCGTGCCAGGGAATCCGTCCGCCACCCCGTACAACGACATCGGGCTCATCATGAACAGCATCATCGCTGACATCAAGAGCCAGCAGACCAGCCAGGCGTCCAAGCCCGGTGCCGTCATCTACATCCCGCCGGGAGACTACTCCCTCAAAACCCGCGTCAACGTGGACATCAGCTTCCTGACCATCCGCGGATCGGGCCACGGCTTCACCTCCCTGAGCATCCGCTACAACGCCGGCAGCACCTCAGGCTGGCACGAGATCAATCCCGGCGGCAGCCGCGTCCGGGTGGAAAACACGGACGGGAACACCGACGCCTTCCGGGTCTACCGCACCGGGGATCCACGGCTCAGCGCGGTGGTATTCGAAAACTTCTGCCTCGACGGGGTGTCCTTCGGGTCCAACGAGAACGACTACACCAACGGCAAAACAGGCATTCGCATCGATTCTGCCAACGATTCCTGCCGGGTCGAAGGCATGGGAATGGTGTATCTCGAGCATGGCCTCGTGGTGAGGGATGCGGACGCCCTGAGCGTCAGCGGCAACTTCCTGGCCGAATGCGGATCATGCGTGGAGCTGGCCGGATCGGGCCAGGCCTCGAAGGTCACGGACAACCTCATTGGGGCCGGATACGTGGGATTCTCGATCTTCGCCGAGGGACACATGGGCCTGCTGGTCACGGGCAACAACGTCTTCCCGAGGGGCAAGAGCAGCGTGCACTTCAAGGACTGCACGCGTTCCTCCATCACGTCCAACCGTTTCCATGCGTTCTACCCCGGCATGGTGAATTTTGAAGGAAGCTGCACGGAAAACCTTGTGGGGGCCAACCACTTCCTGCGCCAGATGGAACCCTTCGATCCGCTCAAGCCCTACAACAACGGGCTGGACGATCTCTTCGGACTGGTTCACATCGCGGGCAGCAACAACACCGTCACGGGAAACCACTTCAGCTTCGACGTGGCCTCCGGGTCCGTCACACCGTCAGGGCAGACGCCCACCATCATCCTGGTGGCTTCCGGCAACAACAACTACATCGCCACCAACAACACGGTGTCAGCCATCACGGTGCATACCGTTGTGCTGGACGCGTCAACTTCCGGGTCGAAGGTGCTGGACAGCGGCGATAGCAACCAGGTGGTGCGGTTCGCGTCCAACTACGCGTTCAGGGCCACGCCGTAACCGCACGGCATGAATAACAACGACGGCGGACGCCGCCCCCAGGGTGGGTCCGCCGTCGTCGTCGTACTGCAGCGAAAGCCCTTGACGAAAGGTCTGTCAAAGATGACAAGACGCACCAAAGCCATAATGTCGATCGGGGTGGCCCTGGCGCTCACCGCCTCCTCATTCACCGTTGCCGCCAGTACCGCCCAGGCCACCGACCCGGACCCGGCCACCCAGCAATACCGGCCGTACCTGCACTACACTCCGGAAGCGAACTGGATGAACGACCCCAACGGGCTCGTCTACCACAACGGGAAATACCACATGTATTACCAGTACAACCCCAACGGGACACGCTGGGGGGACATGAGCTGGGGCCACGCTTCCTCCACCGACCTGATCCACTGGGAGGAACAGCCGCTCGCCATCCCCCGGGGTTTCAACGGATCCGGCCAGGTCATCGAGGAAATCTTCTCGGGGTCGGTAGTGGTGGACACCCAGAACACCAGCGGACTGGGCACTCTCCAGAATCCGCCACTGGTGGCCACCTACACGAGCAATTACACTGCCGCGCACCCCAGCCTCGCCGGCAAACAAGCGCAGTCACTGGCATTCAGCACCGACGACGGGCAGACCTGGACCAAGTACGGCAACAACCCGGTCCTCAACAGGAACACCTCCAGCTTCCGCGACCCCAAGGTCTTCTGGTACGACAACCCGACCGGTCCGGACTACTGGGTGATGGCCGCCGTTGAAGCAGACGAGCACCGGGTCCTCTTCTACAAGAGCAACGACCTGCTGCAATGGAACTATCTGGACGACTTCGGTCCGGCAAATGCTACGGGCGGGCAGTGGGAATGCCCGGATCTGTTCCCCCTTGCCGTCGACGGAGACCCCAATAACGTCAAGTGGGTCCTCGCCGTGAACATCAACCCCGGAGCCGTCGCCGGCGGCAGCGGCGGACAGTACTTCGTCGGAACCTTCAACGGCACAACGTTCACCGCCGACAACATCGATCCCGCCGACCAGCTTCCACCCGGCAACGTCCATGCCGGCTTCAACGGCGGCAACTATAGCGGCTGGAACGTCCAGAACGATCCATCGAACAGTTCCGGTCCCTGGGGAAGCGCCCCCGCCCCCGGAAGTCTTTCAGGACAAATGGCGGTCACAGGCAACATCGGAGGCGGGCTGGTGAACGGCTTCCACGGCGGCGACAACCCGGTTGGCACCATGGAATCAGCACCTTTCACGGTGGACAAGGACTACCTCAACTTCCTTGCCGGCGGCGGAAAGCACCCGCAGGAACCCGGCAAGCAGTCGGGGAACCAGGCCCCTCCGGGCTATCTGCTGTTCGACGGCTTCGACTACCCCGGAACGCTCACCCAAGCCGGCTGGCAGCTCGCCGGCGATTTTCAGGCGGCAGTCAACCCCTCGACGTCGGGCGGTGAATTCGCCATCGGAAAACGGATCAACACCTTCGAAGGCGGACCGTATCAGGACAACAATGTGGGCACCATAACGTCCCCGGAGTTCTACCTCACCAACACCAATATCGGTTTCCTTCTTGGCGGTGGCCAACGCACTGACGGTCAGCTCCAGGTCGAACTGCTGTTGGGCGGCGTGCCGGTGCGTACCGCAACCGGAACGAATTCAGGCGACCTGAACTGGCAGAACTGGGACGTGTCCCCCTGGTACGGCCAGATCGCGCGCATCCGGGTTGTGGACAACGCAACGGGGCCATGGGGCCACCTGACGCTTGACCACATGGTGCTGGGTTCGGAGCAGGCGAAGCCCCGAAGCAACGAAACCACGGTGAACCTGGTGGTGAACGGCCAGACCGTCCGGACCGCCACCGGCAACGACTCCGAACACCTGGAGTGGAAAGCCTGGGACGTCAGCGCCTACAAGGGCAGCCAGGCCACCATCAGGATCGTGGACAACAACCGCGGCGGCTGGGGACACCTCCTGGCGGATGAGTTTGTTTCCTCGGACGCCTCCCACCTCGAGCAGCACGACTGGCTGGACTGGGGTAGGGACTACTACGCCACGGTGTCCTTCAACAATGCGCCCGGCGGCAAGCGCATCATGGTGGGCTGGATGAACAACTGGGACTACGGCCAGGACACCCCAACCACCACCTGGCGGGGAACCATGGCCTTGCCGCGTGAAGTCGTACTGACCCAGACGTCCATGGGCCCGCGGCTGCGGCAGCAGGTGGTGTCCCAGGCCGATGCGTTGAAGAACACGGCAGCCACGTACACGGCGCCGGCCCAGGACATCGTGCCGGGAACCACCACGCTTCCGGTCACAGGGGACGTGGTGCAGATTGATGCCGAGTTCTCCCCCGGCACGGCGTCGTCGTTTGGCCTGAAGGTCCTTGGCAACGGAACCGAAGCCACCCGGATCGGCTACGCTCCGTCCACGAAACGGCTCTCCATCGACAGGACCAGCTCCGGCAACGAGGGGTTTCATCCAGCCTTCAGTTCAGTAGACGACCCGCGGGTCGAGTTGATCAATGGCCGGCTCCTCCTGCGCCTGTATGTGGACCGTGCATCCGTGGAACTCTTCGCCCAGGACGGCCTGACGACCATCACGGACCAGGTCTTTCCGGACGCTGGCGCGACCAACATCTCGGTCTTCTCCGAAGGCGGAACCGCACGGCTCGAAAGCATGACGGTGACTCCCCTGAACCGGGCCATGTGGGGAGGCTGACCGCGGCCCGCGTGGGCCGCACGTAGAATCAGCAACAACATAAGGACGTGGGAGACGCATGAGCAAGTCAGTGGGAATCAAGGACGTAGCAGCCGCGGCCGGCGTGTCCGTCACCACCGTCTCCCACGTCCTTAACCATGTTGCCTACGCGCGGGTGGGGGCTGAAACCCGGGAACGGGTCCACGAGGCTGCCCGCCGGCTCGGGTACGGCCCGAACCGGCTGGCGCAGGCGCTGCGGACCCAGCGCTCCGGGATGATCGGGTTCATCAGCGAGGAAATCGCCACTACTCCGCACGCCGGCAGGATCATCCTGGGCTCGGAAGAAACCGCCAAGCGCCGCGGCTACAACATCATGATCATCAACTCCACCAGCTCCGGATCGGCGGATTCAAGGGAGAACGATGTTGCCGCGTTGCTGGACCGCCAGGTGGACGGCATCCTGTACGCCACGATGTACCACCGCCGGTTCAGCGTGCCGAAAAGCCTGGCCGGGCTTCCGTCCGTTCTGGTCGATTCCGAGGACGTGGGCCACACCGTCCCGTCGGTGATCCCTGATGAGGAGGGTGGGGCGCGCGCGGCGGTCCAGACCCTAATCGATGCCGGGCACACCAGGATCGGGATGATCAACAACACCGATGACGTCCCCGCCACGCACTCCCGGCTCAAGGCCTTCAAGGAGACCCTCGCGGATGCCGGCCTGGAGTTCCACTCCCGACTGGTCCAGTCCGAGCACTCCGAAGTTCCCGGTGGCTACCAGGCGGCGGTGCGCCTGCTGCAGTCGGAGGACCGGCCAACGGCCGTGTTCTGCTACAACGACCGCATGGCCATGGGCCTGTACCGGGCCGCCGGCGAACTTGGCCTCAGGATTCCGGACGAGCTCTCGGTTGTTGGCTTCGACAACCAGGAACTCATCGCCGAGAACCTCCATCCGGCCCTCACCACGGTGGCACTGCCGCACTACGAGATGGGCGTCTGGGCCACGGAAAACCTCATTGACGCCATTGAAGGCAAGACTGATCTGGGCCCCTTCGCAGCCCACCCCACCGTTTTGGCATGCCCCCTGGTGGTGCGGGATTCGGTGGCGGCACCATGCTCAGGACAGGAAGTCATTCCTTCGGAATAACGATCCACAACGCGATGTAGACCAACTCACCCACGCCGAACAGGCCGAACAGCACAAAGCCAATTCGGACGAGGGCTTTCGAAATACCGAACCTTGCCGCTAGGCCGGCGCAGACGCCGGCGATCATCTTGCCATTCCTGGGCCGAACCAAAGCTGCAGTCATGCGGCCACAGTACCAGCCGTGGCACCGGTCCGGTCCAGACCTCCGCGCCGCTGGTCCTGCCCTAGTCCTGGTGCAGCTGGACGAAGTTCCCGCAGCCGTCGTCCAGCACCGCTGAGATGCCGGTGGGGTCCTCGATCGGTTCGGCCTGGAAGATGACGCCCAGGGCAGTCAGCCGCTTGTACTCGGCCCGGACGTCGGGAACGCCGAAGACGATCGCCGGGATCCCGGCGTCGTGCAGGCCGTTCATGTAGTCCGCTCCAATGGGATTGTCGCTGGGCTCCAGCAGCAGCCCCACAGACGCGGAACTGCCCCCATTGGAGCCGGGATCCTTGACGATGTACAGGTTGTATTCGGGCATGACCATGAGGGTCTCGAAACCGAGGGTCTCCGTGTAGAACTGGTGGGCCGAGGCCGGATCCTTGACGTGGATGCTGCACATTTTTAGTCGCATGGTGCCTAGGCTACCCGTGCGCCGTCCGCGCCGGAACGGGACCGGGCCGGAAAAAGCCCGGGAAGGACACGTCGGGACTCCTGCCCATTGACGGCCGGGCCTGCCGGGATTCCAATGGAATTAACGGAACCCAGCCACCCCGGTCAGGTTCCGTCGGAGGTGGAGCGGTGTCTGTCATTACGGAGTCGGTCCCCATGGGGCCCCTGCAGCTGGCCGTCTGTGCCGTCGTTGTAGTGTGCGGCGTGGCCGGTGCGGTCTTTTCGGCGCGGTACCACGCCGGGCGCGACGCCGGGCAGCTCGACGCCGTCTTCTGGGACGCCTTCGCCGGACTGGTGATCGTGTTCCCGGCTGTCCTGATCCCCTCCCTTGCGTCACCCTGGCTGGGCCTGGCAACGGGTTCCCTCGCCGCAGTTACGGCGGTGGCGTCCTTTGTGTGGAGTCCCCGCGTGCTGGCCTGGCAGGACGAGCGGCTGCACCGGGCCGCCACACACCAGGACCTCGAGGCGGCGGCCGCACGTCACCGGACGGTGCTGGCCCGGTGGCAGCGTTACGAGCTCGATCCTGCGTGCTGCATCGACTTCCCGGATATGACCGACGTGCGACGGCCCGAAACGGCGGCCCTGATCAAAGCCATGAAAGAGGCCGAACGGCTCCGTGCCGTCGAAGCCGCGGCCTACCTTCCCGCCGTCGCCCGGCTGGAACATGCCCTGGGGCGGGCGGAAGCTGCAGCTGGTGTCCCTTCCCCCTGAGTCGCCAGGCCGCCGTAAGCCGCGGGAAATTCACCGCGGACGTTAACCGGTGTGTCGGGTACATTGGGCCGGCCTGAGCCGGCGGCGGTAGCATCCCATAATGGAGCCTTTAGTCACGGACACACGAGACCAGCACGGCAGGTTGCGATCGGACCGGGGAGTCTGGCGGCAGGCCACCACGCTCGCAGCAGCCGGTGAACTCACCGCCCGGTGGCTTGAGTCCCGGAGCGAATACCAGCCCGGCACCTTTGCGCCCAGCTTCGACGAGGAGACCCGGCCCATTGCCGCCGACCTCGCGGAAATTAACCGAAGCGGGCTGTTCACGAAGGAATCCCAGCCGGGCGTGCGCTCCGACGACGGCCATGCACAGCGCCAGTACGTGACCGGCTTCTGCAGCGCAGCGGCGGCAGCCGAACTTATGGCCCTGTCCACCCGGTCCGAGCTCATCACCATCGGCCATGCCCCCGGTGAAACGAGCGCAGCGGCAGTACCGGTCACGTTCGACGGCGCCGACGTGGTTACGGTGCTCGGGTCCAGCGAAAACCCTGTGGACGAAGACCAGCTCCGCGACTGGTCGGATGAAACCAACGAATCGCTGGCCCTGGTCCTGGCCGATTCCTGGTACGTGGAGGTCCTGGACCCGGTGTGGGGACGGAACGACGTGCTGCTGCCGGAGGTGCTGTCGGCACTCCGGCAACAGCAGTGAGGACTACAGGCCCACGGTTCCGCTCTCGCCGACACTCATGCGGCTGTGCGTCACCTTGGACTTGATCCACTGAAGCACCGTTGCCGCCCTGCCGCCGGGGCTGGTCCAGTACTCCGCCGAATCCGAGTCGACCCGCAGCAGGACCACTTCCGGGGTGTCCGGTCCGTCCGGGAACCATGCTTCAACCACCTGGTTCCACATGCCGTGGATCTTTTGCCTGTCCGTGATCACTTCAGCCGTGCCGGCCACCGACACCCATTCGGTGTTCTTCCCGAAGGACACATTCACGCGCGGGTCGGCGCGGACGTGCGCCACCTGGGAAGTTTCCGACGACGTGAAGAACCACATGTCGCCGTCGTCCTTTACTTCCTGGACGGCAAGCGGCCGGCTGACGAGGGCGCCTTCTTCGTCGATGGTGGTCAGCATCCCGATATGGGAACCGTTGATGATCTCCGTGACTTTGCTGATGCTCTCAGTGTCAGACATGCTTTTCACCCCGTTCTGGTCCAAGCTGGGGAAGGTCCCCACCCGGCCCAGCCTATTAGTAAGCGTGCTTACTTTCAACGGCGGGCCGCACTTGCCCCAAGCCACCCAATCCCAGGAGCAACTCATGACCACGCCGGACACCACACCCAAATCGGTGCGACCGGATTGGCTGATGCCGGTCATCGTCACCGTCGTAACCGGCCTGATCGCCATCGTCCTGGTCGCCCTGAACGGCCTCTACTGGATGTGCGCTGCCATTGCCGTGGTGGAAGCGATCAGCATTTCGATGATGATCAGGGCCTCGCGGGCGCGTGCCAGGAACAGCGTCTGACCCCAGATCCCGCCTGGCCTTAGATCCCGCGGGCCAGGACCTGCCCCTTGAAGAATTCCGGGCGAAGTTTCGCCATGACCAGCATGAGCGCCGCGCCCAGCAGGATCACTCCCATGCCAAGGATGAACACCAGCCCCACGCCGCCAATGGAGGAGCCCGATCCGTAGCCAGGGTCCATGGAGTCGTAGGCCGTCTTGACGAACATCACCAGCAGGATGACTCCACCCAGCAGTGGTGCCAGGAACTTGAAAAGGAATGCGCGGGGTCCGCTGAAGGCCTGGGCACGGAAGAACCAGACGCAGGCCAGAGCCGTGATGCCGTAGTAGAAGCAAATCATCATGCCGAGCGCGGTGATGGTGTCCCAGAGCGCGTTCTCGGACGTGGTCCGGGTGATCACGTAGAAGGCGGCGGCCGCCACGGCAGCGGCCACCGTGGCGTAGCCCGGGGACTTGTAGCGGGGACTGACATTTCCGAACTTCAGTGGCAGCGCCTTGTAATGGCCCATGGCCAGCAGGGTCCGGGCCGGTGACACGAACGTGGACTGCAGGGACGCGGCCGAGCTGCTCAGGATGGCCAGGGACATCAGGATGGCGAACGGGCCCATCACCGGACCGGCGAGCACGGCAAAGATGCTGGACTGGTTCTCGGGGTTTCCGGCGCCCAGCCCTTCCTCGCCGATTCCCGCGAAGGACAGCGTGGCCAGCGCCACGGTCATGTAGATGACCACGATCACCAGGACCGTGACGGTCGCGGCCCGGCCCGGCGTCTTTTCCGGATTACGGGTCTCCTCGTTCATGGTCAGCGTGACGTCCCAGCCCCAGTAGATGAAGATCGACAGCGACACACCGGCCGCGAAGGACGAGAAGGAGTCCACGGCGAACGGGTTGAACCAGTCCGGCGAGATGGCTGTGGCATCGAAGGCCGAGCCGTTGGCAACGTGGCTGAATGCCGCCACCGCGAACCAGCCGAGCACCAGGACCTGGAACGCCACCAGGACATACTGGACGCCCTTCGTGGCTTCCATGCCGCGATAAGACACCCAGCAGGCCAGCGCGATGAACACCAGGGTGGTAGCGATATTGAGGGGCAGGTTCCTGCTCAGCCCGCCCAGTTCAGGGTTGCTGAAGAGCTGGGCCAGCATGAGGTAGAAGAAGTCCACGGCCACGGCGGCGAGGTTGGACAGCACAATGATGGTGGCGGCGATCAGGCCCCAGCCGCCCATCCAGCCGATCCACGGCCCAAAGGCGCGCGTTGCCCACGTGAAGGAGGTTCCGGCGTCGGGCATTGCGTTGTTGAGTTCGCGGTAGCCCAGCGCAACGAGCAGCATTGGGATGAAGCCCACCAGGAAGATCGCCGGAAGGTGGACGCCCACCTCGGAGACGGTGGGGCCGAGCGCTGCAGTGAGGGTGTACGCCGGGGCAATGCAGGACACCCCGATGACGACGGCGCCGATCAGCCCCACGGATCCGGCCTTCAGTCCCTTTTCGCTCAGGGTTTTGCGTGCACCCTTGCCTGGCTGGGTTGCGGTTGACATGGGAGTTGCCTCTCCGGAGGATTCATTCGACGTTGAATGGCGGGGGCGCCAGGTTCCGGCGGCAGGCGCCGCCGAAACCCGCTCCCTAGGCCGGGGCGGTGACCCTGGCGACGGCGGCTACGCGGGCGGCAGTCAACTGCCCCATCCGGATGGCTCCGTCCACGTGCTGGTACCCCTCGGCCGCGAGGTCGGAGGAGCTCCAGTAGATGGGCCCCACCGGCTGGTGCTGGTCCTTGCCGTAGCGGTGCAGGCCGCCGAGGTCGTAGCTGGAGGCGTAGGCCCCGCGCGTCCACTCCTCGGAGCCCCAGTCGGATTCGTAGTACACCTCCGGCTCGAGTGCCTTGTCCCCCAGGAAGGCCGCGATGGATTCGAGGACGGCGCGGCGGCGGTCCCCGGCGCTGAGCTCGAAGACGGCGTCGGCCTTCTCATCCGAAATAAAGCCGACCAGGGTGCCTCGGGAATCCCCGTGGTTGGTGTTGTCGTAGACCTCCTGCACCAGCGAGCCGGCGCCGAAGCAGGTTCCGGAGAGCCCGTCTTCGCGCCAGAAGGGCGTCTCGTAGACGGCGTGCACCTTGATGACCAGGCCCAGGGACTGGTGCTGGTGCATCTGGTGCTGGCGGCGGGGCAGCGGCGGGTTGAAGGAGACCCGGGAATACAGGTTCGGCGGCACCGCCATGATCACATAACGGGCGTTGACGGCGGCCCGCTCGGACACGACGGTGACGCGCGGGCCGCCGTCGGGCTCTTCAGTCCAGTTGATGGTGCGCACCGGGCTGTTAAGCACGACGTCGTCACCCAGTTCCCGCGCCTGCAGCAGTGAGACCTGCTGCATTCCGCCCACAACCCGCTTGTCCAGGATGAAGTCCTCATCCGTCAGGTGGGTGAACGATCCCGCGGAAGCTGCCATCAGCACGGCCTGCAGCGCGGAAAATGCGTGCGCGGGCTTGGTCAGCATCCCGCCGGCGATGAACAGGCCGATGTTGTTGCAGGCCTCCTCATCCGGGGAGTTCCGGCGGAGCCAGTGGTGGAAGGAAATGGTGTCCAGTTCGCGCGCCTTGGGGTGGGCCCAGGGTTCGGTGGGGCCGATTTCCGCCGCCAGCCCGTCCAGCAGGCCAATCAGCTTGTCCATTTCGGCGGCGGTGGCTTCGCTGACCGGGAAGGAGTCCCCCGTGTAGCGGGTCTTCTTCCCGTCGGCGCCCATGTAGACGGATTCACCGTCACGGTAGCGGGAGTAGGTTTCCAGGCCCAGTTCGTCCAGGAGTTCCAGGAGCACCGTCTGGTCCGGCGAGACCCACTGGCCGCCGATTTCCAGCATGGCGCCGCCGATGGTGTCGGTCCAGGTGCGGCCGCCCACGCGGTCCCGCGCTTCCAGCACGGCGACGCTGAGGCCGGCCTTCTTCAGTTCGCGGGCTGCCGTGAGGCCCGAGGGGCCGGCTCCTACGACAACGACGTCGCGGTCAAGTTCCAGCATGATGTCCTCTCTGTGGCCGCCGGAGTGATGCGGGCCACTAAATGAATGCCATTCATTTAGGAAAACTATAGCGCGTACCGGGACGTCACGGAAGGGGTCAATGGAATAATGCTGGGGACCCCGCCACCAGAAAGGCCGACGATGCCGGCAGCCGCACAACCAGCCACGGACTCCCGCCACCCCGAAATTCCGTCCAAGCGCCGCGCGGGAAGGCCATCCTCGGCAGTGCTGGACCAGGCGGTCATTACATCTGCCGCGCTGCGGCTGATCGGCAAGAGCGGCTACGACGGCCTGACGATGGCCGCACTGGCACGCTCACTGCAGGTGGCGCCGTCGGCCCTTTACAACCATGTGACATCCAAACGGGACGTCCTGGTCCTGGTGGAGGACCACCTCGCATCGCTGGTGGATGTGTCCGCCTTCGGCGCGGAACCGTGGGACGAGGCGGTGCGGCAGTGGGCATGGAGCTACCGGGACGTCTTCTCCAAGCACACTCCGCTGATCCCGGTCATCGCGGTCCTGCCGGTTACGGATGCGCCGCAGACCCTGGCCATGTACGAGACCGTCAGCCAGGGACTGCGCGCAGCCGGGTTCCCCCAGGAGCGCATCGTTTCCTCGATCGTGGCCTTGGAGTCGTTTATCTTCGGTTCGGCCTACGACGTCACGGCACCGGCCGACATCTTCGATCCGGGCAGCATGGCGGAATCCACGCCCCACTTCACGGCAGCGGTGCGGAGCCTGGCGGACCAGGGCCACGAAAGGCCCGCAGACGTCGCCTTCAGCCTGGGCCTCGAGGCGCTGATTTCCGGGCTGGGGGCACTGCGGACGTAGGCGCCTTCAGGCGGCCCGAGGGCCGGGCTTCAGGCGGGCCGGTGGTCGGCCTGGGAGCCGCCGCAGGGGTTGAGGGCCGCCGGAGGGCGGCGGTCAGTCGACGGGGCGGGGCGGACGGGAAGGGTGCCGCGGGCTGTTCGAGGCCCGGGGCGGAGCCTTCGCACCAGGCGCGTTCAAAACAATGGTCATGATGTCCTCAGGAAGTCGTTTTGCAGTGGCCAAAAGTGCCTGCGTTAGAAGTGCGCGCCGTCCGCTTTCACTGCCAGGACCGGGCGGTCAGCCTGCATCAGGATGCGCTGGGCATGGCTGCCCAAGATGAATTTGCCAACCTGCGAACGGTGCCGCAGGCCGATAACGATCAGCGACGCGTTCGCTTCGCGGGCAACGTCCAGGAATTCATCGGCCAGGTCGTGATGGTAGGGCGGCTGGATGACCTTGGCCATGACGCCGGCCTCCGCCGCACGCTGGGCCGCCCGGGCCAGCACGTCCTCGCCCGCGACGGACTTGTCCACGAGCGCACCCTCCCGGGCCGAGTTGACGATCACCAGGTCCTCGTTGCGGAGGGTGGCTTCGGCGATGCCCGCCGTGAGGGCGGCCTCGCCCGCAGGGGTGGGAACGAATCCAACGATGATGCTCATACCTTCTCCTTGATTTTGGCCGGGGCAGGCTCTGCCACTGCGGAGGCCTTGCGCTTGGCCAGCATGGCCCTGATACCCGGCAGCACAGCGACCAGGACGAATACCACAATCAGCGTGGCGGAGATCGGACGGCCGAAGAAGCCCATGGGGTCGCCGCCGAACACGAGCAGTGAGCGCCGCATGGAGCTTTCCAGCAGCTCGCCGAGCACGAACGCAAGCACCAGCGGTCCCGGTTCGAAGCCGAACTTCTTCATCAGGTAGCCGACGATGCCGAAGACGACCACCAGCGAGACCTCGAACATGCTGTTGTTGATGGTGTAGGCGCCCATCAGCGTGATGAGGGCCGTGACGGGAGCCAGGATAGCGGCCCGGACGCGGAGGATCTTCACAAAGATGCCCACCAGCGGAAGGCTCATGATCAGCAGCAGGATGTTGCCGATGTACATGGAGTTCACCACGCCCCAGAAGAGCTCCGGATCCTGTTCCACAAGCTGCGGGCCCGGTGTGACGCCCTGGATCAGCAGGGCGCCGAACATCAGCGCCATGGTGGCGTTGGCCGGAATGCCCAGGGTGAGCAGCGGGATGAAGGACGACGTCGCCGCGGCGTTGTTGGCCGTTTCCGGTCCCGCGACGCCCTCCGGCGCGCCCTTGCCGAAGCGCTCAGGCTGCTTGGCCCGCTTCTTTTCCATGGCGTAAGACGCCATGGAGGCGATCGTGGCGCCGCCGCCGGGGAGGATTCCCAGGAAGAAGCCCAGCACGGATCCGCGGCCAATGGCACCGGACGCCTGCTTCAGGTCTTTCCGTGACGGCCAGACATTGGCCACCTTGGAGGGCGCTTTCGCAGCCCGGTGGCGCTCCTCGAGGTTGTAGAGGATTTCGCCGAGGCCAAAGATGCCCATGGCGATCGGTACGAAGTCGATGCCGTCAGCGAGGTCCAGGCTGCCGAAGGTGAACCGGCTTTCACCGGTGAAGATGTCCCGGCCCACCGTCGCAAGCAGCAGTCCGAGGGCAGCGGCGACGAGCGCCTTGGCCTTGGACCCGCTGCTGATGGTGGCCACGAGCAGGATGCCCAGCATCGCCAGGGCGGTGTACTCCGGCGGGCCGAAATCCAGTGCGAAGCTTGCCACGACCGGCGCAAGGAAGGTCAGGCCGATGATGGACGCGGTGCCGCCGACGAATGAGCCGATGGAGGCCAGTCCCAGTGCGGTCCCGGCCTTGCCCTGTTTTGCCATCTGGTAGCCGTCGAAGACGGTGACCACGGAGGACGCTTCACCGGGCAGCCGGAGGAGCACCGACGTGATGGTGCCGCCGTACTGGGCGCCGTAGAAGATACCAGCCAGCATGATGATGGCGGTGACAGGCTCCACGTTGTAGGTGAGCGGCAGGAGGATGGCGATGGTTGCCGCGGGCCCCAGTCCGGGCAGCACGCCGATCAGCATGCCGATCACGACGCCGATCAGGCAGTACAGGAGGTTGGTCGGCTCCAGGACAACCGCAAATCCGTTGATAACGGGATTCAGAAAATCCACGGGGGTCTCCTAGAAGAGGTGGGGGATGGACGTGCCGAGCGCCAGGACAAAGATGCCGTAGAACGCCGCGACGACGATGGTGCTGATGAGCAGCGTGGACCGCCAGGTCTCGCCGCCCAGGAAACGCATCCAGATGATGCAGAGCACCAGTGCGGGCAGTTCAAAGCCGATCAGCGGCATCAGGGCCACCATGGCGGCGAGCGTAACCAGCCCGGTCAGCGGGGCCGTGGACATGCGGGTGAACTTCTCCGCGTCCCTGTTGTGGCGTCCCGCGATGAGCTGGAAAAGGCCCAGTGCCACCATGACGCAGCTGATGATGAAGGGCCACAGCCCGGGCTGCGGTGCTGACGGAGTACCCAGGCCCATAGCGACGGAAAGGACCAGCGCGCCGATGCCGACGCCGAGCACCGCCAGGGATGCCGCGGCGTTGGCAAGGGGGCCGGCAGCCGGCGGCTTCTCCTCTTCCCACTGCGCCGCAAGCTGTTCCGGCGTCAGGTCGTCCGGCAGCTCAGCCGGCAGCCCTGCTTGCTGGCCTGCCGGCAGCTCCGTCGGCTTGCGGCCGGCTCCCGCTGCAGGTGTTTCCTTCACTGGAATCACTTCGTTCCACTGAGGCTGATGTCGTACTTTTCAACCAGGGACTTGTACTTGGCGGCGTAGTCCTTCCACTGCGTCACCACTTCCTCGCCGGAGATTTCCTTCGGGGTCAGCATGTTCTTCTTGTTGAACTCCTTGTAGGCATCCGACTTGAAGGTCTCCTTGAAGGCAGCGAGCAGTTTGTCCTTCACGTCCTGCGGGGTCCCCTTGGGGGCTGCGACGGCGCGGTACTGGGCCACCGGCACGTCATAGCCGGATTCCTTGGCCGTGGGGACCTCGGGGAGGAAGCTGTTCCGATCCTCGGAGAAGACCAGCAGCGGCGCCACCTTTCCGGCCTGGATCTGCGGCATTGCTTCGCCAAGCTGGATGGTCGCCAGTTCCACCTGGTTGCCCAGGACAGCCGTCAGCGCGGGCTTGCCGCTGTCAAAGGGAACGTCGGTGCCCTGCACGTTGGCCTGCTTGAAGAGTACGGTCTGGGCCAGCTGGCTGCCGGTGCCTACGCCCGTGGTGCCGAAGGTGATGTTGCGGCCGGCCGCGGTCACGTCCTTGATGCTCTTGAACCCGGACTGGGTGCTGGCAACCAGCGCGTAGTCGTCCTGGGACAGGCCGGTAATGATGTCAAGGTCGTCGATTTTGACTGCTTCGTCCGCTGTGACCGCCAGCGGCGTGATGGTGACGAGCGACGCCGTCACCAGGAGCAGGTTCTGGCCGTCGGCAGGCTTGCCCGCCACTTCCTTGGTGGCGAGGGCACCGTTGGCGCCAGGCTTGTTGACAACGGGCATCGGGGTGCCGAGGGTCTTGGAGGCACCCTCGGCGACGGCCCGGGCAATCAGGTCCGTGCTGCCGCCGGCGGCCTGCCCCACGGTCACGCTGATGGGTCCGCTGGGAAATTTCGACGAATCGGCACTGCCGCCGGCAACGTTGCCGCACGCAGTCAGGGCCAGGAGCGTTATGGCCGAAGCCGTCCCAAGTACGGCTCGGCGGGTGGGGAAGTGCATCATTGGAACTCCTCGTTGGCACTGTGGGGCGACCGCCCCGGGCGTTTGTGAACCGGATCACGGCCGGTTGGCTGTATCGAGTGTATGAAGTCACTATGATGCATGTCTAAGCCCGAATATGCATCGAGTGATACCCGGAAGGCATCATGTTTACCTTTGACCAGCTTGCAGGATTCATTGCCGTGGCGGAGGAACTCCACTTCGGCCGGGCTGCCGAACGCCTCAACATGACCCAGCCGCCCCTGAGCCGCCAAATCCAGAAGCTGGAAAAGGCGGTGGGGGCAGAACTGCTGGAGCGCGACAACCGCAAGGTGGAGCTCACCGCCGCAGGCCGCGCCTTTTTGGACGAAGCCCGCCGGTTGATGGCGCTGGCGGACCGGGCGCCCATAACAGCCAGGCGGATCGCCTCGGGGCGGTCTGGCCTGCTGCGGATCGGCTTCACGGCGGCCAGCGGCTTCAGCATCCTGGGCCCGCTGCTGGAGGAGATCGCGGCCACGCTCCCTGACGTCGACATCGACCTGCAGGAACTGGTGACCGGTGAGCAGATCGCCGGGCTGCAGTCCGGTGAACTCGACCTCGGCCTTGCCCGGCCACCCTTTGACAATGAGGTCTTCGATTCCCACCTGCTGTACCGCGAAGCCATGGTGCTGGCAGTGCCGTCCGGCCACGCGCTGGCCGGCCTCACCAGGGCCATCACCGAAGAGGACCTCCGGGACCAGCCGCTCATCATGCATTCATCGACCCAAGCCCGGTATTTCTACGACCTCGTGGTGCGGATGATCTCCATCCAGCACGCAAACGTGGTCCACACCGTCAGCCAGATCCTGACCATGGTGTCCCTGGTCGCCGCCAAACGGGGTGTGGCGTTCGTGCCGCACTCGGCGACCCTGCTGGGCGTCCACGGCGTTGAATTCCTGCCGCTTCAGAGCAGCGTCAACGATCCCGTGGAGCTCCACGCCATCTGGAACCGCAGCATCACCAACCCTGCCCTCGCCCGGGCCCTAAGGTCCCTCGAGTTCCAGGAGAACTGACCCAACACGAGTGATGCACAGATGGTATCAATGCATACAAAAATGAACTTAGACATGCATCATCAGGCTCCCTAGGCTGAAGGAGAACACATCAACTGCCGCACCGACGCGGCGCCGACATGGAGGACTCATCGTGGCCAAACATTCACCCCAGGAACTTGCCAGCGTTCTCAAAGACGGGCTGCTCTCCTTCCCGGTGACCTCGTTCGACTCGCAGCTCCAGTTCGACGAGGAGAACTACCGCAAGCACCTGGCCTGGCAGGCCAGCTTCCCGGTGGCAGGCCTCTTCGCCGCCGGCGGCACGGGCGAGGGCTTCTCCCTCACTCCGGCCGAATCGGCCCGCGTGGTCCGCGCCGCTGTCGAGGAGGTGGGAAACATTGTTCCCGTCCTGGCCTCGGCCGGCGGCTCGACGGCCCAGGCCATTGAAAACGCCCAGGCCGCCGAAGCGGCCGGCGCGAACGGGATCCTGCTCCTGCCGCCCTACCTGACCGAAGCAGATCAGGGCGGCCTGATTGACCACGTCAGCGCGGTCTGCAGCTCCACCTCGCTCGGTGTCATCATCTACAACCGTGCCAACGCGATCTACAAGGACACCACCGTAGCCACCCTGGCCGAGCGCCACGAGAACCTGATCGGCTTCAAGGACGGTGTGGGCGACCTCGAACACGACGCCCGCGTCTACGCCAAGCTCGGTGACCGGCTGTTCTACCTCGGCGGCCTGCCCACGGCGGAAACCTTCGCCCTCCCGCTGCTGCAACTGGGCATGAGCACCTACTCCAGCGCCATGTACAACTTCGTCCCGCAGTTCGCCCTGGACTTCTACCAGGACGTGCGCAACCAGGACCGCGTCGCCGTCAACAAGAAGCTCAACGATTTCGTGATCCCGTACCTGGATATCCGCGACAGGGTCAAGGGCTACTCCGTGTCCATCGTCAAGGGCGGCCTGGACGCCATCGGCCGCTCGGCCGGCGGAGTCCGCCCGCCGCTGCAGAACCTGGCGCCGCAGGATCTGGCCGACCTCAAAGCCCTCATCGCCACCGTCTCCTGATCCACCACCTCCTAGGAGTAACCACAGTGACACTCACCGGACATTCCCTCATCGCAGGGCAGCCCGTCGCAGGCGAAGGCAAGACCGCCTTTGGCTTCAACCCCGCCAGCAACGAACAGCTGGAACCCGCCTATACCCTGCTCACCGACGAGCAGCTCAAGTCAGCCACCGCCGCAGCCGCGGAGGCGTACGCGTCTTTCAGCACACTGGACCCGGACACGCACGCCGCATTCCTCGATGCCATCGCGGACAACATCGAAGCCATCGGCGACGAACTGATCATCCGCGCGGGACAGGAGACCGGACTCCCCGCAGCCCGACTGCAGGGCGAACGTGCCCGCACCACCGGCCAGCTCCGCCTGTTCGCCTCCGTGGTCCGCCAGGGCGACTTCCGCGGCGTCCGCATCGATCCCGCCCTGCCGGAACGCACGCCGCTCCCCCGGGCGGACATCCGCCAGCGCCAGATCCCGCTGGGACCGGTGGCCGTCTTCGGCGCCAGCAACTTCCCGCTGGCCTTCTCGACGGCGGGAGGAGACACCGCCTCGGCCCTCGCCGCGGGGTGCCCGGTGGTCTTCAAGGCCCACAACGCCCACCCCGGCACGGGCGAGCTCGTCGGCCAGGCCATCGTGAAGGCCGTCCGCGACTCAGGGCTGCACCCGGGCGTCTTCTCGCTCATCTACGGGCCCGGGGCCAGCATCGGCCAGGCCCTCGTGGCGGACCCTGCCATCAAGGCCGTGGGCTTCACCGGCTCGCAAAGCGCCGGCATCGCCCTGATGCGCACCGCGGCGGCACGGCCCGAGCCCATCCCGGTCTACGCGGAAATGTCTTCGCTCAACCCGGTCTTCGTCTTCCCCGGCGCCCTCAAGGGTGATGTCGACGCACTCGCCCAGCAGTACGTCGCGGCCGTCACCGGAAGTTCAGGGCAGCTCTGCACCTCCCCCGGCCTGCTGTTCGCCCCGGCCGGCGAGGCAGGCGACAAACTGGCTGCCGCCGTCGGACGCGCAGTCTCCGCCTGTGCAGGCCAGACGATGCTGACCGCAGGCATCGCCGGTTCCTGGAACAACGGCGCCGAGGCGCTCGGTTCCGCCGACAACGTGACCGTCGTCGGGCAGGGCACCCCCGGCACTACCGAGAACGCGCCGGCACCGACCATCTTCGGCACCGACATCGCCGACTTCGTCTCCAACCACGTGCTGCACGCCGAGATCTTCGGCGCTGCCAGCCTGGTGATCCGCTACTCCACCGCCGAGGAACTGATCCAGGCCACCAACCGGCTCGAAGGCCAGCTCACCGCCTCCCTGCAGCTCACCGAAGAGGACTACCCGACGGCGGCCCAGCTGCTCCCCGCACTCGAGCAGAAGGTCGGGCGCATCATCGTCAACGGCTGGCCCACCGGCGTCGAAGTAGGCCACGCCATGGTCCACGGCGGCCCCTTCCCCGCAACCTCCGACACCAAGACCACCTCGGTAGGAACCCTGGCGATCAACCGCTTCCTGCGGCCGGTCGCCTACCAGAACCTGCCCCAGGAACTCCTCCCGGCACCGCTGCAGGACCCCAACCCCTGGCACCTGAACCGCCGGATCGACGGCGTTATTGAGAAGGCCGGAGCCGCCGCCGACGCAAAGGACGAGGTCAACGCATGAGCACGCAGCCAACGATCGCCAAGGTTGAGGTAGTTCCCGTCGCAGGGCACGACAGCATGCTGATGAATCTCAGCGGCGCACACGGACCGTTTTTCACCCGCAACGTGGTGATCATTACCGATTCGGACGGCCGCTCCGGCCTCGGCGAAGTCCCCGGCGGCGAGAAGATCCGCACCACGATCGAGGAGGCCGGGGCCTTCATCTCCGGCAAACCGGTGGCCCGCTACCGTTCCCTGCTGCGCGAGATCGCGGCGGAATTCGCCGACCGCGACGCCGGCGGCCGCGGGCTGCAGACCTTCGACCTCCGCACCACCGTCCACGCCGTCACCGCCGTCGAATCGGCCCTACTGGACCTTCACGGCCAGTTTCTGGGCGTCCCCGTCGCGGAACTGCTCGGCGACGGGCAGCAGCGCACTGCTGTCCCCATGCTCGGTTACCTCTTTTTCATCGGTGACCGCCGGCGGACGGACCTGCCGTACCTCGTGGAGGATGCCCCGGCGGACCGTTGGGAGAGGCTGCGCCGGCAGGAGGCGATGACGCCTGCAGCGGTGGTTGCGTTGGCGGAAGCCGCGCAGGAGCGTTACGGGTTCAGTGACTTCAAGCTCAAGGGCGGCGTGCTGTCCGGCGACGACGAAGTGGATGTGGTCACCGCGCTGGCCAAGCGCTTCCCCGACGCCAGGGTTACCCTCGACCCGAACGGCGGCTGGCTCCTGGAGGAGGCCATCCGTCTCGGGAAGCGGATGCAGGGCGTGGTGGCCTACGCCGAAGATCCCTGCGGCGCCGAGGGACGCTTCTCGGGACGTGAAGTCATGGCGGAATTCCGCCACGCCACCGG
The DNA here is from genome assembly GCF_056400885.1 of Arthrobacter sp. P4_H3. Taxonomy (NCBI): domain Bacteria; kingdom Bacillati; phylum Actinomycetota; class Actinomycetes; order Micrococcales; family Micrococcaceae; genus Arthrobacter; species Arthrobacter sp. P4_H3. Next base: position 237,175 of record NZ_JBFUKK010000003.1, read on the forward strand.
GCTCAAGACCGCTACCAACATGATCGCCACGGACTGGCGCGAAATGTCGCACGCCATCCGCAGCAACGCCGTGGACATTCCCCTGGCGGACCCCCATTTCTGGACCATGCACGGTTCCGTCCGGGTGGCGCAGCTGTGCCATGAATTCGGGCTCACCTGGGGCTCGCACTCGAACAACCACTTCGATATTTCGCTGGCCATGTTCACGCACACCGGGGCAGCCGCGCCGGGCGAGATCACGGCGCTGGATACGCACTGGATCTGGCAGGACGGGCAGGGGCTCACCAAGGAACCGCTGCAGATCAGGAACGGCGCCATCGAGGTTCCGGCCGCTCCCGGGCTGGGCATCGAACTGGACCGCGATGCCCTGGACAAGGCGCACCAGCTGTACCTGGAGCACGGCCTGGATGCCCGCGACGACAGCATTGGCATGCAGTACTACATCGACGGCTGGGCGTTTGATCCCAAGCGCCCCTGCCTGGTGCGCTAGGGTCCCTCTCGAACACTAAGTACAAAGCAGACAGTTAAATAGAAGGGCGCATTTTGGGCGGCGTTGTCTCCGGAATACTGATCATCTCCGCCGTCATTGCCGTGGGCTATTTCGCTGCCCGGCTCCGGATCCTGGGGCCCGAAATCCAAGGCGCCCTGACCCGCACCGCCTATTACGTCACCAACCCGGCCTTGCTGTTCACAGTGGTTGCCGGCAGCGATATCCGGGCTGCACTCGGAACGGACGCCCCGCTGGCGCTGCTCTCGGCAGCGATAGTGGGGCTCCTCTATTGCCTGGCGAGCTTCCTGTTCTTCCGCCGTCCCGCCGCCGAAACTGCGGTGGGTGCCATGGCCAGCAGCTATGCCAATGCGAACAACATCGGCATCCCGGTCTCCCTCTACGCAGTGGGCACGGCACAGCACGTTGCCCCGGTGCTCCTGGTACAGATCCTGGTAATGGCGCCGTTCTACCTCACGGTGCTGGGCGTCGCCTCCGGTTCCAAGATCTCCTGGAAGAAGCTACTTCTTCAGCCCTTCGCCAATCCGATGATCATCGCCTCTGGACTGGGCGCCGTCGTGGCACTGACCGGCTGGACCGCGCCCGAACTGCTGCAGAAGCCCATCGACATGCTGGCCGGCGGAGCCGTACCGATGGTGCTGCTGGCCTTCGGGCTGTCACTCGCCGGCCGGGCCCCGCTGCAGAAGGGCGACGGCCGCACTGAGACGCTCGTGGCAACGTTCCTGAAGATTGCCGGAATGCCGCTCGTTGTGTGGGTCCTGGGCCGCTTCGTCTTCGGGCTGGAGGGGCAGCACCTCCTGGCCAGCGTCATCATGGCCGCGCTGCCCACGGCCCAGAACGTGTTCCTGTTCGCCTCCCCCTACGGCCGCGGAATGACCGTGGCGCGCGACGTGATCCTCTGCACCACCCTGCTGAGCATCGGCGCGCTGCTCGTTGTGGCCTGGCTGGTTCACTAGCTTCGGTGCCCGCTGTTCAAAGGCCAGCCGCGTCAGGCAGTTTCGACGGGCCTATCAGTAGCGTGCCCGTATTGGGACCAGCCGCCGACGAACAGCCTGCCGCGGCCCAGTCCCACCTGCTCCATTACAAGGAGGTTGTGGCACGCGGTGACACCCGATCCGCAGTATGCAATTGTGTTCTCGGCCGCGGCAATTCCTGCACGTTCAAAATTCGCGCGAAGACGCTCGGCCGCGAATAGTCTTCCTGATGAGTCGAGGTTCTCTCGGCAAGGCACATTTACTGCTCCTGGTATGTGGCCGGGGCGAGGGTCGACAGGGTCTTGACGTCCCTCAAAGCGGTCACGGTTCCTCGCGTCCACGACCTTGTATTGGCCCGAAGACGCTTCCGCAATATCCGCCCGCAGAGCCGTGGGCCATCCCTGGACTGAAAAGTCGCTGGTCGATCTTTTCGGCTCCTTTGTATCGAGCTCCCCTGGGTAACTGCCAATGCCGCCGTCAAGGACTGCAGCGCTTCTGCCTACCGACCGAAGCATCCATACGATTCTCGCGGCTATGACGCCACCGGCGTCGTCATATGCAACGACGACATCGGAGTCAGCTATGCCGCTTTCCCGCATCCCTTGTGCAAACACTTCGGGGTCGGGCAGCGGGTTCCGACCTGCCTCTTTGGAGGCCGGGCCAGAAAGCCACGTATCCATGTCGACGAACACGGCACCGGGGATATGGCCCGCACGGTAAGCGTCCCTACCCGAGGAACCATCCAGATACCATCGCGTATCAACGAGGACGTACCCCCTTGGATTGCTGACGCACCAGTTCCAGTCGACAAAGGGCTGCAGGTTGGGGTGGCCGTTACTCATACGTTGGATTCTAAAAGGCACCGCCACATAATGAGATGCCGATCTCAGCATGTGAACTACCCTGCCCTCCGTCATCCGAAATCCCGCAACCCCCACCAGGCCTGACGGATACTTGTAATACAAGTTGAAGACTTGTACTCTAACCAGGAGGGCAATGTAGCCCGGACATCCTGCTTTCAAGGAGCACCCATGAGCACCGTAGACCTCATCCGCCACGTAAAACTTTCCACTGCAAGACTTCCCCTGGCCGTGCCGATCAGCGACGCCAAGGTGTTCACCGGCCGCCAGAAGCCCATGACGGAGGTGGCCTTCCTCTTCGCGGAAATCACCACCGAGCAGGGACACAGCGGCATCGGCTTCAGCTACTCCAAGCGCGCAGGCGGGCCGGCCCAGTACGCGCATGCCAAGGAGGTGGCCGAGGGCATCATCGGCGAGGACCCCAATGACATCGGCAAGATCTACACCAAGCTCCTCTGGGCCGGCGCTTCCGTGGGCCGTTCGGGTGTTGCCACCCAGGCACTGGCCGCGATCGACATTGCCCTCTATGACCTCAAGGCCAAGCGCGCCGGCCTGCCCCTGGCCAAGCTCCTCGGCTCCTACCGCGACTCCGTCCAGACCTACAACACGTCCGGCGGTTTCCTCAACGCCTCATTGGACGAGGTCAAGGCACGCGCCGCCCAGTCCATCGAGGAGGGAATCGGCGGCATCAAGATCAAGGTCGGCCTTCCGGACAGCGAAGAGGACCTGCGCCGCGTCGCCGGAATCCGCGAACACATCGGCTGGGACGTTCCGCTCATGGTGGATGCCAACCAGCAATGGGACCGCGCCACCGCCCTGCGCATGGGCCGGCAGTTGGAGGAATTCAACCTCATCTGGATCGAAGAACCGCTGGACGCCTACGATTTCGAGGGCCACGCCCACCTCGCCAACGTCCTGGACACCCCCATCGCCACCGGCGAGATGCTGGCCTCCGTGGCCGAGCACAAGGGCCTGATCAATGCCAACGGCTGCGACATCATCCAGCCCGATGCTCCCCGCGTCGGCGGCATCACCCAGTTCCTGCGCCTGGCCGCGCTGGCGGACGAGCGCGGGCTGGGACTCGCACCGCACTTCGCCATGGAGATCCACCTCCATCTCGCCGCCGCCTACCCCCGCGAACCGTGGGTGGAGCACTTCGACTGGCTGGACCCGCTGTTCAACGAGCGCCTCGAAACCAAGAACGGCCGCATGCTGGTTCCGGACCGCCCGGGCCTGGGCGTGACCCTCAGTGACCAGGCCCGGGCCTGGACCACCGAGTCCGTGGAGTTCGGCGCGTAACCTTGAACGCATGAGCCGGAACCTGACCGCGGACCTCGCCGCCGACCTTCGCACGCGCATCGTTGACGGCGTCATCCAGCCCGGCGACAAGCTTCCGAGCGAAAGCACGCTGATCGGCGAGTTCGGCGTCAGCCGCACCGTGGTCCGGGCAGCCCTCACCCGGTTGCAGGCCGAAGGACTCGTCGAAACCGAACGCGGGCGGGGCAGCTTCGCGCTGACCCCGCCCCCGCACGGCGATCCGTTGGCACCGGGAGGCCGGCCGGTGGCGAGCATGGAGGACCGGCTCCACCTGCTCGAGTTCAGGATCGGCGTCGAGGCTGAAGCAGCCGCCCTTGCTGCCCGCAACCGGACGGACCGGCAACTGAAGGCCGTCCTGAACGCCCTGGAGGAGTTCACCGCCAGCGGCGACCACCCCGCGCACGCCATGAAGTCCGACTACGAATTCCACAAGGCAATCGCCGCGGCGTCGGGAAACCCCTTCTACTCGGACTGCCTCGCATCGCTGGGCCAGACCATGATCGCCATGCCCCGCACCCGGCTGATGACCGGTGTCGAACACTATGCCCGCGACCACTTCGAACAAGTGGTCCACGAGCACGAATCCATCTATGCGGCCATCGCGGAAGGCGACGTACCGTCGTCGTCGGCTGCCATGCGCAGCCACCTGGCCAACTCGAGGCGGCGCCTCCGGGCCGGTCGTCAGTAGGCCCCGTCCGGTCAGGCGAAGGTCAGTGCGCCGGTCAGAACGTCTCGATTAGCCTAAGAAGCCGCAGGACAGCGGGGTTGGCTGTTTCTTCGTTCCACGCCAGCTCCAGGTCCACCCGGTTCAGCTCCTGAATGCCGTGCCGTCCGTCGATCTCGTGGAATTCCACTCCGGCGGGGGCGAAAGCCATGGCGGAGGCGGGGACCAGTGTCACACCCAGACCGGCCTGGACGAAGGCCAGGAGAGCCGGAACCTGGCTCGCATATTGGGTGATGTTGGCATGGGCGCCGGCGCTGGCAAACAGCCGGAGCACCAGGTCGTGGAAGTACCGGGCCTCCTTGGTGGAATACATCAGCAACGGCAGCCTGTCCAGGGACCCCAGGGGCAGCGGCTCCCCCTTCGGCGCCGCCATGTTGCCCAGCAGTGAACTCCCCTCAGGCAGCGCCACCACCAGGCGGTCCTGCATGAGCGGCCGGGACACCACGCCCGGCCGGGCGACTATGGGCCGCAGCAGGCCGATGTCCACACTGCCCTTCACCAGCCCGTCCATCTGGTCCGTTGAGACCAGTTCCCGGAGCACAAACGACACCCCGGGCATCCCCTCCGCGGCACGACGCAGCATCACCGGCAGCGCACTCTGCCCCGCTATGGCCGTGTACCCCACCGTGATGGCGCCCGCCTCGCCGGAGGACACCCGACGGACATCCAAGTCCGTCTTGATACACATATCCAGGATCTGCCGCGCCCGCGGAAGCAGGGTGGCGCCTGCGGCGGTCAGCTCCACTTTCCTGCTGGTGCGGCCGAAGAGCTGGGTTCCCAGCTTCTTTTCGAGCATCTGGATCTGGCGGCTCAGCGGCGGCTGCGTCATGTTGAGCCGCTCAGCCGCGGCGCCGAAGTGGAGTTCTTCAGCAACGGCCACGAACGCTTCTAACTGGGGTAGGGAGAACATTCATACCTTTACTGAATTGTTGAGTGCACAAATTGGCTTGGACTTGGATCGATGACTCCCCTTATGGTCGGTGAACGGAGCAGGTAAATCAACCCCCGAGCCAACCCAAGGAGCACAGCGCAGTGGACCAGGCATACGATCCCGCCCAGCACGTCAACCAGGCCAGGATTACGGGCGTCTCCATCACACCGGTGGCCTTCAAGGACCCGCCGCTCCTGAACACCGTGGGCGTCCACGAACCGTTCGCGCTGCGTGCCATCGTGGAGGTCCGGACGGACGCCGGGGTATCAGGTTTCGGTGAAACCTACGGCGATGCCGGCCACGTTGCCCGGCTCCAGCTCGCAGCTGCGGCCCTCCCCGGGACGGACGTTTTCAACATCAACGGGCTGCGCAGCCGCATCGTCCAGGCACTGGAGCAGGACACCATCCAGGGCGGCCACGGCATGAGCGGCATGGTCACCGGCTCGAGCACAATCGACCGCGTGCTGTCCGCCTTCGACGTCGCAGCCCTGGATATCCAGGGCAAGCTCCTCGGCCGGCCGGTCAGCGACCTCCTGGGCGGCGCCGTCCGCGACTCAGTGCAGTTCAGCGGGTACCTGTTCTACAAATGGGCGGGCCACCCAGGCCAGGAAGACGACGCCTGGGGCGCGGCCCTGGATCCTGCCGGGATCGTAAAGCAGGCCCGGACCATGGTGGACCGCTACGGTTTCAGCGCGCTCAAGCTGAAGGCCGGCGTCTTCGCGCCGGAAGAAGAGATCGCGGCCATCCACGCCCTCCGTGCGGAGTTCCCCGATCTGCCCCTCCGCATCGACCCCAACGGCGCCTGGACGGTGGAGACCTCCATCCGCGTGGGCAAGGAATTGCACGGCATTCTGGAGTACCTTGAAGACCCCACGCCCGGCATTGAGGGCATGGCGGCCGTGCGCCGGGACGTGGACATGCCGCTGGCCACGAACATGTGTGTGGTCAGCTTCGCGGACGTGGCGCCTGCCGTGGCTGCCGGCGCAGTGGATGTCATCCTCTCGGACCACCACTTCTGGGGCGGCCTCCGCCGCACCCAGTTCCTCGCCGGCATCACCGAGACGTTCGGCCTGGGGCTGTCAATGCACTCGAACTCCCACCTGGGCATCAGCCTCGCCGCCATGGTCCATTTGGCGGCAGCCACCCCGAACCTCGATTACGCGTGCGATACGCACTGGCCGTGGAAGGACCCGTCGGAGGACGTCATTGCCGGCGGCGTGTTCACGTTCGCGGACGGCGCCGTCAAGGTCCCCGCCGGCCCGGGCCTGGGAATCGAGGTGGACCGTGACGCACTCGAACGCCTGCACCGCCAGTACCTGGACTGCGGACTCAGGAGCCGGGATGACACCGGCTATATGCAGCGGCTCCACCCCTCCTATGAACTTCAGAGCCCCCGGTGGTAAACCCCGGGGAGCAGAATCCGGACCGCCTGGAATCACTGAAGATCGTGGTTACGGACCCCATCATCAGCCGCTTTGAGGAAAAGCTAAGGGCCGACGGCGGCACTCACCAGTGGGACATGGCTGCGGCTTGGACTCCCGAACGCCGGCTTAGCGCCCTGGCGGGCGCCGACGTCGTGGTTTGCTCCTCCCTCGGCCCCACGGAAGCGGAGGCTGCCGGCCGCGTGCGGCTGGTCCATGTCACGGGTGCAGGCTACGACAAGATCTCCTTCCCGCACCTGGTGCCGTCAGCCCTGGTGGCCAACACCTTCCACCACGCACGGCCCATCGCAGAGCACGTCCTGATGGTCACCCTGATGCTTTCCCGCAATGTTGCCGCCGCCGACCGGGAGATCCGCCGGGGGCAGTGGCGGACCATCGCAACGGCCGACGGCGTGCCGTTCCATCCCGTCCTCGCCGACCTGACGCTGGGGTTGGTGGGCCTGGGTTCCATCGGCGCTGAAGTTGCCCGCGTCGCCGGAATGCTGGGCATGAAGGTCCGGGCCGTGCGGCGCAATCCGTCAGCCGTCCTGCCACAGGGAGTCCGCCTCGACTGGGTGGGCGGAAACCACGAGCTCCACGGGCTCCTGGCCGCGTCCGACGTCGTAGTGGTGACCGTGCCGCTGGGTTCCGACACAGAAGGGATGATCGGGGCGGCCGAACTGGCTTCCATGAAACCCTCGGCGTTCCTTATTAACGTGGCACGCGGACCCGTGGTTGACCAGGGCGCGCTGTACGCAGCCCTGAAGGAACGGCGCATCGCCGGAGCGGGCCTCGACGTCTGGTGGGGGTCGCCCGCGGATGGCATGGTTCCGCCTGCGGAACTGCCGTTCGCGTCCCTGCAGAACACCGTCCTGACTCCGCACCATTCCGGTCATGCGCGCATCACCTTTGAACGCCGGGCGGCGGACATTGCCGCCAACATCGGGCTGCTGGCGCGCGGCGGGGAGCTCGCGAACATGGTGCAACGGCCCGTTCCGGCTGCGTAGCAAGTTCCCGGCTGCCTAGCCGCCCAGCCAAGGCCCGTTAAGGCTACGGAGCCGCCAGGACCAACTGCACGATCAGCATGCAGCTTCCCAGCGCCGACGCCCCCAAGGCCAGTGCCTTCAGGCGTGCGGCGTTGAGGAAGCGATTAACGAACCGGGATGCCGCGTAGCCGCCAACGGCCGCAGGAACCATCCACAGCGCCAGGGAAAGCATCTCCGGAGTGACCGCGCCGGTCATCCACAGCATCACCATCGAAATCGACGATCCCGCCATAAAGAACGCGCTCATGGTGCCGCGCAGCTTGGGACCATGGTGTCCCTGCCAGACCAGGGCCATGGGCGGGCCGCCGATGGAGGTGGCGGTGCCCATGATGCCGGAGGCCGCGCCGGCAGCGATCAGGTTGGCGCGGACGGGGCGGGGCGCCCAGCCGCGGCCCGCCAGCACCAGGCCGGTCAGCACCACGGCCACCACTACCCAGGCGAGGCCTTCCTTGGACAGCACCGTCACCAGCCACGCACCAACGAAACTCCCGGGAATCCGGCCCACCAAAGCCCAGCCCGTGCCCCTCAGATCCAGGCTTTGGCGCTCCCGCACGGTCACCATCACGGTGACCAGGAAGGCGAGGAGGATCAGCGTGGCCGGAAGCAGCGCCGGATCCACCATCGCGATCACCGGCGCTGCGAGCATGCCCATGCCGAAGCCGCTGGACGCCTGCAGGCACGCGGCCAGGAAGACCACCCCGGCGATGACGGCATACTCCGCACCAGTCACTCAGGTTCCGTCACTGGGCGGCAGCAGCGGCAGTGGACATGGCCGCGGCCGTGGCGCCGGTCAGGCCCTTGATGGAATCGAGCGGGAAATGGCACTCGGCAACATGCTTCGTGCCGTCAGGGGCCGCCAGGACCTGCGGCTCCGGCGACAGTTCAGCGCAGATGTCCTCGGCTTTCCAGCACCGCGTCCGGAAACGGCAGCCCGACGGCGGATCCAGCGGAGAGGGCAGCTCGCCCTGGAGGACAATCCTGTCCCGCTTGGTTCCGGTGACGTCCAGCTTGGGGGACGCTGACATCAGGGCCGCAGTGTAGGGATGCCGGGGGTGGTCAAAGACTTCCTCGGTGGCCCCTGTCTCGATGATCCGGCCGAGGTACATCACGGCCACCCTGTCCGCCACATGGCGTACCACGGTCAGGTCGTGCGAGATGAAGATGTAGGACACCCCGAGTTCCTGCTGGAGCTCGTTGAGCAGGTTCAGGACCTGCGCCTGGACGGAAAGGTCCAGGGCCGAGACCGGCTCGTCGAGGATGATGACATCCGGGTTCAGGGCCAGGGCACGGGCGATGCCGATGCGCTGGCGCTGGCCGCCGGAGAATTCCTGCGGCGACTTGCGTGCGTCGGAGGGGCGCAGCCCCACCATGTGGAGCAGCTCGCGGACCCTGGCCTCGCGTTCCCGGGACGTCGGGTAGAGGCCACGGTGGGTGGCCCAGGGCTCGGCGATGATGTCGCCGGCGTTCATCCGCGCGTTCAGGGAGGCGAACGGGTCCTGGAAGACCATCTGCACGCGCCGCCGCCAGCTCAGCAGTTCCTTGCCGCGGAGCCCGAACGGGTTGGTTCCCTCAAAGCTCACGGTCCCCTCGTCCGGTGTTTCCAGCATCATCAGGGTCCGCGCCAGCGTGGACTTGCCGCAGCCGGACTCGCCCACCAGCCCGAGCGTCTCCCCCCGGCCCACTGTCAGGCTGATGCCGTCCAGGGCCTTGAGCCGGGTGTTTCCGCTGGCGCTCTTGGCCACATGGAACGTTTTGGTCAGGCCGTCAATTTTCAGAAGCGGCTCAGACATTGTTGATCTCCTCGCTGAAGTGGCAGGCGGCGGTGCGCGTGGGCCGCGGCTCCGTGCCGGAAGGGACGTTCACGGGTGTGCCTGAGACCGGAGCGCCAGTGACCGGTGTGCCTGTAACCGGGGTGACCGGACGGAGCACGGGCCGCTCCGCCCGGCAGATGTCCTGCACCAGCGGGCAGCGGGATTGGTAGACGCAGCCGGCGGGAATGTCGTGGAGCTCCGGCGGACTGCCGGCAATTGACTTCAGCCGGGCGCCGCGCTCCAGGTGGACGGGCACCGATTCCAGCAGCCCTTTGGTGTAGGGGTGGCGCGGGTCGGCGAAAACCTCGGAGACCGGTCCGCTCTCCACCACGTTGCCGGCGTACATCACGGCCACGGAGTCGGCCTCCTCGGCCACCACCGCAAGGTCGTGGGTAATGAGGATGACGGCCATCCGGCCCTCCTCCCGGAGCTTCCGCAGAAGTTGCATGATCTGCGCCTGCACTGTGACGTCCAGGGCGGTGGTGGGTTCATCGGCGATCAGCAGGCGCGGGTTGAGGGCAACGGCCATAGCGATGAGGATGCGCTGGCGCATGCCGCCGGAGAACTGGTGGGGGTAGGAATTGATCCTGGATTCCGGTTCGGGGATTCCGACGCGCTTCATCAGGTCAATCGCCTCAGCCCGTGCTTGCTTGGCGTTGAGGCCGCGGTGGATACGGAAGGCCTCACCCAGTTGCGTGCCCACCGTGTAGACCGGGTTCAGCGCAGTCAGGGCGTCCTGGAAGACGATGCCCAGCTCGGGCCCGGCAAACTTGAGCCGTTCCTTGGCGCTGAGCGCGGCGAGGTCGGTGCCGTTGAGGAGGATCTCACCGTCAGCCAGGTCGCAGACGGGATCCATGATCCCGGCAAGTGCCTTGGCTGTCATGGATTTTCCGCAGCCTGATTCCCCGAGCAGCGCCAGCGTCTCTCCGGCGCGGGCCTCGAAAGCCACGCTGTTGACGGCGCGCACTGTGCCACGGTGTGTGCGGATGTCCACCGCGAGGTCGCGGACCTGCAGGACGACGTCGTGCGCCTTCGCCTGCCCTGTGCCTGCGGCTGTTGCTGCGGCTGCGGCACGCGAGCGTTTGGCGGGCGCTTGGTCGGTAGCTGTTTTCACGGCTTTGCCTCCTTGTCTGGGATGCGGGCGATTAGCCGCTTGCGGGGAAGTGCGAGGCGCCAGCGCTGGGCGGGATCGGTAGCGATCCGCAGCCAGGCGGCGAGGACGTTGGCGGCGATGGTGGTGACCACGATGGCAACACCGGGGAAGATCGACAGCCACCACGCGGTCTGCAGGTACTGCCGGCCCTGGGAGACCATCAGGCCCCAGCTGACGTCCGGAGGCTGGATGCCGATGCCCAGGAAGCTCAGTGACGACTCGGCAAGCATCACGTAGCAGAACTCGAGCGTGGCCAGCGTCAGGAGCGTCGGCAGCACCACCGGGATGACGTGCCTGACGATGATCGCGTTTGGCTTGGCGCCGAACGTGCGTGCCGCATCAACAAATGTCCGGCTCTGGAGCTCCGCCGACTCGGCACGTGCGGTGCGCAGGTATATAGGGATGCGGGTAAGGGCCAGGATCAGCACGATGTTTGCTGCGCTGGGGCTGAACACATAAAGCACGACGACGGCGAGCAGCAGGGACGGGAAACTCATGATCACGTCGGCGATGCGCATGGACACGTTCTCCCGCCAGCCCCGGTGATAGCCTGCCCACACGCCCCACAGGGAGCCAACGAACAGGGCCCCGGCCACCGCCGGCAAAGCGACGGACAGGGTGGTCCGGCTCGCCACCACCAGGCGGGCCAGCATGCTGCGGCCCAGCGAATCACTTCCCAGGAAGTATTCCCAGCCGTGCGCCAGTGTGAAAGGTGCTTTGTTGGCGAACAGCAGGTTCTGTTTGGTGGCCAAATCGCCCATCAGCGCGGGGCCGACAAGGGCGGTCAGGCCGACGAACAGCAGGATCAGCGCAGAGACGGTAGCAAAGCGGTCCTTGAGCAGGAGACGGAAGAGGCTCAGCTTTCCATCCTGTTTTCCGTCATTCTTTTCGTTCTGGTGTTCGTGGGCCACCGGCAGCTGCTCCGGCGCCACACCCTCAGTCAGTGAACTCTTCATGGCTACTCCTAAGCCTTAACTGTGACGGGACGGACGCGCGCGTCCAGCAGCGCGTACCCCATGTCGATGAGGATGTTCAGGGCAAAGATCGCGACGGCAGTGAGCAGGACGGCTGCCTGCAGGACGGCGAAGTCCCGCTGCAGGATCGAATCGATCATGAGCTTTCCGATCCCCGGCCAGCCGAAGATGGTCTCCACCACCACGGCGCCGTTGACGAGGCCCACGGTCAGGTCGCCGGCCACCGTCAGCGCAGGGGCGGCCGCATTGCGGAGCGCGTGGTGGGTGACCACGCGGAGTTCGCCTGCTCCGCGGCTGCGGGCCAGTTTGATGTAGGGCTCCGAAAGGGCGGAGACCATGGAGCCGCGGACGATCTGGACCAGCACGCCGAACGGCCGCAGGAGCAACGTGGCGATGGGCAGCACCCAGGCGCCGGCTCCCGACACACCTGATGTCGGGAGCCAGCCCAGGGTAATGGCGAAGACCCAGATGCCCACGATTGCCAGCCAGAAGTCCGGGATCGACGCGGCAGCCATCGAGACGAAACTTGAGATGCGGTCCGCAATGCCGTTCGGCTTCAGCGCAGCCCAGCAACCGACCACCAGGGCCAGCAGCACCGCCAGCACCATGGTGGTGGCGGCCAGCTGCAGGGTGGCGGGGAAGGCACGCAGCGCCATGGCCGCGGCATCCTGCCCCGTGCGCAGCGACTGCCCGAAATCGAGCCGGAGCACTCCGCCGAAGTAGTCGGCCATCTGCACCAGCAGCGGCTGGTCCAGCCCGTGCCGCGCGGTGAAGTCGTCGCGCATCTGTTGGGTGGCATTCAGCGGCAGGTAGAGGCTGGCGGGGTTTCCCGTCATTCTGGCCAGCGCGAACACGCCAACGATCACCACCAGCAGCGGCAAAGCGCTGGAGACAATCCGCTTTCTCAGGTAGATCAGCATGGCTGTCCTTCTTTCCCGGAGGTCCGCGCTAGTTTGCCGGGGTCATTTCCGAGACACGCAGCTCGTCGCCACTGGACGAATTCGGCGTGTATTTCACGGACTTGGCCTTGCCGATGATGCCGGTCTGGTGCGAGATGTGGGCAAACTGGACAACCTTGTCGTTCTGGTAGGCGAAGATCTCCTCGAAGTCCTTCTTCCGTTCATCGCCGGAGGCCGCGTCCGCCTTCTTGATCATGGCGTCGAACTCAGGCGTGCCGAAGTAGCTCTGCGCTCCGGTGGACAGCATGTACTGGTCAACCGTGAAGGCCGCATCACCGGCCTGGTTGCCGTGCTGGGTCATCAGGGCAACTGCGCCTTCGTCGTCCGCGAACGGGCGGACCTGGTACGTCAGGTGCTGGCTGGTTTCGAGCATCTTCAGCTTCACGTTCAGGCCGGCCTGGCTCAGCTGCTCCTGGAGGACCTGGGCCAGTTCAGTGATCTTGGGAAACTGTGCGCTGCGGACCACGAGCGAGATCTGCGCGGACGTATCAACGCCCGCGGCCTTTGCCTCGGCTACGAGGGACTTCGCCTTGTCCAGGTCGAACGGCCAGCCCTTCAGTTCCGCGTTGTGCCCCACGATGCCTTCGGGAATTAGCTGGGCAGCCACCTGGTGCTTGCCCTGGTAGAGCGAGTTGACGATTCCCTCCTTGTCCAGCGCGTAATTGACTGCCTGGCGTACGCGGATGTCATTGAGCGGGGCCTCGTTCGCGTCGAGCCGCAGGGCCACCGTCTCGTTGTTCGGGTAGTCGACGCCAAGGTCTCCGATGTTGTCGTCCGGGCTCAGCCCCATGGCAACGTCAGCTTCGCCGCTGGTGACCATGGCAGCGCGCACCGAGCTCTCGGAGCGCCACTGGTATTCGGCCTTGGCGTAGGCGGGCTTGTCTCCCCAGTAACCGTCCCAGCTGGCCAGCGTGATCTTCTGGCCGGCGTCCCACTTCTCGATCTTGTACGGACCGGTGCCGATTGGCTCACGGACTTTCTCCGTGGCGCTCGTGGACGTCGGAACCACTTCGAGGAACGAAAGGCGCAGCGGCAGGATCGGATCAGGTTCGGGGGTGGTCACGGTCAGGGTGGTGGCATCCACGGCCTTTACGGCGAGGTCCGCGTCGCCGAAGACGTAGCCCTCCACGTTGCAGCCAAGCTTGGAGTTGACCGCTCTTTCGATGGTGAAGGCGGCGGCTTCGGCATTGAACGGCGTGCCGTCCTGGAAGGTCACGCCTTCCCGGAGCTTCAGGGTCCACTCGGTGGCCGTGGTGGCTTTCCATTCAGTGGCGAGCTTGGGCTCGAGTTCGCCGCTCTGGGGGTTGCGTTCAATCAGCGGTTCGGTGACGTTCGAGCGCACCACAACACCGGTGGAGGTCAGGTTCGACTCACAGGCTTCCAGGGTGGGCGGTTCCTGGCCGAGCACCACGCGCACTGTATTCGAGGAGGCGGCGCCGGCGTCGGAATTGGCTACTGAGCACCCGCTAAGACCGAGCACCGCGACGGATGCCAGGGCCGGCCATTTGAGCAAGGCAACGGGAAATGGGGGCTTTGAAGAAGACGTCATTGGATTCCTCCGAATTGGGTGTTTGCGGCAGGGGGTGCGCTTGCGCCAGTGGAACAGGCAACAAGATCAGGTGTTTCGGGCCGCGCTGGACTCAAGCTAGTTGAGGTCCAAAGGGCTCCACAAGGTTTTCGCCGCCCTCCGGGGACGCGCGGCTTGGCCCGGTCGTGGCGCCGGCACCCCATGATGGGCGCCACTTATCGCGGAAATCCGCGCGGTTCCGCCAAAGTAGTCCAATCGATACACTTCGGGCATCGATCCATGCCATTTACATGTTGGACGCGTATGGATCGGAAACCTAGGGTGCAGATATGAAGAACATCGCTGTCCTGCAGGTAGGGCCACTCATGCCAACCGTCCAACAATCCATCAGGAGCGAGTACGACGCCGTGCGGCTCCCCGACTCCACCCCGGAGCGGGAAGAATTCCTGCAGCACCACGGCGGGACCTTCGAGGTTGCCGTGACCTCCGGAAAGTTCGGCGTCGGACCGGACCTGATGCGCGCCCTGCCCAACCTTCGCGCGGTCATCAACTTCGGCGTCGGTTACGACACGACGGACGTTGCCCAGGCCGCCCGGCGCGGCATCACCGTCAGTAACACCCCCGATGTCCTCAACGACTGCGTGGCGGACACTGCCATCGCCTTGTACCTGGACGTCCTGCGCCGGGTAAGCGCCGCGGACCGCTTCGTCCGCCGCGGCGACTGGCTCAGCCAAGGCAACTTCCCCCTGGCCACCAAAGCCAGCGGCCAGAGAGTGGGCATTCTCGGACTCGGCCGAATCGGGCGCGTCATCGCCCGAAGGCTGGAAGGCTTCGACTGCGACATCAGCTACCACAGCCGCAATCCGGTGGCCGGGGTCAGCTATGAATACAAAGCCTCACCGCGCGAACTCGCTGCCGGTTGCGACGTGCTGATTGTCGCCGCCGCAGGCGGACCCGGTTCGGCCAAACTCGTGGACGCCGACGTCATCAATGCGATCGGGCCCAAGGGCTACCTGATCAACATCGCCCGCGGATCCGTGGTGGATGAGGAGGCTCTCGTAGCTGCCCTGCTGGCCGGACGGCTGGCCGGCGCCGGGTTGGATGTCTTTGCGGAGGAACCGAAGGTCCCGGAAGACCTCCTCACCCTGGACAACGTGGTGCTCCTGCCGCACCTCGGGAGCGGGACCCACGAAACGAGGGCGGCCATGGCAGAACTTACCCTCGCCAACCTGCGGCAGTTCGCGGCCACGGGTTCGGTCCTGACGGCGGTGCAGGCATGAGCGTGGCAGTGGGCTACGTCGCCAGCCAGGAGGGCCGTGCCGCGCTGAGTGCCGCCATCGGGGAGGCGGCACTGCGAAAAACCGCCTTGCAGATCATGGGCCCCGCCGCGGGCGAGGCATCCGCCGAGGCGGAGTCGGACATCCGCCACGCCATCGCCACGGCAGCGGCCGCAGGTGTCCAGGCCGCACTCCGCCCCACCGAAGGCACTGACGCGGCGGACTTCATGATCGATGCCTCCTATGAGGAGGATGTTGAGCTGATAGTGATCGGCGTTCGGCGGCGCTCCCCGGTGGGGAAGCTGTTCCTGGGCAGCACTGCCCAGCGCGTCATCCTCGAAGCCGGCTGCCCGGTCACTGCGGTTAAACCAGACGTCGGCCCGCGCACCTGATCCGACCTGTGCGGTTCCTCCCCGCCTTACGGTGAAATCCCCCGGCAACGCCAGGGGGAATGGACCGCGCCGCAGGGAGAAGCCGTGCGAGTCAGGTTAAAGCAGAAGAACCCCGGTCCTAAGACCGGGGTTCTTCCATTTGCGTGCGCGAGGGGGGATTTGAACCCCCACGCCCTTTCGGACACTGGCACCTGAAGCCAGCGCGTCTGCCGTTCCGCCACTCGCGCGCAACTTCTCTCACCCGACAAGACGCCCGATTTCCGGACTCCCAGCCTTGCAAAAGCAGCGAGATCAAGCATAACGGACAACCACGGCAAAACACCAATCGGGCCCTGCCGCTGTCCGTCCGGGCAGAAACGCGCTCAGGGATGGGGCCTTCGGATGATGCGGTCCGAACCGCGCCAGCGCAGGCCCGGATGAACTATTCTGCCCGCCCCGGCGTTGTGCATTAAGGTCATTCACAGCCCTGCCCAGTAGTATCTGATGTAGGAGTGCCCGTCCCCGGCGCACTCCCGGCAATGTTGTGAACTGAGTTCCGAAACGTGTGCTGCCCCGCAGCCGTCAGGAGAGGAGAGGTGCCATGGGAATGCTGGACAAAGTCGAGCGCGGCATCGAAAAGGCCGTCCGCGGTGTCTTCTCCACCGGTTCGCGCGCCCAGGTTGAGCCTGTGGAAATCGCCAGCCGTCTTCGCCGGGAAGTGGACCACAAGGCCATCACCATCGCCGCCGGACGCACACTTGCCCCCAATGTTTTTGACGTCCGCCTCAGCGCCGACGACTTCAAGCGGGCACAGGAGTGGGGCACGCCCCTGGCGGAAGAACTTTGTGACGTGGTCATCAACCACGTCCGGAGCCAGGGCTACACGCTCCGCGGTTCGGTCCGCATTTCCTTCCGCCGCGACGAAGAAATCCGCGCGGGCGATTTCGAGATTGATTCAAAGACTGAGAACGCCTCCGGTTCCGCTGCGGCTCCGCCCGTGCCACGGAACAGCGTCCCGGCTGCTCCGAGCCGCCAGCCGGTTCGGCTCCAGCCGGTCCTGGACATTGACGGACAGCGATACTCCCTGAATGCCGCGTCCATCGTTTTGGGCCGGTCGTCGGAGGCCGACATCCTGGTGGACGACACCGGGGTTTCCCGCCGCCACCTTGAAATCCGCACCACCAACGGCACTACAGAGGCCGTCGACCTGGGATCCACCAACGGCAGCTACGTCAACGGACACAAGGTCGTAGGCAGCGTAGACCTTACTGACGGCTCCACCATCACGATGGGACGGACCAAAATCATCTTCCGCCTTTTGCCCGCCAACTCCGGTGGCCGCCAGTGAGCGAACTGACCATTACGGCCCTGCGCTTCGGGTTCCTCCTGTTGCTGTGGGTCCTTATCTTCAGCATCGTGTCCACCATGCGCCGGGACCTGATGATCGGCCGGAAGGCCTCCATGGGTGCCCCGACTGCCCGCCAGGTACGCAAACATCCCGAACTGGCGGAAGCCGCTCCGCCGCCCGCGAAACAGCAGGCCCGGCAGTTGGTTGTCACAGAGGGTCCGCTCAAAGGCCACACCATCCCGCTTGCCGAGAGTCCCATCCTGTTGGGTCGCGCGCAGGAAGCCACGCTGGTCCTTGAGGACGACTACGCCTCAGGCCGGCACGCCCGGCTGTTCCCGCAGGGCAGCCGCTGGTTCATCGAGGATCTTGGCTCGACCAATGGCACGTATCTCAACAATCAGCAGCTCACCCGAGCCCTCCCGGTGGAGCTCGGTGTCCCCGTGAGAATCGGCAAGACGGTCATCGAATTGAGGCCATAGCCGTGGCCGTCCCGGAGATCCCCGCCGAAAAGGGCCCAACCCCGATGCGGCCGCTCATCATGCGCTACGCCGCCCGCTCGGATGTGGGACGCATCCGCGCCAAAAATGATGACTCCGCCTACGTCGGCCGGCACCTGGCCGTTGTGGCCGACGGCATGGGCGGCCACGCCGGGGGTGACGTGGCCTCCGCGGCGACTGTCCTGGACATGCTCCACCTGGACCACGGCAATTACGACGGCGACGCGGGAACCGTGCTGGCGGACGAAATCCAGACCGCCAATTCCCTCCTGTCCGAACTGGTCCACATCAACCCCAAGCTTGCCGGGATGGGAACCACTGTCACGGCCCTGCTCCTGGCCGAAGGCAAACTGCACTTCGCCCATATCGGCGACTCCCGGGCCTACCGGCTGCGCAACGGCGAATTCAAGCAGATCAGCGTCGACCACACGTTCGTCCAAAGGCTCATCGACGAGGGCCGGCTGCGCCCGGAGGAAGCGGAAACACATCCGCACAAGAACGTTCTGATGCGGGTCCTGGGCGACGTCGATGCCAGCCCCGAGCTCGATCTGGCCACCCTTGACGTCGAACCCGGCGAACGGTGGCTCCTCTGCTCCGACGGCCTGAACTACGTTGCGGGACACGTGGTGGAACGTACGGTCCGCGAGACCCAGGACCTGCGCGAATGCGTCGAAACGCTCGTGGACCTGACCCTTGAGGCCGGCGCCCCTGACAACGTCACCGTGGTCATGCTGGAAATCGTGGAGCAAACCCCCGACGACGTCCGCACGGCCGCCGTCGAAATCGTCCAGCCGCAGGCAGGCAGCGCAATTGCTGCCGGCGCGGCCGCCCTGGCGAGCACCCCGGCGCCCGCTGCCAAAATTCCTGACGAAGAGACACATCTGCCGGAGGCGACCGGCGGGACTGGCGGGGCAAAGTCCCCGGAAGCCGCCCCCGGGGCTGCCGCTGGCTCCGCACCGAAGCCTGCCGGAGACGACGCCGGCGGCGACGACCGAACCGGGAGCAGTGACGGCGGGAACGCCGGCACCAGCCGCCCCGGACAGGCACCCAAACCGGCTGAACCCTCCACCACCACGGACCCGCATCTGGGCGAGCACCTTTCGGCTGCCGTTCTCCGCGAGGAACTTTCAACGCGTCCGCATGAGCTCGTTGGCGCGGCCGCCACGGCCGCTGAAGCCGGTTCCATCCCCACGATCGCCGGCCGGACCGTCGCCCGCCGCGCCGCGACCGTGCTCACGCACAAGTCGGATCAGGGCCGTGAGGAAACCGACGAATACAAGCCTGCCGCGAAGCCGCGCCGCTGGGTCACCATCGCCACGGCTGCCGCGCTGCTCGTAATCCTGAGCGTCGGCCTCTGGCTCGGCTATGCCTGGACGCAGACGCGCTACTACATCGGCGAATACGACCAGCGGGTTGCCATCTACAACGGCGTTTCACAGCGCCTGGGACCCATCCAACTGTCGACCCTGGAGACAGTGACGGACATCAAGATGTCGGACCTCCCGGAATTTTCGCAGCAGCGGGTCCGCCAGACGGTACCCGCGCGCGACCTCTATGACGCCCAGCGGATCGTCAAGAACCTGGACCTGACCGGCACCACGTCGCCGGCGGACGACTGCCCCACATCGTCGCCCACTTCCACCACCGCCCCGTCGGCCTCCGGAGCAGCGCCCTCCCCGGGCGGTACCGCACCCCCCGGAACGCCCACATCGACCGCCACGCCCAGCCAGACTGACAAAGCTTGTGAGGAGGCCAAATGACACAGCTCGAGGCCGCCGCCCCCAAGCCGCGCAGGAACACCGAGCTTGCCCTGCTGGTTCTTGCCCTTGCCGTCGGCATCGGCGCCAACGCGCTCGTAGGGGTTGACCAGGAAAAAGCGTTTGACACGGATTTCTGGTTCCAGTCCAGCATGCTGGCCGCTGCCGCCCTTGCTTTCCACGTGGTGCTCCGCATCCGCGCAAAATATGCCGATCCGGTTATTCTTCCCCTCGTGGTCGCCCTGAACGGCCTGGGCCTGGCCATGATCCACCGCCTCGACCGGGTGGGCGAGGACACCGGCAACAACCAGCTCCGCTGGACGCTGGTCGCCATGGGCGTCGCTATCGCGGTTATCTGGTTCCTCAAGGACCACCGGATCCTGCGCCGTTTCACCTACATCTCCTTGGCAGTGAGTGCCCTGCTGCTGATTCTGCCGCTGGTGCCCGGCATCTCCGCGGGCGAAATCCTTGGAGCCAGCGTGTGGATCAAGATCGGCCCGATGACCTTCCAGCCGGGTGAAGTCGCCAAAATCACCCTGGCAATATTCTTCGCCGGGTATCTTTCGTCCAACCGCGATCTCATCCTGCTCGCGGGCCGCAAGATCGGGCCGCTCCAGTTCCCGCGCTTCAAGGACATGGGCCCCATGATCACGGCGTGGCTCGTGAGCATCGGCGTCCTGATCTTCCAGCGGGACCTCGGCTCCTCAGTGCTGTTCTTCGGCCTGTTCATCGTTATGATCTACGTGGCCACGAGCCGGATCAGCTGGGTGATCATCGGTGTCGGCCTGCTGCTGGGCGGCGGTTTTATCGCCTCCCGGGTCTTCTCCCACGTGGGTCTCCGCATCGACGGGTGGCTCAACGCCTTCACGGACGAAGTTTACGGACGGCAGTTCGGCGGCAGCCTGCAAATTGTTGAGGGCCTGTTTGGCATGGCCAACGGCGGCCTGGTGGGCACGGGCCTCGGCCAGGGGCGGCCGAACCTGGTGCCGTTTGCCAACAGCGACATGATCATCGCGTCCTTCGGCGAGGAACTCGGCCTGATCGGCCTCTTCGCCATTGTGCTGATGTACCTGCTCCTGTTCACGCGCGGCTTCCGTGCAGCCCTGGGAACGCGGGATGCTTTCGGGAAGATGCTGGCGTGCGGGCTGTCCTTCGCCATCGCTCTGCAGTGCTTCGTGGTGATCGGCGGCGTCACGCGGCTGATTCCGTTGACCGGACTCACTACTCCGTTCCTGGCAGCGGGCGGGTCCTCGCTGCTGGCCAACTGGATCATCGTTGGCCTGCTGCTGATGATCTCGCACACCGCACGCGGGCCGGTGGACACCACGCCCATGCCGCACGGCGCAGATCCCGGCGAAATGAAGCCCGCCCCATCCTCCCCGCCGCGACCTGCCAAACAACCCGGCCGGCAGCCTTCCTCCGCCCATCCCGACGCGCCAACTGAAGCGGTGAAACAACTGTGAACCATGCAATTCGGAATTCATGGATTGCCGCGGTAGCCATGTTCGCCCTGATCTTCGGCGCCCTCAGCTATGTCCAGGTGGTGGGCGCGGACGAACTGCAGGCAAACGCCTGGAACAAACGCGCCATCCTGCAGAACTACTGCAACGACCGCGGTGCCATCATCGTCGGCGGAAAGCCGATCGCCCAGTCCGTTGCGGCGTCGGAAAGCTGTAAGTTCCAGCGGACCTACACGGAACCCGAACTGTACGCCGGCATCACCGGATACTTCTCCCGGAGCTTCGGCGTCACCGGACTGGAAAGCGCCCTCAACCAGCAGCTGGCCGGCAGCTCGGACCAGCTCTTCCTGGACCGGGTGGGCCAGCTGTTCCTCGGCAACCAGCCCAAGGGTGCCTCGGTTGAACTCACGCTGGATCCTGAGATCCAGAAGCTCGCCTACGACCTGATTCCGGACGGCCAGCGCGGCTCCATTGTGGTGACAAACCCCAAGACGGGCGACATCCTGGCCATGGTGTCCAAGCCGTCCTACGATCCCAACCTGATCGCCACCCAGGACCCGGACGCCGAGGCAGCCAACTACAACGAGCTCAACAAGATCCCCGGGATCAACCTGAACCAGAACGTCAGCGGCCCCACCGGCGCGCTGCTGGCGCCAGGCTCGGTCTTCAAGCTCGTTGACACGGCTGCGGCGCTCAGCTCGGGCAAGTACAACAAGGACAGTGTCCTGCCCAACCCCGCCGAGATGAGCTTTCCCGGTATCCAGTACAAGCTGCCCAACTACGCCGGCGGCAACTGCTACACGCAGAACACGGCGGACTTCGCCTTTGCCCTCCAGCAGTCCTGCAACACTCCGTTCGCGGAGATTGCCCGGGACCTTGGCCAGCAAGCGATCGCCGACCAGGCCGCAAAGTTCGGCTTCGGCGAGGACCTCGGTGACCAGCTGAAGCTGGACTACGCCAAGAGGCCCTTCCCGGAGGAGGAACTCGACGCGGCCGGGCTCGCCCAGTCCGCCATCGGCCAACGCGATGTCCGTGCCACGCCGCTGCAGATCGCGCTGATGACTTCAGCCATCGCCAACGGCGGCGTCCAGATGCGGCCCAACCTGATCAAGACCTTGCGGTCCCCGGACCTGCGGATCATCAGCGAACCGAAACCGGAGGTCCTCCGGACGTCCACCAGCCCGGAGATCTCGCAGCAGATCACCGAGTGGATGACCAGCGTCGTCAGTCAAGGCATTGGCCGTGGCGCGGCCGTGCCGGGCGTCCAGGTGGCCGGCAAGACCGGAACTGCCGAACTGGGAACAGACGGCTTGAACAACTCATGGTTTACCGGGT
The DNA here is from genome assembly GCF_056400885.1 of Arthrobacter sp. P4_H3. Classification (NCBI taxonomy): domain Bacteria; kingdom Bacillati; phylum Actinomycetota; class Actinomycetes; order Micrococcales; family Micrococcaceae; genus Arthrobacter; species Arthrobacter sp. P4_H3. The sequence continues at coordinate 259,426 of NZ_JBFUKK010000003.1, forward strand.
TCGCCCCGGCCAATGACCCGCAGGTGTCGGTGACCATCGTCATGCAGGGCGTGGACATCACTACCGGTGCACAGCTAACCAGTCCGAACGCGAAAAAGATTTTTGAGGCGGTGTTGAATAAGTGAGGCCTACATCGGGAATCACCCTCGGCGGGAGATTCCAGCTGACCACGCGTATTGCGATTGGCGGGATGGGAGAAGTCTGGAAAGCCAAGGACCTTATCCTTGGCAGGATAGTCGCCATCAAGGTGCTCAAAGAGGAGTACACCGGTGACCCCGGGTTCCTCCAGCGTTTCCGTGCCGAGGCGCGCCACACGGCGCTGCTGAACCACGTCGGCATCGCCAACGTCTTTGACTACGGGGAAGAAGAGGGATCGGCCTATCTGGTGATGGAGCTGGTCCCGGGCCATCCGCTGAGCAGCATCATTGAACACGAACAGGTGTTGTCCCCGGACCGTACGCTGTCCATGATCGCCCAGACAGCCCGCGCCCTGTCCGTAGCCCACTCACAGGGATTGGTACACCGCGACATCAAGCCGGGCAACCTGCTGATCATGCCGGACGGCCGCGTCAAGGTGACCGACTTCGGCATCGCCCGGCTGGCGGACCAGGTCCCGCTCACCCAGACCGGACAGGTCATGGGCACGGCCCAGTACCTCGCCCCGGAACAGGCCACCGGCCAGACCGCCACGGGCGCCTCGGACATCTACTCACTGGGCGTCATCGGCTACGAGTGCCTCACGGGCCACCGTCCGTTCTCCGGTGAATCGCAGATCGCCATTGCGCTTGCCCAGGTGAATGATGCCCCGCCGCCGCTGCCGGAAACACTGCCGACGCCGGTCCGGGCCCTCCTGATGTCCATGCTGGCCAAGGATCCCAAGAACCGCCCGGCCAACGCCATCAAGCTGTCCGAGGCAGCGGAAGCCATCCGCAACGGCGACATCGCCGCTGCGCATGCCGCTGTACCCGGAATGCTGCTCTTCGAGGCAGCCACGGGTCCAATCACAGCACCGGTGGACATCCCCACCGCTGCGACAGGCGTCATCGAATCCGGTCCGGAAAAGGACAAATCGGCGACGACGACTTCCGCACTTCCCGTTGTCGGCGCCGCGGGCGCCGGTGCAGCCGCAGGGCTTGCCGCCGGGGAAACCGGTCCGCGCGGCACCCTGTCGCGCGCCGATGCCCTTGCTGCCGAACGCAGCTGGGAGCAGGAGGAGGAGCAGGACCGCTACGACGAACCCGTGGACGAGCCCCAGCGCAAGGGCCGCAGCCCGTGGACGTGGCCGCTCATCGCCCTGATCGTGCTGGTCCTCTTCGCCCTGATAGGTGTCATCCTCACGCAGGCCGGCATCTTCTCCCCGTCCAGTCCTGCAGAGTCCTCGTCGACGTCTAGCAGCGCTAAACCCAGCAGCGCGTCGCCGACGTCCAAATCGGCGAGCCCGACCCCCACCAGCGCGAGCCCGACGCCCACACCGACGCAAAGCACTCCGGAGACCATCAACCTGATCCCGGATGCCTACCTGGGCCGGCCGTACAACGAGGTCCGCAGCGCGCTGGTTGGCATGGGACTCCAGGTCATTGGTGAGCAGGTCTTCAACGACGCGCCGTCAGGCACGGTCACCAACATCGAACCGTCGGGTCCGGTAAACCCCGGGTCGGCCATCACGGTCACCTATTCGAAGGGCCCCGACCCGAGCCAGGAGTCGTCAGTCCCGGCAATTGGCGTTGGCAGCTCTGAATCACAGACGCAGCGCGCCATCGAAGACGCAGGGCTGCGCTGGCAGAAGGGGGCAGACGTGCCCGGCAGCGCCGGGCAAAAGGCCGGGACCTTCGTCAGTTCCGAGCCGGGGGCGGGCAGCAAGGTGCCCGCCGGTTCAGTCGTGACGTATCACCTTGCCCAGGAGCTCCTGCCCACGCCCAGTACCTCGACGTCGAACTAGGGCGCACCTTGCCGGACTCACCCCGTATCCCGTCGCACAGAGAGGACAGCCTCCCAGTGAATACCCAGCGCGTCCTCAACGGACGGTACGAACTCGGTGAGCTGATTGGCCGCGGCGGCATGGCCGACGTGCACCGCGGCGTTGATACCCGGCTGGGCCGGACAGTGGCCATCAAGCTCCTGCGGCCGGACCTGGCCCGGGACCCGCAGTTCCAGGCGCGGTTCAAGCGCGAGGCCCAGGCCGTGGCCGCGTTGAACCATCCCTCGATCGTTGCCATCTACGACACCGGGGACCACGCGGTTCCGGGAGGTCCGGAGGACACCGTCCGGGTGCCCTACATCGTGATGGAGTTCGTGTCCGGAAAGACCCTTAGGGATCTCATCCGCGCCAAGGAAGTCAGTATCGGCCATGCCATCGACTTCACCCTTGGCGTGCTCTCGGCCCTTGAGTACAGCCACCGGGCGGGTATCGTCCACCGGGACATCAAGCCGGCAAACGTGATGTTCTGCGAGGATTCGGACACCATCAAGGTGATGGACTTTGGCATTGCCCGGGCCATGGCCGATTCGTCCGCCACGATGACGCAGACCCAGGCGGTGGTGGGCACCGCGCAGTATCTTTCCCCGGAGCAGGCCCGCGGTGAAACGGTGGATGCCCGCAGTGACCTCTATTCCGCGGCTTGCCTGCTGTACGAAATGCTGACGGGACGGCCACCGTTCATTGGCGACAGTCCCGTTTCCGTGGCCTACCAGCACGTCCGCGAGATCCCGGAACCGGCCAGCAGCCTCAACCATGACGTGTCAGAGGCTCTGGACAGCGTCCTGGCCAAGGCTCTGCAAAAGAACCGTGCGGACCGTTTCCAGGATGCGGCGGCGTTCCAGCGTGCCCTCCGGGCGGCGCGCAATGGCATTCCCGTGCCGGACGTGGCGGCAGGGGAGGCCTCGACGGAACCCCACAACACGGTCCCGGCCGCGGAACGGACGGCCCAGGCTGCCCCGTACTCGGTCACGGGCGCAAGCTTCCTTGACGATTCGCCGAGCGGACGGCTCCGGCCGGTCCACGACACGCTCGGCGATGACCGACCCATTCCTGCCCAGGTATACGAACCCTCGGAGGCCGGCGAGCTTCCCCTCGGGCTTCCGCCGGAACGTGACCGCACGCCGCGGCAGAAGTCCCGCCGTCGGACCTGGATTGCCACCCTGGTGATATTCACCTTGCTGGTCCTCGCCGGGGGTGGCCTCTGGCTCTACAACATGATGAACCAGGCGCCCCCACCGGTGGCCAAGATCCAGGTACCATCGGTATCGGCGCTCACCGAATCCGAGGCGTTGCAGCGCCTCTACAATGCCAGGCTCAGTCCGCAGATCAACCGGCTCCAACACGACACTGTCACCAAGGGCACAGCCATCGGTACGGTGCCGGCGGCAGGAACGTCCATGGAACCCGACTCCAAGGTGACCCTGAATATCTCCGACGGTCCGAGCGCTGTCAAGATCCCGAATGACCTGCCCGGGCGAACGGAAGCCGCTGCCCGGGATGTTTTGCGGCAGATCGGCCTGGCCGGCGCGCCCGGCACCACCATGGCGAACAGCCCCACGGTGCCCGCGGGGCTGGTGATCACCACCAAGCCCGCTCCGGGCGACACCGTCGCCATTGGAACCACCGTGGAAATTGTGGTGTCCACCGGCAAGGTGGCCATGCCCGAGCTCCGCGGCCTTCCGCAGGCGGAGGCGGAGGCGGCACTCAAGAACCTCGGCCTTAGCATCGCAGTGAGGGAAGTCGAAAACTCGGAAGTTGAAGCGGGCAAGGTGACCGAGCAGAGCGACCCGGTCAACGCGCTGGTTGAACAGGGGAAGACCATTAGCGTGATTGTTGCCAAGGCGCCACCGCCCAGCCCCAGTCCGACGCCGACCCCCACACCCACAGCGACCGACCGGAACCGGGGTTAGGAGCCGCACCTCAGTCGCTTGGGTAACCGCCCAAGCGCCTCCCGGCCGCCCGCCACTTCGATGCCGGATATCCGGCGACGGAGGGGTCAGTGCTGGATGAGCGGGCTCAGTTTGGCAGCGCGTTCGGCTGCGCCCTCCATGCCCAGGGATTCCAGCCAGTTGCCCAGCATCTGGTAGCCGCCCTCGGTGAGGACCGATTCCGGGTGGAACTGCACGCCACAAAGGGGTGCCGTCCGGTGCCTGAGGCCCATGATCACTCCGTTGGCCGTCTGGGCGGTGATCTCCAGGATGTCGGGAATGGTCTCGCGGACGGCGGCCAGGGAGTGGTACCGGGTGGCCGTGACAGGGGAGGGGAGGTCGGCGAAGACGCTGGTTCCTTCGTGCTCCACCAGTGACGTTTTGCCGTGCATCAGCTCGGGGGCGTGCGTCACGGTGGCACCGTATGCTTCTGCCAGTGCCTGGTGTCCCAGGCACACGCCGAACATCGGCTTGTCATGGCTGCCGCACCATTTGATCAGGTCAATGCAGACGCCGGCTTCTGCCGGGGTGCCGGGCCCGGGCGAGATGAGGACACCGTCACGCGCGTCCGCCATCTCGATCGCCTCGGCGAGGGTGACGTCGTCGTTACGCACCACCGTTGTCTCGGCGCCGAGCTCCTGGAGGTATCCCACCAGGGTGTAAACAAAGCTGTCGTAGTTGTCTACGACCAGGATCTTGGTGGTGCTCATTGTCGAGTTACTAAACCAATCGTTGAGTCGGTGAACTGGGTGAACTGTGACATCCAGGGAAAGAGGAACTGAACCATCAATACCAGCACGCCGGCAAGCAGCACCAGCGATGTGACGATCCTGAGCCACAGCGGCCCCGGCAAGTGGCGGAAAATCCATCCGTACATAACGTCAGCCCTTCCCGAGCGCCTTGGCCACCTGGGCCGCTATTTCCGCCGGCGGCCCCGCGGAAGCCGGCTGCCAGTGGTCCAGCAGGGAATACGCAATGATGCGTTCCTGCGAGCCGAACCGCGGGTTGCAGCTGGTCATGGTGAGGTACGCTTCCGTGGGCCGGGCTGCGGGCTGGGTGGGTACCGGCAGCAGCACGTCCGTCGCTGACGGAAGCACAATCTGGTTGTTCCGGAAGACGTAGACATAAAATCCGTCCTTGGTCTGGACGTAGATCTTGTCGCCCGGGACCAGGGTGTGGATGTTGTCCAGGACGGCCCCGTGCGTCTGGCGATGACCTGCCACCGCGAAGTTACCTGTCGCCCCGGGCATCGCCGTATTGCTGTAGTGTCCCAGGCCGAGCGTGTCCAGGACATCCGTGGAGGTTCCCTGCACGATGGGCCGTGTGTAGTCCGCACCGAACCGGGGAATGTACATGATGCCGATGGTTCCGCCATGTCCGGGCGCCTCAGCTACCTTCGGCGGGCCGTAGTCGGTAGGCGCGGAAGGTGTCACGTCGGCCGGATCTGAAGCCACAGGGCCCTCGGAACCGCCCAGTTCCTGGGCGAAATTCCTGATGGTCTCAGTCTGCTTGGCATCGGACTCCACGTTGGTCCACCACAGCTGCCATGCAACGAACAGGAGCAGGACCACACCCACCGTGATGAGCAGCTCGCCAGCGATTTGAACGAGCTTCCGGAGAACTCCGCCGCCGCGTGCAGGCACGGCGGAGGTCGTCCCCTTCTCCAGCAACACCACGTGATCTCCTCAATTGGCAGCGCGGGCGGGCGCCGGTGTGTTCCGAACTACAGCTAGAATTGGCTGCTAGTAAGAATTCAGACCTGACCAAAGGCGCCAACACCGCCGGCATCTTCCTTCTTGCAGGATACCAAGCCGGAGGCTCCGCCCTTGATTCAGCCCGACCAGGAGGACCCGTGCCCGAGTCAAAGCCACGAAAGAAAACCGCCGCCGCGGGAAAGCCGGCTTCTGCATCGCAGGCATACAAGCCCAACGCGGTGTGGTTCAAGCCCGTCATGTTCGGCCTGATGATCATCGGGTTGCTGTGGATCATCACGTTCTACATCAGTGAAGGCGCCCTCCCCGTCAAGGCATGGGAATCCTGGAATATCGTGGCCGGGTTCGGCATTGCCATCGCCGGGTTCCTGATGACCACCCGCTGGCGTTCGTAGCCGAATCCGCCATGGGGCTGTCAGCCCCTTCTGTGACACCCCGCTTCACGCAAAAAGTCGGACCGGCACGTTGTGCCGGTCCGACTTTTTTGTGCCCCTGCTACAAACCGGGGTTGACCACATGGATGGCGAGGTCTGAGCCGGCGTCGGACGTTACGGATATCTCTACCCCGTGCCCGGCAACCTTTACGCTTCCGGAGGGGTTCTCCGCGCTGTAGTAGGCCAGCGGATCAATGTCCTTGAAGACTCCGATCGGCGCGCTGCTCCCCGTGCAGGCGTCCAGAGACTCGATGGCTGGATTGCGCTTAGTGCCCGTCTGCACTTCCTTCGCGATGCACAGCGGGTCCGTTGCTTCCAGTCCGAAGGTCGCGTCGAACGGCTGCCGGCTGTTGCCGGGCATCGTGCCGTCGGACCACTTCAGCGGTGCGGGCCGGGCATCGACCGGCAGCGCCGAGCCTGCACCCGGGTGGGCGGAAACATTGTTGTCGGCATAGGAATCGTCGATGTACCAGACCAGCATGCCGTTCTGGTACTTGAAGAAATCGACCCAGTTCGGGGAGCTGATGCCCTTGGTGAAGGCGTACGGTCCCTCCGCGAGTGTGGCGTCAAAGCCCACATACTCACGGTTTTCCACGAGGTAGTACTGCTCAGTTGTACGGGTGACCGAACCGGTGCTCAGCTGCCACTGCCCGTCGGCAAGCCACTGTCCCTGGCCGGACTCGGCGTCGTCGCTGAGGATGACGGTTTTCCCGGCAGAGATCTTCACGTCGTCAATGAAGGCACCCGCATTGTGGACGCCGCCGTCGGTCTGGTACCTGAAGCGGAAGAGAGAGGCCGCGCCAGCGGCGTCGTACGAGTACCGCAGCTGCCCCCATCCGGCTGCTCCGCTGAGCGCATGCCCGGCGGACAGCCAGGTCTTGCCGGCGTCCGTGGAGTATTCACCGTAGAGGAAGTCGTAGTCCGCCTCGATGTCGTACCAGGCGTTCGCCGTTACGGTAACCCGGGACTGCGCCGGAACAGCGTGGGTCAGGGACTCGTTGAGGTTGTCCTCGCTGCCCGACCACCACGCCTTGGTTCCGGAAGAGGGGGCGGTGTAGTCCGTGGTGGTTGTCTTGTCCGGAAGGTTAACCCGGACGGCCTGGTCCTTGCCCTCGGCCTGAAGCTGGGCCGGATTAAGGACGAAGTCGCCAGTGGAACCTGCCTGCACGGTGCTGTGGTCCAGCCAGCCGAGGAAGAGCTTCTCTTCGGGCCCCATCAGGCCCGGGGTAGTGCCGATCCCTTCTTCGGCCGCTGAGCCGTGGCCCAGCCAGGACCCCGAGCTCATCAGTGTCCAGAATGCGGTGCCGTTGGTCGCGGCGCCCGAGGTGTCGTAGAAGTCCGGCAGTCCAAGGTCATGGCCAAATTCGTGTGCAAACACACCGACGCCACCGTTTTCGGGTTCCGTGGTGTAGTCGCCCAGCCAGTACTTGGAAGACCCGATCCGGGTGCCGCCGGAAAGATTCCCGTCGGGGCCGGCCGAGCCGAACTGGTTGCCGAAGGCGTACCAGCGGTGGGACCAGATGGCGTCCTCGCCCAGGGCACCGCCGCCGCCTTCCTCACCCTCACCGGCGTGCACTGCCTGGAAGTGGTCGATGTAGCCGTCGGATTCGTCGAAGTTGCCGTCGTTGTCGAAGTCATAGCGGTCCCACACATCGAACTGCGCGAGGTACGTATCGATTTCTGCCGGTGTTTTGCCGGCCGCAACCTGGGAATCCCACCATGCATTGCCGGAGTCACGGATAAAGGCCCACGAGCCCCCGGTGTCTTCGGTGGCGTTGTCGCCGTAGAAGGATCCGTTGTTGGGCACCTTGACCCAGTCCGTCACAGTGTTGGTGACGGAATATTTGCCGTTTGAAACTGCTTCGTAGTAACCCCTCATTGATTCGCCGCTGCCGTTGAACAGTTCTTCGTAGTGGGCCGGGCTGAAATCCGCGGTCCACAGCGTGGTGTTGTCCACGGAGCGGTCCGGCTCGGCGATCGAATTGTGCAACGGACCCGGCACGGTTCCAAGCCGACCTGAACCCTGATCGCCAAACTCGGCAAGGATGGTGAAGATCTTGTCCTGCTTGCTGGTTTCGATTTCGGCGAACTTGTCCTCCGCCAACTGAACTACGCCGTCGTCGCTGGCTTTCGCCTGTCCACGGGCCACCTTTTCAATGGCCGCTTTCCGCTTGTCAACGAGTTCCTTCGTGCGCGGCCCCGGACGGTTGTCCTGCCGGATTGCCGTTGCGGGCCCGGTGGTCCCGTCGTCGACAGGTGGTGCCGCTACGGCCGGGGCCTGGATGCTGAGCATCCCGAGAACCACCCCTGCAATGCCAGCCACGGCAGTTTTGGATTTCCTCACACGTACCTCCCAGTATTTTGTGATCAGAGCCACAGCATAATGTGAGAGCGCGCCTTCGGCTATGAAATTCGCTATGGCGGAGGCAGCTCAGCTGCCTGCCGCTGAATATGCTGTAGGCAGCAACCCGCACCGGATAGCTAGGAACCCAGATGACCCCGGAAGAACGCGGCACTATTGTCGGCAGCGACGGCCTTGCCCGTCCGCCGTGGGCCGCCACAGACGCCTTGCTGCAGAAGTATTACGACACTGAGTGGGGCATGCCTGTCCGCGACGAGCAGGGGCTGTTCGAACGCATCAGCCTGGAGGCTTTCCAGGCCGGGCTGTCTTGGGCCACTATCCTGCGGAAGCGGCACGCTTTCCGGTTGGCCTTCCACGACTTCCAGCCCGATACCGTGGCCGCCTTCACCGAAGGGGACGTCGAACGCCTGATGCTCGACGCTGGCATTGTCCGGAACAGGCTCAAGATCAGGGCCGCCATCACCAATGCCCAGGCCACTATCGCCCTGCGGGGCGAGGGCGGTCTAGTGGACTTCGTCTGGAGCTTCCAGCCGGCAGTAACCCCAATTCCCCTGACCCACGGCGAGATACCCACTACATCGCCTGAGTCCGTAGCACTTTCCAAAGCGCTGCGCAGCAAAGGCTTCGCGTTCGTGGGCCCCACCACGATGTACGCGCTTATGGAGGCGATCGGGATGATCGACACCCATCTGGTCGACAGCCACCGCCGAGGTTCGTCCGGCGTGTGGACGGATCCGGCCTAGGTTATCCCTCCCTGTGGGGAAAGTTATCCACAGTGTTGATAAGACTTGGACCGCCGACTGGCCATTCCGCAGGCCATGGCCAGTCACTGATGCACTCCCGGGTTGAACCACAGAGCTGTAAGTTATTAACACTGTGGATTCTCTGTGGATAACCCACCCGCAGCCGGCGTTTGTTGAAAATCCGCTCAAGCATGACCTGGCGGTCCCACCTCAAGCCTCAGCGGCGTCGTAGAAGGCGTTGAATTTTGGTGACACGCAGTTATCCACTTAAGAACAGCAGTATCCCCAGAAGTTATCCACAGGTGGGGATAACCTGGGGGTTATTTCGCCGTGGATTGCCCGTTCAGGCCGCATGCCGGTCGATTTTCTATGGTCGGCTTCGGCGCGTGCAGTTATTAACAATGTGCATAACCTGTTGAAGACTTGATGTCTTTCGCTGTTTTACCGTCCGTATCGGCACTTTTACACCGGGATGTGAGCGGTTTGCGGAGCGCGCCTCTCTGCGCAGCGCGAGAAACGGCTGGCTGCGGGCGGGACACCCAGGGTTCTTCCAGGTGCTCAAGGAGCTGTCCCGGCGGCCGAGTTGTCCACTTAACCACAGCCCCCAGGAACATCTTTATCCACAGATGTGGACAAAAAACGGGTCCCTTGTCGATAATCGCCAGCTGGCAAGGGCAATAGGGGAGGCGGACACTGAACTACAACCGTGTAAGTTACCAACATTGTGGATAACCCCTGTGGAAAACTTTCGGAGCGACGGGGGCTGCAGCCAGGCAGCGCGGCGTGCGGGCGGAGGCACGCCCCCGACATATGCGGGCTGGGTCCAGAGTGTGCCCTCGGGCTGCCCTAGGGGATTCGTGGGCGGGGCATGCGGACGGGCGGTCAAGGGCGTCGGCACGCCGCCCGATGCGTCAGCAAGGCGTCGGAGGGACCGACGCACGCGCAGGGCGCCGTACGTCGGCGGGGAATTGGGCGCGTCCGCGGCCGGGGTCCAGAGGGCATGCGGGGCTGGTGGAGGAATCAGGCCCCGCGACGGCGGGCGGGTAGCGCGTGAAGGGCCGTGCGCGGGCGCCCTGCGGAGTGGTTCGGGTGGGGCAGGCCCAGCGGGGCACGGCGCAGCACGCCCAGCGGGAAGGATCCAGCAGACCCTGCGTAAGCCGAATGCTTTAGACGCCGGCCATTCTCAGCCAGGTGGCACCAATGAGCAGGCCGAGGACAAGCACCAGGCCGGCCGACTGCCAGAGCCAACGTCGCGGACCGCGGGGAGCGTAAGCGATTGCTGCGGCGCAGGCAGCACCCGTGACCAGGCCGCCAAGGTGGGCCTGCCAGGCAATCTGCGGGATGATGAAGCCGATGACACCGTTGATCGCGATCAGCACCCATAACTGCTTCGTATCTCCACCGCGGTGGCGTTGGACCACCAGCATGGCGCCGAAGAGTCCGAAGATGGCACCGGACGCTCCCACGACGCCTGCGAGCGGCTGGCCGGGAGTATAGCCCGGCGTCAGCAGGAGGTAGCCGACGGATCCGCCCACCGCAGCCAGCAGGTAGAGAGCCAGGAAACGGATGCGCCCGAGGAGGGGTTCAAGTGCCTGCCCGAACATCCACAGCATGTACATGTTCAGCACGATGTGAAGGATGAAACCCTGCGAATGCAGGAAGGCGGAGGTCAGCATGCGCCATGGTTCGAAGACCCCGTACTCGGGGGTGGCGTAGACCGTGGCGAAAGCGAAATTCTGGTAGATCCCGTCATTGGGAACTATCCATTGGAGCACGTAGACGAGCGCGCAGGCGGCGATGATCCCGAACGTCACCAGGGGCCTGCCGGTGACGGCGGTGCCGCCGTAGACGGTCCTGGCTGTCGGCGTCGTACGTTTTGTTTCGTTGACGCAGTCAATGCATTGGAACCCGACGGCGGCCGCCCGCTGGCATTCCGGGCATGCCGGGCGCCCGCAGCGCTGGCACCGGACATAGGAAGGCCTGTCCGGGTGCCGGGGGCACACCGGAATCTGTGCGGACGGCTCAGCCGCCGGAATTCCGTAACTCATCGAGTGTTAGAGCTGCTCGACGTCGATGCTGTTAATGACGACGTCCTCGACCGGGCGGTCACCCATGCCGGTGCGGACACCTTCAATGGCGTCAACGACCTTCTTGGACTCGTCGTCGGCAACTTCACCGAAGATGCTGTGCTTGCCCTGGAGCCAGTCGGTGGGGATGGTGGTGATGAAGAACTGCGAGCCGTTGGTGCCCTTGCCCATCTGGATGCCGGCGTTGGCCATGGCCAGCTTGTACGGCTGGTTGAAGGTCAGTTCGGGGTGGATCTCGTCGTCGAACTTGTAGCCCGGTCCGCCGACGCCGCGGCCCAGGGGATCCCCGGCCTGGATCATGAAGTCCTTGATGATGCGGTGGAAGATGGTGCCGTTGTACAGGGGGGTTCCGGTCTTGTCCTCACCGGTTTCCGGGTGGGTCCAGGCCTGCTCGCCCGTGGCCAGGCCGACGAAGTTTTTGACCGTCTTGGGCGCGTGGTTGCCGAAGAGGTTGACGACGATGTCGCCGAGGCTGGTGTGGATGGTTGCTTTTGCAGTTGCGATGGCAGTCATAGGCCCATTGTTCCATGTCGGGCCATGGCGCAGGAGGCCAGCCGGGCAGTTCCGCGCTAGGTGAAATCCGGCCAAAATGCTGATGAAGAATAGCCGGTGCCATCCAATCCACGTAGGCTAACAAAAGAACCGTCACATTAATCGGGAGGTAGTTGTGAAGAAATCGGATCGTATTGCCCGTGACCTGGAGCAGTCAGTCAGCAGCGCGGTAGAGAACGCCAAGGATTGGGCAACCCCCCGCGTAGAAGCAGCCGTGGACTGGGCGGTTCCCCGCCTGCAGCACGGCATCGACACCGCTTCCCCGAAGATTCAGGAAGGGCTCAAGTCCGCAGCCCACAACCTGGCCGACGGCGTCGCCACCGTGACGCCGCGCATCCAGGACGGCCTGGCCCACCTCGCGCCCAAGATCCATGACGTTGTGGATAACGCCACCCCGCGCCTCCACGAGGCACTGGACAAGGCCACCCCGGTGATCTCCCAGGCACGTGACCGCGTTGTGGTGGAGTACCTGCCCCGGCTTTCGGACCAGATCGGCCAGGCTTCGGAGGCAGTGCACCGCACCCTCGAAAGCGCACCGGCCCATGTGGATGCCGTCGCCCAGAGGCTTGCCGATTCCGGCGTGGTGCATTCCATCCAGGACCAGGCGCAGGTCGCGGGCCAGCAGCTCAAGGCTGCAGCAGCCGAAGCCACCCGCGTTGTCACCGGGGAAGTGGCCAAGCCGCAGAAGCCCAAGCACCGCGGACTGCTGATCTTCGGCGTAATCGCCGCGGCAGTTGCAGCCGGTGTGGCCGCCTGGAAAGCGTCCAAGCCGGTGGAGGATCCCTGGAAGACGCCAGCCCCTGTAACTCCTGCGCCCGTTCCCGCCACCACCGTCAATGACGTCACTGCGACATCCGTCGAGGACGCCAGCACCAAGGCCACCGTGGGCGGGAAGGCCGTCGACGCGGCGGACGCTGCTGCTGACGCTTCCGACGACGCCGCTGAGAAGGCCGCGGATGCAGTTGAGGACGCCAAGAACGAGGCAGCCAAGGTTGCCACGGACGCCAAGACTGCCGTGAAGAATATCGCTTCCAGCATGAACAACGGTGCCGCCAAGACAACCGAGAAGTAAGCCTGGCCGTCGTCGTACGGCACCACAACAGAGGGACCCCGCAGGGCGGGGTCCCTCTGTTGTTTCCCCGACCTTCACCCGGCATCACGGGCTGCGACACGCAAGGGTGCTAAATTTGTGGTGATGTCACCCGATAGATCCGCCGAGGATGCCTCGCACGACGCTGCGCTACTGCCGGGCGTATCCATCGTCATACCGGCATATAACGAGGAAAGCGTCATCAGGCAGTGCCTCATCGCGGCTGTTTACCAGTCGGTGCCTGCCGCGGAGATCATCGTGGTGGACAACATGTCCAAGGACCGCACGGCAGAGATCGTGCGGCAAATGCAGCTGGAATACCCCGAGAGTCCCATCATCCTGCTGAGCCAGGACCGGCACCAGGGCCTCATCCCGACCCGTAACTTTGGCCTCAACCACGCCACAGGCGAGGTGTTGGGGCGGATTGACGCGGACTCCGTGGTGGAACCGGACTGGGTGGAACAGGTCCAGAAAGCATTCCTTGACCCCTCCGTCCAGGCTGCCACCGGCCCGGTGGTCTATTACGACATGCCGATGCGCCGCTTCGGGCTCAAAGCGGACGACAAAATGCGTCAGCTGATGCTCAAGTTGGCCAAGCACCAGTACCACTTCCTCTTCGGCTCCAACATGGCGCTCCGCCGCTCCGCTTGGGAAACCATCCGCGACGAGACCTGCCGGGACGAAAAAGACGAGATGCACGAGGACATCGACCTCTCCCTGCATCTGGCCGACCACGACCTCAGGGTCCAGTACTGGCCCCAGATGGTATCCGGAATGTCCGCCCGCCGGCTCGAGGATTCTCCCCGCGACTACCGGTACTACGTGACCCGGTTCGACCGGACGTATAAGGCCCACAACGTCAAGAAAATGGCCCTCAAAGCGCCCATGGTGGTGTTCTTCTCCGTCTATTTCCCGGCCAAGCTCCTCCGCGCCATCCACACGGTGAACTCCACCCAGCCTGCGCGCCGCGGCGGCCAGTAGCCTTTACCTCGGCTTCAGCGGGGGCTGGCCCAAACCCAGTGCCGGGCGTCAGTCCGTTCCCAGCTCCCCCAGGCGGGTTGTGCCGGCGCGTGAGGGCCTTTTGCGCCGCTGCCCGGCCACAACGACGGCGAGCCCCACCATAATCAGCACCAGGCCCGCATAGGTACCGCCCGGAAGGGTCTCACCCAGGAACACGGCAGCCAGCAGCGCGGCGCCGGGAATCTCCAGCAGGATGATCATGGATACCAGCAGCGGACTCATGGTGGCCAACAGATGGTTGAAGGCTGTGTGCCCCACCAGTTGGGCGCACACGGTGATGGCAAGGATCCCCAACCAGCCCGCGGCGTCGAAACCCACCAGCGGCTGCCTGGAGAACAGTGCCAGCAGCGCCACCACGGCCGCGCACATCCCGTAGCAGAGCGTCGTGTAGGTGCCGGTGCCCATGGTTTCGCGCGCCTTGCCGCCTGCCAGCGTGTAGAGGCCGGCCAGGGCCCCTCCAGCCACCGCCAGCAGGTCGCCCAGCAGGGCTTCCGGTGACGTGCCCATGTCGAAGCCCGTGATCGCCACAACGCCGCCGAACGCCATCCCCAGGCCCACCAGTACCTGCCAGGGGTGGCGCACTCCCCGGAAGAGCTGGAACACCGCGATCCAGCCGGACTGGAGGCAGACCAGCGCCGTCGCCGCTGCCACGGACGTGAGCTGGAGGGAGGTGATGAAGCATGCGAAGTGCAGCGCCAGGGCGACAGCGGCAAGGACGGACCAGCGGAACTCGCGCGGTGTCACGTTGCCGAACTGCCGGGGATCCGTCACCAGGACCGGTGAAGCCATGACAGCGGCTCCGATGGCGTTGCGCCAGAAGGCGATGGCCAGGGCGCTGACAGAGGTGGCACCCAGCGTGGCGGCGATGAGGGGCCCGGAGGAGGCCACTCCCAGCACGCCCAGGGCGGCAAGGAAGAAGTTCACTGTTCCAACAGTAGTGCTGCCCCTGAAGGTGGTCATGGACGACTACGCCAAGCACAAGGATTGAGGGCAAAGCAAAAGGCCCCGGATTGCGTTTCCGCATTCCGGGGCCTTCCTTATGGTGGAGGCACGGGGACTCGAACCCCGAACCCCCTGCTTGCAAAGCAGGTGCGCTACCAATTGCGCCATGCCCCCATAAGAAGCAACCCGTCAATCATACCCTAGTTCAGGAACGCTGCTTACCAGCGTCCGGACCGGGAATCCGGGCTATTCGACCTTGTCAGTCGAATCGCTCCAGACCGTTTTCCGGGCTTCGGATTCCTGCACCTTCTTGAACAGCAAGGCGCCTGCGATAGCCACTGCAACAACCAGCAACTTCTTCACATGCACCCCGTTCCGGCCCGGTGTTATCCGAACCATTTCCAAAACCTGTGCAGGTTCCGTGGGCGTACCAGGACTTGAACCTGGGACCTCTTCGTTATCAGCGAAGCGCTCTAACCGCCTGAGCTATACGCCCCGATGCCTCATCGGGCCGAGACATGACTTTACAGCACATCCCGGCCCGATCTCAAATCGAGGCATTTCGCCGGTGGAATTCCGGCGAAAATCCACGGACTAGTCGTCCGTCAGGGTCACGCCGATGCCACCGACGAGGGTGGCGGAAATGTTGTACAGCACGGCCGAAAGCATCGAGAGGGCAGTCAGCAGCACAACGTTCACCACAGCGATAATCACCGCAAAGGAAGCCACCTGGCCGAGGGAAGCCACCTTCTTCAGTTCGAACCCGCCGCCTTCTGAACCGGCAAGTGTTCCGAGCAGGCTGTCCACCTGGTCAAAGATCCCGGTCAGATCCAGGACGGTCCACAGGACGATCGCCGCAACAACCGTGACGATGCCCAGGGCAACGGACAGCAGGAAGGCCATCTTCAGCACAGACCAGGGGTCCACCTTGCTGACCAGGAGCCGGGCACGGCGGACCTTCGCCTTCGGAGCCGGCTTGACCAGCCCGGGAGCGCCCTGGGCGCCGCCCTGGCCCGGACGCTGGCCGGGAACGCCGGGACGCGCCCCCTGGGGCGGCTGCGCAGGGCGCTGCCCCTGGGCTGGACGCTGCCCGGGGACCACAGGACGCTGCGCCGGAGCGCCCGGCGTCGAAGGCCGCTGCTGGGGACGTACGGGGGCGTTCACGCGCGGAGCGGACGCCGGCTGCCTGATCCCGCCGGGAGTGTTGCTGTTCGGCTTGGGATATGAGTCGGAATTGCTCACTCGTTACCTCCGGTATTTTCTTCGTCCAGCTCAGCGTCGTCCGATGACTCTTCGGACTCCGCGGCCGGTGCTGAATCTTCCTCTGCGGACCCGTCATGTGATCCGGCACCTTCAGCCAACGTTACGTCATCCTCGGCCGCAGCCGGGCTTTCGGACGGGTTTTCCGGGTCGGTGGCTTCAGCCTCCTCGCCTTCCAGACCGCGTTCGCTGTTACGCGCGACCTCGATGATGCGGTCGTTCTTGTCCGGCTTGGCGAAGATGACACCCATGGTGTCGCGACCCTTGGCAGGCACGCCGGCCACCGAGGACCGGACCACCTTGCCGCCTTCCATGACCACCAGGACTTCGTCCTCTTCCTGGACAATCAGGGCACCCACGAGGTGGCCCCGTTCTTCCTGGTACTTGCCAACCTTGATTCCGAGGCCGCCACGGCCCTGGAGGCGGTATTCCTCCACCGCAGTGCGCTTGGCGTAGCCGCCTTCGGTGACGATGAAAACGAACGAGCCGTCCTTGACGACGTCTGCCGCCAGCAGTTCATCGTCTTCACGGAACTTCATGCCGGTCACGCCGGAGGTCGCACGGCCCATGGGGCGCAGTGCATCGTCCGTCGCCGTGAAACGGATGGACTGGCCCATCCGGGAAACCAGCATGAGGTCATCGGTTTCCGAGACAAGCTGTGCCGAGACGAGTTCGTCGCCGTCGCGCAGGTTGATCGCAATGACACCCGCGGAGCGGTTGGTGTCGTAGTCCTCCAAGCGGGTCTTCTTGACAAGGCCGCGCTTGGTGGCGAGCACCAGGTACGGGGCGTGCTGGTAGTCACGGAGGTCCAGCACCTGGGCGATGTGCTCGTCCGGCTGGAAAGCCAGCAGGTTGGCAACGTGCTGGCCCTTGGCGTCACGCCCCGCTTCCACGAGTTCGTAAGCCTTGGCACGGTAGACGCGTCCCAGGTTGGTGAAGAACAGCAGCCAATGGTGCGTTGTGGTGACGAAGAAATGTTCCACGACGTCGTCCCCGCGCAGCTGGGCACCCTTGATGCCCTTGCCGCCGCGTTGCTGTGAGCGGTAGTTGTCACTGCGCGTGCGCTTGACGTAGCCGCCGCGGGTGATGGTGACCACCATTTCCTCTTCAGGAATGAGGTCTTCCATGGACATATCACCGTCGAAGCCCATCAGGATCTTCGTGCGGCGGTCATCCCCGTGCTTGGCGACGATTTCGGCAAGTTCAGTGCTGATGATCTCGCGCTGGCGCTCTTCGGAGGCCAGGATCGAGTTGTACTCGGCGATCAGGGCTTCCAGTTCGGCATGGCGGTCCTGGATCTTCTGGCGTTCCAGGGCGGCAAGCCGGCGAAGCTGCATGTCCAGGATGGCGCGCGCCTGAAGTTCATCGATGTCCAGCAGCTGCATCAGGCCGTCGCGTGCCGCTTCGGTGGTGTTGGACGCGCGAATGAGGGCAATAACCTCGTCCAGCGCATCCAAAGCCTTGAGGAGTGCACGCAGGATGTGTGCTTCCTCTTCGGCCTTGCGCAGGCGGTACCGGGTCCGGCGTGCGATGACGTCCATCTGGTGCGTGACCCAGTGGCGGATGAAGGCGTCCAGGCTAAGGGTCCTCGGGACGCCGTCAACGATCGCCAGCATGTTTGCCGCGAAGTTGTCCTGCAGCTGCGTGTGCTTGTAGAGGTTGTTCAGCACCACCTTGGCCACGGCGTCGCGCTTGAGCACGATGACCAGGCGCTGGCCGGTGCGGCCGGAGGTCTCATCCCGGAGGTCGGCTATGCCCGAGATCTTCCCGTCCTTGACGAGTTCGGCGATCTTGATGGCCAGGTTGTCCGGGTTGGCCTGGTAGGGCAGTTCGGTGACCACCAGGCACGTGCGTCCCTGGAGCTCTTCAACATTGACCACGGCACGCATGGTGATGGAGCCGCGGCCGGTGCGGTACGCGTCTTCGATGCCTTTGTGGCCCAGGATCGTGGCGCCGGTCGGGAAGTCAGGGCCCTTGATGCGCAGCAGCAGTTCTTCCAGCAGCTCTTCGCGGCTGGCCGTCGGATTGGCCAGGTACCACTGCACGCCGTCGGCAACCTCGCGGAGGTTGTGCGGCGGAATGTTGGTGGCCATGCCGACGGCGATGCCCGACGAGCCGTTGACCAACAGGTTGGGGAACCGCGCCGGCAGGATGGTGGGTTCCTGGTTTTTGCCGTCGTAGTTGTCCTGGAAGTCGACGGTTTCCTCGTCGATGTCCCGGACCATTTCCATGGCAAGCGGGGCCATCTTGGTTTCGGTGTAACGCGGTGCTGCAGCGCCGTCGTTGCCCGGCGAACCGAAGTTACCCTGTCCCAGCGCCAGGGGGTAGCGCATGGTCCAGTCCTGGATCAGGCGCACCAGGGCGTCGTAGATGGCCGTATCGCCGTGCGGGTGGTACTGGCCCATGACCTCGCCCACCACGCGGGCACACTTGTTGAAGGAGCGGTCCGGGCGGTATCCGCCGTCGAACATGGCGTAAAGAACCCGGCGGTGGACGGGTTTGAGTCCGTCACGGACGTCAGGCAGAGCACGGCCGACAATAACGGCCATGGCGTAGTCGAGGTAGGAGCGCTGCATTTCCGTCTGCAGGTCCACCTGCTCCACGCGGTCGACCAGCACGTCGCCCTCCAAGACGGGCTCGGCGGGACCGGCGGATTCGGCCGGAACCTCGGGTGTTTCGTCACTCATAGTCTATATTTTCCGTTTCAGGTATATGTCTGATCGAGCATATTTAGGGCCGTTGGGCTCTTAGATATCCAGGAACCTGACATCCTTGGCGTTTTGCTGAATGAAGTTTCGGCGGGACTCAACATCCTCACCCATCAGCACGGTGAAGATCTGGTCAGCCGCGAGGGCGTCATCCATCGTGACCTGCAGGAGGGTCCGGTGGTCGGGGTCCATGGTGGTGTCCCACAACTCCGTGTAGTCCATCTCGCCAAGGCCCTTGTAGCGCTGGATGCCGTTGTCCTTCGGAATGCGGCGTCCTGAGGCCTGGCCGGCCACGAGCCGCGCGTCGCGTTCACGGTCGCTGTAGACGTAGTCGTGCGGTGCATTGGACCACTTGATCCGGTACAGCGGCGGCTGGGCAAGGTACACGTAACCGTTTTCAATCAGCGGGCGCATGTACCGGAACAGGAGTGTCATCAGGAGCGTGGTGATGTGCTGGCCGTCAACATCAGCATCGGCCATGAGCACGATCTTGTGATACCGGAGTTTGCTGAGGTCGAAGTCCTCGCCGATGCCGGTACCGAAGGCCGTGATCATGGACTGGACCTCGTTGTTGCCGAGGGCCTTGTCCAGGCGTGCCCGTTCCACGTTCAGGATCTTGCCGCGAAGGGGCAGGATGGCCTGCGTTTCCGGGTTGCGTCCGCGCTTGGCGGAGCCGCCGGCGGAGTCACCCTCCACGATGTAGACCTCGCACTTGGCCGGGTCCTTGGAGGAGCAGTCGGACAGCTTGCCCGGCATGCCGAAGGATTCGAGGGGGCTCTTGCGGCGGGCATTGTCGCGGGCCTTGCGGGCGGCCATGCGGGCCTGGGCAGCTGAAATGGCCTTGCGGATCACGTCGCGTGCCGGGCCGGGATTGCGTTCCAGCCAGTCACCCAGGCCGTCGGTGACAACGCGCTGGACGAAGCCCTTGACCTCGGAGTTGCCGAGCTTGGTCTTGGTCTGGCCCTCGAACTGCGGTTCGGCCAGCTTCACGGAAATGACGGCGGTGAGCCCTTCACGGATGTCATCACCCGTGAGGTTGTCGTCCTTTTCCTTGATGATGTTCTTCTCGCGCGCATAGCGGTTGATGAGCGATGTCATCGCGGCGCGGAAGCCCTCTTCGTGGGTGCCGCCCTCATGCGTGTTGATGGTGTTGGCGTAGGTATGGACGCTTTCGGAGTACGCGTTGGTCCACTGCATCGCCATTTCCAGGGCGATCTTCCGTTCCGTGTCCTCGGTTTCGAAGGCGATGACGTCCTCGTGGACCACATCAACCTTCTTGCCGGAGTTCAGGTGCTTCACGTAGTCCAGCAGGCCGTCGTCGTACTGGTAAACAACCGTCCGGTATTCGGCGGCGACTTCGCCCTCGGTGGGAACGGCGTCGAGATCGAGGTCCCCGTCTTCGGAGTTTTCAAGGGTGGCGTTGCGCTCGTCCGTCAGCGTGATGCGCAGGCCCTTGTTCAGGAATGCCATCTGCTGGAACCGGGCGCGGAGCGTCTCGAAATCGAATTCCGTGCTCTCGAAGATGCTGGCATCCGGGTAGAAGGTCTGCGTCGTACCGGTCTGGTCCGTCTCTTCACCCTGGACCAGGCCGCCCTGGGGCTTGCCGCCGTCGGCGAAGGACATCCGCCAGACGTGGCCCTGGCGCCGCACTTCGGTGTCCACCCGGCTGGAGAGGGCGTTGACCACCGAAATGCCCACGCCGTGCAGGCCGCCGGAAACGGCGTAACCGCCGCCGCCGAACTTTCCGCCGGCGTGCAGGATGGTCATAACAACTTCAACCGTGGGTTTGTGCTCCGTGGGGTGCATATCCACGGGGATGCCTCGGCCGTCGTCAATCACCTTGACGCCGCCGTCGCTCTGGAGAACAATCTCGATGTGGGTGCAGTACCCGGCCAGGGCTTCATCCACGGAGTTGTCCACCACTTCGTACACCAGGTGGTGGAGGCCGCGGGGTCCCGTGGAACCGATGTACATGCCGGGCCGTTTGCGGACAGCCTCAAGCCCTTCAAGGACGGTGATGTCGCTGGCACCGTATCCCTTGCGCTCGGCTGCCTCCGCCGGCGCATCAGTTGTACGGGCATCCTCAGCTGCGTGTTCCACTGCCGGGATATCTGCATTGTCGTTAGCCACAGGCGCTTTCGACTCCTCTGTATTCGTATGGCCGGCCGTCACCGTCTCCGATAGAAGAGGTTCCTGCCAACAGGCACGTCACTGATAACGCCGATTACTTCGGTGACTGGCGGAACCGTGCCCCGGCCGCAGGAAAATGCGCCGGAAAACGGACTCAGTCAACGTTTCACCGGCGCCCAGTTATCTACCCCGATTCTACCGTGCGGGCGGGCGTAATCCCGCATTCCAGGGCCGCAAACGCGGAGGAAAGTGGCGCTGGCAGGCCATTGGCTCCGCCTGCAAGGCTCCAGGGGTCCGGTCTCTGGGTTCCTATACGGCCAAGGGCCGTTTGAGCGCCCTACACGCCGTTTGGCCATTTTTCAAGAGTCGCGAGTGCCAGCAGCCGGGATCGCAGCGGCGGTCGTGGCGTTCCGCTATCCGTAGGTGTCCCGGGGACCGCGGCCGTTGACTGTCCGTCCGCCCTTCCGCCAGCTGGGCGCCGCCGGTCCCAGGACCTGGATTTTGGTGACAACGCCCTCGCCCAGTTCCGTGCGGAATTTCTCCAGGAGACTGAAGCTGAGGAGGCGGAGCTGGGTGGCCCACGCCGTGGAATCGCACCGGACGTGGAGCGTGGTGTCGGTGAAACTTTCCGGGGTGCAGTGCGCCGAGATCTCCGGACCCACCAGGGTGCCCCATTCGGCCATGACCGAGCCGACCGCAACCGGGGACGTCCAGCCCCGTTCTGCCACCAACCGTCCCACCACTTTGCCCAGACCGAGCGGATCGCGGCCAGTGCCGTGGAACTGGGTGAAGCCGCGGGTTCCCGCGCTGCGCCCCGGCTTTTTGGCTCCGTTTGCGGGCAGTGGATGCTTGCGGCGGATTTCACCGCGGGCGGCCGCCGCTTCGCGCATGCGGTTGAGGGCTGCCTGGGGGGCATCGATGTCGTCGGGGTCGCGGCCGGGCTGCAGACCCCCGGTGTCCTTATTCATGGGGATTCCGACTCATCGATTCCTCCCGGGATGACCTTCACCCGCCGCCCGGTCAGTTCCTCCGGAATGTCGGCGTCGACGGCGGCAGTCACCAGCACCTGTTCGGCGCCGGATACTATTGCCGCCAGTTTACGCCGCCGCTGGACGTCGAGTTCGGCAAACACATCGTCGAGTATGAGGATCGGTGCAGACCCGCCCGTACGGGCATCGTCCTGCATCACGTAGTAGGACGCCAGGCGCAGGGAAAGGCACATGGACCACGTTTCGCCGTGGGATGCGTACCCTTTTGCCGGCGCCTCGCCGAGGATGAGTTCCACGTCGTCACGGTGCGGCCCCACGAGCGAAATGCCCCGCTCCAGTTCCTTGCGGCGGGACGCCGCAAACGCCTGCACATAGCGTTCGGTCAGCTCGTCGACGGAGAGTGCCCGCAGGTCCTCAACGCGCCCGACGGCGGACGGTTCGGCAGCGTAAGCCGCACCGGCGCCGTCGTCATCCAGCAGGTCCTGGAGCGTGGACCGGTAAATGGCGTCCGCCTCTTTGGAACCGTCGGTCAACTGCGCATAAGCCTTGTTCAGGTGGGGCCTGAGCCGTTCCACCAGTTCCAGCCGGGCGTGCAGCAGTTCGGCGCCGGCCCGGGCCATGTGCTGGTCCCACACATCCAAGGTTGCCTCGTGGCCGGCGGTAAATTTGCCGGCACGGCCTGATTTCAGAAGGGCGTTGCGCTGTTTGAGGACGCGGTCGTAGTCGCTTCGCGTGGCGGAATGGCGGGGTATGAGGCTGACCAGCAGCTCGTCGAGGAAACGCCGGCGGTTGGAAGGATCGCCCTTGACCAAAGCCAGGTCTTCGGGCGCAAACAGTACTGTCTGGCAGATGCCGAGGATGTCACGGGCACGCACGGGGTTGCTGCGGTTGATACGCCCTCGGTTGGCGCGGCTTGCATTGATTTCCAGTTCCAGCACGGTGGACTGCTCACCCCGGACCAGCTTGGCCCGGATCAGGGCGCGTTCTGTTCCGAAGCGCAACAGCGGAGCGTCCGAACTGACCCGGTGCGAGCTCAGGGTGGCCAGGTAACCGATGGCCTCCATGAGGTTGGTCTTGCCGATGCCGTTGTATCCCACGAGCACCGTCACCCCGGGCTCGAGGGTGAGGTCAACCTGGGCATAACTGCGAAAATCGGTCAACGAAAGCTTTTCTAGGTACACGCCGTCTTCAGGATTCCCGGACTGCCAGGACTGCCGCTACTTGGCCGGACGGGTGGCATGCCCGCCGAACTGATGCCGCAGTGCGGACACCATCTTCATGGCCGGCGAGTTGTCCTCGCGGGAGGAGAAGCGTGCAAACAGGGCGGCAGTGATGGCCGGCGCGGGCACCGCGTTCGCGATTGCTTCTTCGACGGTCCAGCGACCTTCCCCGGAATCTTCGACGTAGTCGTCAATCGAGGCCAGGCCCGGATCCTCGTCGAGTGCCTTGACCATGAGGTCGAGCAGCCAGGAGCGGACAACCGTGCCCTTCTGCCAGGCCCGGAAGGTTCCCGGCAGGTCGGTGACGATGTCCTTGGCGGCCAGGAGTTCATACCCTTCGGCATATGCCTGCATGAGCCCGTACTCGATGCCGTTGTGCACCATCTTGGCGTAGTGGCCCGCACCGATTCCGCCGACGTGGACAAAGCTGTCCGCCCGGTCGCCGTCGGGACGGAGGGCATCAAAAGCGGGCATGGCCCGTTCGATGTCGGCGGCATCGCCGCCGGCCATGAGCCCGTAGCCGTTCGCCAGGCCCCACACGCCGCCGGATACACCGCAGTCGGCGAAGCGGATACCCTGCTCAGCCAGAGCGGCCCCGTGTTTCTGGTCCTCGGTGAAGCGGGAGTTGCCGCCGTCGATCACCAGGTCACCGGCGTCGAGCTTGGAACCGAGCTCGGTGATCACGGCGTCGGTGATTTCACCGGCCGGGACCATGACCCAGATGACGCGCGGAACGGGAACGGCCGCGATGAGCTCGTCAACCGTCGCGACGTCGGTGACGTCAGGGTTGCGGTCGAAGCCAGTGACCTCAATGCCACCCTTGCGAAGCCTCTCGCGCATGTTGAAACCCATTTTGCCAAGGCCGATCAGTCCGATATGCACGGTAGAAACTCTTTTCTGCGCTGGTGGTGTGGTGGGGCTGCGGTGATGTACCCAACTGGGTCGCAGTAAGTGTCGTTTTGGGTGCCCAAAACGACATCAGCTGCTACCTAGTTGGGTAGGCGCACCGGCATGACCAGGTACCGGTAGTCGCCTTGGTCTTCGCCGTCGGCGTCGGCCTGTGCCGTGATCATGGCCGGCTTGGGGGCCGTGGTGAAGGAGAACCGGACGAACTTGGTTTCGATCACGCTGAGGCCCTCGATGAGGTAGTGCGGGTTGAACGCAACCGTGATTTCTTCGCCGGTCAGCTGTGCTTCAAGTTCCTCCGACGCCTGGGCGTCCTCGCCCGTGCCAGCGTCGAGGTGGAGCTGGCCTTCGGTGAAGGCAAGTCGAACCGGGGTGTTGCGTTCTGCAACGAGGGACACGCGCCGGACAGCTTCGACCAGTTCCTGGGTCTGCACCGTGGCGTGGATCGGCGTGGCATCCGGGAACAGCGACCGGATCTTGGGGTAGTCACCGTCCACCAGGAGTGATGTGGTGGTGCGGCCGCCGCTCTCGAAGCCGATCAGCCGGCTGTCGTCGTCAGCCAGTGCGAGGTTGATGTCTCCGCTGTTGCCGAGGGTTTTCGCAACTTCGTTGAGGGTTTTCGCTTTGACCAGGGCACTGGTGGAGATGCCCGGAGTGACGGGCTTCCACGGCACTTCGCGCATGGCCAGGCGGTAGCGGTCTGTGGCCAGCAGGGTGATGAGGTCGTCCTCGATCTCCATGCGGACGCCGGTGAGGATCGGCAGTGTGTCGTCCTTGCTGGCGGCGATGATCACCTGGGAGACGGCCTGGGCGAAGGAATCGCCCGGCACCGTTCCGCTGATGGTGG
Source organism: Arthrobacter sp. P4_H3 (assembly GCF_056400885.1). NCBI lineage: Bacteria > Bacillati > Actinomycetota > Actinomycetes > Micrococcales > Micrococcaceae > Arthrobacter > Arthrobacter sp. P4_H3. The sequence continues at coordinate 284,334 of NZ_JBFUKK010000003.1, forward strand.
GCAGCGCAGGCAGCGGAGGATATTCGGCCTCGGGCATGGTGGCGAGGTGGAAGCTGCTGCGGCGGCAGGTGAGGGTGACTTTGTTGCCGTCGGTTTCGACTTCAACCGGAGCAGATGGCAGGCTGCGGCAGATGTCCGCAAGGAGGCGGCCCGAAACCAGGATGGTGCCTTCAACGCTGATATCAGCCGGGATTTCGAGGCGGGCCGAGGTTTCGTAGTCAAAACTCGAGAGGCTCACGGTGCCGGACTCGGCCTTGAGGAGGAGCCCGGAAAGCACCGGAACCGGCGGCCGCGGAGACAACGACCGGGCGGTCCATGTGACGGCTTCTGCCAGGACGTCCCGTTCGACTCTGAACTTCACGGAAGGGTGCCGCCTTTCATTGCTGCTGCCATTTTTTCAACGGGAACTCCCTCAGGGAGTCCAAAAAACCTCGCCCCCGGACACCGGAACCTGCATGGTCCGCGCTTGCTGAACCACAAACAGACCCAAGGATGGGAGCGCTGCTGACAGCTTAGCCGGAACATTGAGGATTTCCCCATCCCCGACAGGGACGCTGGCCCTTCCGGGCCGAGGTCACGAGGCTGTGCGGGGCGGGGAACGAGATTGTTATTTGAGGGAATTTCAATTTTTTGGGATTAGTAGTGTTAATAACTGCTGTGGAAACTGTGGATAACCCTGTTTCACGGCACGATTCCGCGGTTAAGCCCTGTTCATCCATTGTGGGCGAAGCAGGTTTTAAACAGGGTGTGGATGGGGACAACTTTTTGGGCCGTTTCGCTGATCCACAGATGCCTTAAGGGTTTTAAGCCCATTAACCGCGGTTGTCCCCTTAACTATCCACAGGCTTATCCACATGCCCCTGTTAATAAGGTAAGGATGCGGGCCGGAAGCCAGGTTCAGGAATCCCGCTGCTGCTGCTTGATGCGGTTGGTCAGCTCCGTAACCTGGTTGTAGATCACACGTCGCTCGGCCATCAGTTCGCGGATCTTGCGGTCTGCGTGGATCACGGTGGTGTGATCGCGGCCGCCGAGCTCCTGCCCGATCTTGGGAAGCGACATGTCCGTCAACTCGCGGCACAGGTACATGGCGATCTGGCGTGCGGTCACCAGCGTGCGGGTCCGAGACTTGCTGCAGAGCTCCTCCATGCTGAGCTTGAAGTAGTCGGCCGTCTGGGTCAGGATCTGCGCCGAGGTGATCTCCTGGGCGCCGTCGTCCGTGATGAGGTCCTTGAGCACCATCTCCGCGAGGGCCACATCCACCGGCTGACGGTTCAGGCTGGCGAAGGCGGTGACGCGGATCAGGGCGCCCTCGAGCTCGCGGATGTTGCTGGAAATCTTGGACGCGATGTATTCGAGGGCGTCGTCCGGTGCGGAGAGGCCTTCGCTGAGGGCCTTCTTGCGGAGGATCGCGATGCGGGTTTCCAGTTCCGGCGGCTGGATGTCGGTGAGCAGGCCCCACTCGAAGCGGGACTTCATCCTGTCCTCGAACCCTGCGAGCAGCTTGGGCGGCTGGTCGGACGTGATGACAACCTGCTTGTTGTTGTTGTGGAGCGCGTTGAACGTGTGGAAGAACTCTTCCAGCGTGCGGTCCTTGCCGGCCAGGAACTGGATGTCATCGATCAGCAGGACATCCACGTTGCGGTAGGTGGTCTTGAAGCTGGTGCCCTCGTCGTCCCGGATGGAGTTGATGAAGTCGTTGGTGAACTCTTCGGAGTTCACGTAGCGGACCCGGATGCCGCTGTAGAGGCGGCGGGCGTAGTGCCCGATCGCGTGCAGCAGGTGGGTCTTGCCCAGTCCGGAATCCCCATAGATGAACAGCGGGTTGTACGCCTTGGCCGGTGCCTCGGCGACGGCGACGGCGGCTGCATGCGCGAACCGGTTCGACGAACCGATCACGAATGTGTCGAACACGTACTTCGGGTTGAGCCGGCCGAATTCGTGGGAAGTGCTCGGCAGCATGGGCTGCGGCTTCAGTTCCACGGTGGGATCGGTCGCGAGGGAAAGTTCGACGGCGGGTTCCGGCTCCGTGTGGAGGGGCACCAGATCGGTGTCGACGTCGATGGCGCAGCGGATGTCTTCGGAGAAGACGCTGTGGAGGGCGTCGTCGAGGGCTTCCTTGACCTGGGTCTGCAGGACTTCGCGGGTGAGTTCGTTGGGCACCGCCACCAGGAGGGTGGACCCGATCAGTCCCTGCGCCTGGGCGAGGATTACGAAGCCGCGCTGCCGGGGTGAAACCCGGTGGTCCTGCTCCAGAAGGCTCACAACCCGCCGCCAGGAACTTCCGACAGTATTCGCGTGGTTGGCTTCGTCTACTGTCATCAATCAGTTCCTCAAACTTGCTTGCCTGCATTACCTGCAGCCACAAGTCCTGAACCAGGGGTGGTTCCGGCTTATATCCACAGGGTTATGCACAGAGCGTGGATAATCGGCTACTGAGCCACTCTAGGGGATCAAAAGCCTAGAAGATAGCTGGGTAGAGCCTTGTGGATAATTACACCGGTGTGGTTCGAAAACGCGCCCTGTGAGCCACTTCATCCACAGGCTGTGGGCAGAGGTTAACCACAGCGGGTGCAGGGCAGTGAACCCTGGCCCGGTTTGACTACGGCAGGCTTTTTGGCCTAACGTTGTGAAGTCCTTTGTGTCCGCTTTTCGACCTCATTTGAATCTCTCTGACGTTCTGCGTCCTACGAGCCGAGGGCAGCGTGTGCACATACAAAACTTAGCGTCGGCCAGTTCTTCCCCTTTTTGATCGGGTGGGCGCACCTTTGATCCACTGGAGTAACTAACGTGAGCAAGCGGACTTTTCAGCCGAATAACCGCCGTCGAGCCAAGAAGCACGGCTTCCGCCTTCGTATGCGTACCCGTGCCGGCCGTGCCATCCTGGCAGCCCGTCGTGGCAAGGGCCGCACCGAACTGTCGGCCTAAATACACTGACTCGTCGGTCTACATCCCTTTGCGAGTTTAACGGTGCTAGCCACCAGGAACCGTCTTAGGACACCAACCGATTTTTCAACAACTGTACGTTCCGGCGTCCGCAATGGACGCCGGAACGTAGTGTTATATACGGTAGCTATTGCTGCTGACGAACCAAGCCGGATCGGATTCATCGTTTCCAAGAGTGTTGGGAACGCTGTTGTCAGGAACCTCGTTAAGAGGAGACTGAGGGAAGCCGGCGCTTTGTCGTTGCAGGATTACGGTACCGGGTTCGCCATTGTGGTCCGGGCACTGCCTGCGGCCGCGACTGCCAGCTGGGACCAACTGCTGGCAGATTACAACGCCGCTCTGGAAACGACCATGAAACGGCTGGGCGGCCGCCTTCCTCGGGCCGCGTCAGCGGTTTCACGGGAAACAACACAGGAAGGGACACCGCGTGCGTAACGCCATTGCCGCCGTCGTCCGTTTCCTCAAACCAGCAGCGCTCCATATGGGCAAGACGCTCTGGAACCTGCCCCGCAACTTTCTTATCCTGCTGCTGATGGCCTACCGCAAGGTGATTTCTCCCTTGTACGGTCAGGTCTGCCGCTTCTTTCCTTCGTGCTCGGCGTACGCCCTCGAAGCAATCACGGTGCACGGCGCCTTGAAAGGAAGCTGGCTCGCGGCCCGGCGCCTGGCGCGCTGCCATCCCTGGAACGCCGGCGGCGTGGACCACGTCCCCGCCGGCCACCGCCACTGGCCCGAACACCGGACCCCCACAATTGTTGTACTGAACAACCCGGACAAGTACCTGGCTGCACAGTCTGATGGAGAAGGCCGCACTGCGGCCTGACGAATAGGGATATCGTATGGACTTCTTTGAAACAATCATGTTTCCGTTCAAGTGGCTGGTTTCCGTCATTATGGTGGGCTTCCATGACGGCCTGAGCGCCATTGGCCTGCCTGCCGCCAATGGTTGGACGTGGACGCTGTCCATCATCGGGCTTGTGCTGGTGATCCGTGCCGCCCTGATCCCTGTGTTCGTCAAGCAGATCAAGGCCCAGCGCGGCATGCAGCTCCTTCAGCCGGACCTCAAGAAGCTGCAGGAGAAGTACAAGGGCAAGACCGACCAGCTCTCCCGCCAGGCCATGGCGCAGGAACAGATGGCCATGTACAAGAAGCACGGGACCAACCCGTTCTCGGCCTGCCTGCCCATGCTGATCCAGATGCCGTTCTTCTTTGCCCTGTTCCAGGTGCTTTCCGGTATCACCGCCGCGAAGGACCAGGGCAAGGGCATCGGTGCCATGAGCCATGAGCAGGTGGTTCAGTTCGACTCCTCGAGCATCTTCGGCGCCCCGCTGTCGGCTGCACTTCTTCACGGTGGCGCCGGAAACGTTGCTGTGGTTGTGCTCAGCATCGTGATGATCCTCGCGATGACGGCTTCGCAGTTCATCACGCAGAAGCAGATCATGGCCAAGAATATGTCCGAAGAGGCCATGGCCAGCCCGTTCATGCGCCAGCAGAAAATGATGCTCTACATCCTGCCCCTTGTGTTCGGTGTGGGTGGCATCAACTTCCCTATCGGTGTGCTGATCTACTGGACCACCACCAACCTCTGGACCATGGCACAGCAGTTCTTCGTCATCCGCCGCATGCCGACGCCGGGATCCCCGGCCGCCAAGGCCCTCGCCGAGCGCCGCGCCGCCAAGGGCCTTCCGGCCCTGCCCATCCTGGGAGGCAAGAAGGCCGACGTTGAGGCTGAAGCCGCCGCCGCAGCCGCCGTCGCCGAGGCCAAAGGCCAGCGCATCCAGCCACAACGTAAGAACAGGAAGAAGAAGTAATGTCTGTCGATAGCACCGAAAACGCCGTTACCGCCGAGGCCATTGAAGACCAGGACGACGCCCGGGACGAGAGCCAGGATTCGGGCAAGGGTTCTTCCGCGAGCCGGCTGGAAGAGGAAGGCGACGTCGCAGCCGACTACCTCGAAGAGCTGCTGGACATCGCCGACATTGACGGCGACATCGACATCGAGGTCCGGAACGGACGGACCTACATTTCCATCGTGGCCGAGGAAGAGTCATCAGGGTTGGACAGCCTCGTCGGCCGGGACGGTGAAGTGCTGGAAGCCCTGCAGGAGCTGACCCGCCTTTCCGTACTCTCAGCCACCGAAAACCGGTCCCGGCTGGTGCTGGACATCAATGGATACCGGCAGGAGCGTGCCGGCCACCTGCAGAAGATTGCAGAGGACGCCGTGGCCTCCGTCAAGGAATCCGGAAACGCTGTGGCGCTGGAGCCGATGAGCGCTTACGAGCGGAAGATCGTCCACGACGCTGTGGCCGATCTGGGATTCGTCAGCGAATCCGAAGGCGAAGGTGCCGGGAGGCACATCGTTGTCTCCGCAGACTGAAGACGCCGGGACGCTGACAATGGTTGACATCACTGCCGCGGAGCTGAAGGCAGCCGAGGCGATCTTCGGTGATCGCCTGGACCTGGCCAAACGCTATGTGGAGCACTTGGCCACATCCGGGACCGAGCGGGGGCTGATTGGCCCCCGCGAGGTTCCCCGGCTCTGGAGCCGGCATGTATTGAACTGTGCCGTCATTGAGCGGGAAATCGCCGCCGGCAGCCATGTCGCGGACGTTGGGAGCGGTGCCGGGCTGCCGGGCTTGTGCTTGGCAATTGCCCGTCCCGACCTGGAACTGACGCTGATCGAGCCGCTGGAACGCCGGGTGATCTGGCTGCAGGAAGTTGTGGACGATCTTGGGCTGACAAACGTCACCGTGATGCGCACCCGGGCCGAACTGGCTGTGGGTATGGTGAACGCCGACGTCGTCACGGCCCGGGCAGTGTCCGCGTTGTCGAACCTGGCCGGTCTGACCATCCCCCTGCTTGCGGGCAAGGGCGAAGTCGTGGCCATCAAGGGACGCAGTGCCGGCGAAGAAATCGAGAAGGCTGCCAAAGCCATCCGGAAGCTCGGCGGTGTGCAGACATCCGTCGTAGTAGTCGGTGAGGACCTCCTGGAGGAACCCACCACTGTGGTCCGAATCATCGTTAATAAGAAGCAAAAGATTGCCTAGCCGCTGGCCCGGTGCCACAGGACTTTAGGGGGAAGCGGTTAGGCTAGTGAACGGCAGAAAAAGCCGAATGAGAGTGAGTGTGTCACAGTGACCAGTAGCGAAGCCTCCACACAGCGGATACCCCCGTTTGTGTCCCTGGGGTCCGCACGGGCCATTGCTGCGCCCTCCATCGCGCAGAGTGACTCGTGGAATCATCTGAATTCGGTTACAAGCCGCTCCAAATCGACCGCAGTTTCACGTGAAACTTCGAACTCGGTCAGCGGGAACATCATGGATTCCATCGATGATTCGAGCCCCATCGCCCGCGACCTTGCGCACGAGAACAAACGCCGTGAACGCCTGGTCGGCCGGCAGCTTCCCAAGCCTGAGAAAACCCGCGTCTTCACGGTTTCCAATCAGAAGGGCGGCGTTGGCAAAACCACCACCACGGTGAACATTGCCGCTGCCCTCGCGGCTGCAGGACTGAACGTCCTGGTCATTGACATTGATCCCCAAGGCAACGCCTCAACTGCCCTCGGGATAGAGCACCATGCGGATGTGGATAGCATCTATGACGTCCTGATCAACGATTTGCCCCTCAAGGATGTTGTGGCTCCGTGCCCGGACATAGCGAACTTGATTTGTGCCCCGGCCACGATCCACCTGGCCGGTGCGGAAATCGAGCTGGTCTCCCTCGTTGCCAGGGAACAGCGGCTCCGGCGTGCGATTGACGTGTACGCCAAGGAACGCCAGAAGGCCGGCGAGGCGCGTCTTGATTACATCTTCATCGACTGCCCGCCGAGCCTGGGCCTTCTGACCGTCAACGCCTTCTGCGCGGCCGGCGAGGTCCTGATCCCCATTCAGTGCGAGTACTACGCCCTGGAAGGCCTTAGCCAGCTCCTGAAGAACATCGAAATGATCCAGAAGCACCTCAACGCAGACCTGATTGTTTCAACGATTCTCCTCACCATGTACGACGGCCGCACGAACCTTGCTGCACAGGTGGCTGCCGAAGTCCGTCAGCACTTCCCTGACCAGGTCCTTGGTGCAGTGGTTCCGCGGTCCGTCAGGATCTCGGAGGCACCCAGTTACCAGCAGACTGTGATGACCTACGATCCGTCCTCCAGCGGTGCACTCTCCTACTTGGAAGCCGCAGCGGAAATCGCTGAACGTTAGAATTTTCAACAATTGCACTAGCCAGAGCCGGGTCTGCCGGGCTCTTCCATTGGAGGGATTTATCCATGAGCGATAAGCGACGCGGCCTCGGTCGTGGTCTTGGCGCACTCATTCCAAGTTCCGCTCCGGCTAACGCTTCGGGTAACGGCGCAGCGCCTTCACGCCCTGTTGACCTGTTTTTCCCGGAAGCCAGGAAGAAGCCGACGACGGCCGCCAGCGTTCTCATTGAAGAGGACGCAGCTGCTGCGGCGCCAGAAAAGCCACGCTCCGAGAATGCCCCGACCGAGACTGCCCCGGCTCAAAAGACTTCTGAAAACAAGGCAGCTTCAGCGAAGGCTGCGGATGCTTCTGGCTCGGCTGTAACCAAGAGTCCGGCTAATGGCGTTGCGTCTCCTGACACGAAAGCTCCTGCCCGGAAAACCGCCGCCAGCTCCGGTGCCGCAAAGCAGCCCGTAGCTGCTACGGCTGCACAAAATGAAGCCGCTACAAGCCCGGCTACAGCCACCGACGACGGACCGGAACTGGTGGAGGTTCCCGGCGTCCGGTTTGCTGAGATCCCGGTCGGTGACATCCATCCGAACCGGAAGCAGCCCCGTTCCGTCTTCGATGAGGACGACATGGCGGAGCTTATTCACTCCGTCCGTGAAATAGGCGTCCTCCAGCCAATTGTGGTCCGTACGTCAACCGAAAAAGGTGGCGAACCGTTTGAGCTCGTCATGGGTGAACGTCGCTGGCGGGCAGTACAGGCCGCAGGGCTCGAAACCATCCCGGCAATCGTCAGGGACACCACGGATGACGACCTGCTTCGGGACGCACTCCTTGAAAACCTTCACCGCAGCCAGCTGAACCCCCTTGAAGAAGCTGCTGCCTACCAGCAGCTGCTTGAGGACTTCGGCACGACGCACGAGCAGCTTGCCGACCGGATTGGCCGCTCGCGTCCCCAGGTCTCAAATACGCTCCGCCTCCTCAAGCTGCCGCCGTTGGTCCAGCGCCGGGTTGCGGCCAGTGTACTGTCCGCGGGCCATGCACGGGCTCTGCTTGCCCTTCCTGATGCGGCAGCGATGGAACGCCTCGCCCAGAAGATCGTCGCAGAGGGAATGTCGGTTCGCGCCACCGAGGAAGCTGTCACTCTGTACCAGAGCCCGGCGGAACCCACAAAGAACAACGTCCCCCGCCCGGGCGCACGCCACGAACGCTTGGATTACCTCGCGTCGTCGCTTTCGGACCGGCTGGACACCAACGTCAAGATCTCCCTCGGTGCCAGGAAAGGCCGCGTGAGTATCGAGTTCGCCAGCGTGGAAGACCTGAACCGGATCATGGAAGTTCTGTCACCTGGTTCCGAGAACTAGGACTGCACCAATGAAGTAGGGCCCGTTTCACGTGAAACGGGCCCTTTTCATTTGTCCTTTTGAGGTGGCGTAGCTACTCAAATCGGCCGGGGCAGTTGTGCACTTGCTGTTGTTGCTGTGCGTGCCGTTGGAAGTGAGCATGCTTGTCCGGTTGCTGACTCGTTGGCGTTTCTAGTTTGGCGTGACCATCCGGCGATGCTGCGAGTTGGGCTTGAATTCCATGCCTTCCGGCTCGACTTCCTTGGAATGCGGGCGGCTGGATGGGGCCTCTGCGGGGCTGCTGGAGTGCTCCCTAAGGCATTCTGGAGCCCTGGGCGCCACGGTCTGCTGTTCGCTGGTCCGGACACCCCCGATCGGCGGACGGCGCACCAGAGCGCCGTACAGGCTCCGGCCGCGTCGGAATCACCGATGTGGGACGGCCTTTGAGCTGGAGATTGCGGGAAACCGCTCATCTCCTCCTTTCGGCAGGTTTCGGGCCACAAGGGGTGTCACCAAGCGCAGTCATCACTGCGCGCCACCACTGGGTGCCTCTGTGTGTGGGTTGGCCCTTTCGAACAGCAGGGCACTCATACTCTGCAGCGGTATTCACTCCCTACAGAGAGGCTGAATCGGAGCCGCGCTCCGGAACCTAAAATGCTGGAGGAAGCCCGCTCAAGTTGCAGAGGCGAAAAGCCAAGCAAAGAGGTTCGGTCGACGGCTTGCGGCTGGGCGCCCGGAGTAGGCATCGGCGCTTGCAAACACGGTCAAGCAACCGGATTTCACCAATATGTACTTCCACGGTGGCGCGAAGGTTGGATGGAACAGACACGATGCTTCTAAGGGGTGGTGGTCAGGACAGTGAGTCTGCCTCGGACTCCCTGTTCAGCCTGACGTGTTGTCCTGGTTTCCTGGATTGCCCAGTTGAAGGCTGTCATGTTTCACGTGAAACGTGTTGGCCCACCGTTGTTCAGTGGAGGGTGCGCTGGGCATCAGGATGAGCTTTGGCGCTTCGGCGCATTGGCGCCTTCGCGGATTCTGGCTGAGGTGGAGGCGAGTACTGGGTGTGTCCATGGAGCGCTGTCTTTGAAAGAGGAGTAAATGGACAGTGCCAGGGACTACTGCGCGCTTCATCCACTGTCTTGCCGGCACATGCAGAGAGATGCAGATTCGGACGGATTCCGTGCCACGAAGCACAGCGGGTAGACCGTTACGTGGTCAAGACACCGAAAATTGGTCTGTCTACGTCGATGGTATGGTGTGAACCTGGCTAGGATTTCAGGCGTTCCGAGGGCTGGTCCTTGTCTCTTCGCAGGACTCTCGTCCGTGTTGCTTTCCCCTCTGCTTAGAGTGCAACAGTCTGCCTTGCGTACAGGTTGTCGGTTGTTGTCCGCACCCGAAGTGCACTGCGCGTATGGATCAAGCTGTTTGGCAGTTGTGGCAGTCGTCAGGTACTTCCTTGCTATGAACCCCACTTTCCAGCAGAAGAGCCTGTTGTGATCGCCGACCTGGATCCGATGCCATGGCTTCGTCGCCAACCCGACTCGGTCGTGGGGCGTACCGAGAGTCCAGGACTCAGGTTGCACGATCAAGGAGTCGGCAGAGAGGGACGGGTGGTGACGGTGCATGGATCCGAGATGTTTCACGTGAAACGTGATCATCGCCTGTGATGGACGAACGCCTGTGATGGACGAAGCCGCCTTCCTCGTCATGCCGGGGACGACCAAGTGCTGGTCGCTCCGTGGCCGATGGCGGCGACGCCACAGCACCTGAATCCCCCATGGGCCACGGCGCGTTATGACGTCAACTATGTCTCCCCTGTGGCTACGGGTCCGTCATTAGCGGAGGGGCCGGTCTCTGGAGTCGCTGCCTAGCCGACGAGGGGGTTCGACTTGGCGCCACTCAGGTTTCGTCAGCTGGGTCGGGCCAGGGATGGTGAACGGACTTGTATGTTTCACGTGAAACGTTTGACATACCTGTCGAGCCAAGTAGTCATACTTAATAGGCGGTGGAAACCGAGACGCCGCAATTCCGGTGCGTTGCCATGAACGACACTGCTCCATTGAACGCCCGTAGACCATGCCCCCACGACGCTAGAATCCGGTGGGCTCCCCCCGGCGCAGCGGCCGCAGTGCCGCCGACAGGTCGACAGGCCGGCAGCCAGATGCACTTGAACCTGCCCCAGCTCTTCTCGCATCCCTGTTCGTCCAGAACCCGCTATCCGGCTTCTGATGTACCCGTCGATGTGATGCCGGGCAGCGCAATGCGCCGCTGGCTGTGAGTCCTCTCTGAAGCGAATCTCTGAAGCGACGCTAATCGGACCTACCGGCCTAGTCGAAGGAGTTCCGCAGATTGTCGAGGGAAGCCTCGGTCGCCTCTTTTCATCCCCGCCTCCAACCATCCCCGCGTCGAATGTAGCCAGTCTCTCCCCGCGGGAATGAAGATTGGGTACGAATTCGATGGGTCAACTAGTCATGGTAGTCGGCCTGGCGGGAAGTACCATTGGGCTTCATGCCGAGTGCCTCGTGACGCATCGAGCCCTGGACGGCCCCCTTAGCGACACGCGGCCCTACTCGTTGGGCGTCGTACCGGATGTGCCCTTCCTTACGAACCGCCTCCGTGATCCTTGCCTGCCAATGGGGAGCTGGCGTAGCCGAAACATTTGGCTTAACCACATCGCGATCGCTTGAGCAGGTCGCCGCTGAACGCAGGAAGGAGCGACATCAAGGAGATCCAGTGTGTGTCCTTGCGCTGGCGTTGGTTCTCTAGTCCTGCGGCGCGGAGTCGTCTCCTCCCCCTCGGGTGAAGCTTGGCGGCATCCAAGTCTCTTGAATATAGACCGGGAGCAGTGGACACACCGGTGCATAACGTGGTGGATATCCCTGTGGATAACATTGTGGATAGAGCCGGGGTGCAACGCTCCAACCTAGGACTTAGGCGAGCGAACGTCAGCAGGCCGAAATGGCGTTTTCACCTCGCCGCCTTACGTGTTTCACGTGAAACATCGCTCGTCCCTTCCCTCCGAAGCCAAACAGCCCTCGAATGCAGCAATTTCGGCCAATATCGCCCGATTCTAACGGCTTTTGCGACTCATCCTGATGACTAATCAGTACACTTCACAAGCGTCGCATTAAGTGACTCGCGCCACATACGGCGACCGATCGCTAACCGTGTCGGATATGTCGGGAATCACAATCAGGGCCCCTCGGCCGGGCCTGTGGATAAGCTTGTGGATATCGCCTGTGGAGAAATGAAGACGGGCTGGGGAAAAGTTGGCGCCGAGACTGCTCCGCCGTGAATCGGATGATATCCGGGTGCGCCCCCGACAAGGCCTTCAAGGTCACGATGCTCGCATGATCGCCACGGGAACGCCCCCAGAATCGGAAGCCTGCCTCTCCTCGAATCATCACTGCCAGTGGCTGATGGTTGGCATCGAATGGTCCGGTGAACACGTTGGGACCTGGTCTGGATGGCCGAAAAGATGCAAACCCCGCGCCTCTGCATCCGGCCCACCCTCCGCACCGGTACCGCACACCGACGGCGATATGTTTGAAACTTTGGCATCTAGCGAGCTCTTAGTCGGAACGGGGTTTGCCCGCGGGCAGAGGTGCACAGGATCCTGGGGACGCCTCTTCTCGCCCGTCCGGCGTAAGCGGATATGCGGCTCAGACACCCGACTAAGGCATCGAGGACTGCGTGCGCCAAGCACAGCGCTCAAGTTCCATCTTGGATCAGGTGTCAGTGACAGGCTCTAGCGGGGCAGCTGAGTGGTCCGTTATCTGAGGCGTTCTTCAGTCCCCTGCTCTGATGCGCGTCGCAGTCGTGTCGGCCCCGCATCGACGCTTCGCGTTTTTGCGGCTAGTCCACGGGGAAGCCCTAGGCTGTCCGGCTGATCTGCCTGGCCAGTATTCATGGTGGAACATTTCACGTGTGGTCGGGGCGCTGCAACGGCCGGCTTCGCATGCAGTCGGGATGCCAGTTGACGTACCCGGCCAGGGTGGGGTGGGTCGAAGGGTCGGCGTATGGCACTGCATCGGGATCCATTTCCAGCGACGCAGGAGCGGGGCGGGAGGATCTGGACGGCCGGTTCGGAAGTTCAAGCAGCTCGGTGCGGCGGGTTCAGGGCAGCCGGCGGAGGGCGGTGAACATATCAAAAGATCTCGGCTTCGCTAGGTTCGTTGCAGGCTGAGCCATGGGCTGTGGAATCGGTGCGCCGACCTGTCGGCACACCGCCTGGACACTTCCGCAGGGATCCCTAGCGACGCGCAAGGCCGGGCCTGCAGTGCCGGCAACAACGTTAGCGTACGGCTGAGCCCCCAGGGGAAGCGATGGGTGATCCGGGCTCCACAAGACCGGGATCCTTCGAACCATCAGGTACAGGGAACATCGGGTGCTGCTACGCGAAAACCTGGCCTGTCCATCGTCGTGAAGGACGACTTCGTTGGTCGCTGGATTGTGCAGGCGCAACTTGTGGCCCTGCGTATGCTCAATTGTTTGCGCTCATTGATGGTGTCAGTGCCTACGCGGAGAGGACTGGAGTGCAGCATTTGCTCAGGACAGCGTGACCTGGTGGCTAGTCAGACGGGCTGCAGATCGACCACAGTCTTGAATGATGCCGTGAGTAGATGGATGACCAAGTGCGGTTGCTGCCAGAGGTTGGAGACGGATAGCGTTGCCTTGCTCATGAATCAGCCGTGCTGCCGGGGCGTTGCCGCAAGAAGGTGTGTGGCCCCGATGTGTCCCTTTGGATGTTCCGTTCCATCGAGCTCCGGGGGACCCCAGACGATGCCGTGAAATCCAGATCGGTTACTAAGCGGCGGCGGAACCGTGTTTCACGTGAAACATTGTTGGGGCTTCCGCGTCCCATCACCCTTCAGACCCACCACATGCCCTTGGCTGTGGTGCAGTGGGCGCCGCCCACACTGCCCTTCCCGTGCAACGTCAACAGTTAGTGAAGAAGCCCGGTACCCGATCCCGCAATGCTCCTGGGTTCGTTCGGCATTCCTCCGGTCGTACTGTCGACGTGCCCGAAGGCGGACGCAGTGGTTGGCTCGTACTGCCCCAAACGTATTTGCGATCCGGTTTCACGTGAAACAATGTCGGGGCCCGCCGAGTCGTTGACTCCCGTCCGGAGTGACACTTCAGAACGGGAGCAGTCAGCGATATACGCATGGCAGCTGCATCTCATGGCATCCCGGACCAAATGGGCTAGGGACGGTTACTGAAGCCCGCCGCATTCGCAATCGGTGGAGTGCTCCGGTCGGTTTATGTGGCGGAGCAGACCCGGGTGAAGATCCAAGTGCGGTCCTGCATTAGGTGTAACAGCAGTGTCAGTTTGCACGGAGCCGCCGACCGGAGGGCTTCCGTTCAGGTCGGTTCAGTCCCGGCAGGGCTAGCGGGCTGTGCAATATCCACGTCGGCCGGATCACCGTAGTGGGCAGAGCGGCCCCCTCATGGCCACGAAGGCGGAGTCGAAGTGTTTGGCTCAAATTTCCTTCGAATTGCGTGCAGCTCGGAAGCGTGGCCACAGCGGGGTAGGCGGTGGTACACCAAAATCCACCCTCGAGGCGTAGGGTTTCAGGTGTGTCCTGCGCGTCGCCGGGCCGTGGAGCTGCTGCACCCATCCGTTGCTCCCCTTCTGCAAGGCTGAGCATCCGTGTTCCCCTGTGGTGCGCTTGATCTGCGAACCTGGCTGGGTCTTGGGGTTTGCTGAGGACTCGGCCCGGGAAGTTCGCCCTGGGATGTGTGAGAGAGCTTCGGAGTGGCCCGCGTCTTGGATGTTTCACGTGAAACGTGCGGTCACCTCAGGAGCTGGTTCTTCGTTTTGCCTGATCCGAACGAATGGAGGATGGCCGTCGTCTGGCTCCATCCTCCTTGCGTGAAGCGTCCCCGATGCTCCGTTAGCCGCTCCACGGTTAGCGAGTTCGGGTGCAGGCCCGACTCATGAGTCACCAGCACCAGGCGAGACGACGAACGAAGAACTCATCAGCGCACACTAGCGGCTCGTTGGTTACATTCTCTTGCTACTCGAAACCGACAAGAAGTGCCCCGCGCGTCCACAAATGGTGTCCACTGCCCAACGCCGGACGAAGTACGGTGATCTCGGGGACCCCCTTCCCCCTCCTCCTTCCCCCCTTGACCCGACCGTAGATCCGCAAGCATTCGGATCCGATGGGAACGTCGATCACATGATCCGGGTGCACTCCAGCAGGGCCGTCGACGTGCCCCCATGCATGGCGGTTCTGTGGGTGCGACGGGTCTACGTGTTTCCAACCTAGGGAAGCGGCCCACGGCTGAACGCCGCCGGCGGTAGGCACGCACCAAAGAAGGTGCAAGGGATCAAATCGAAGTCGCCGCCGGTGGAACAGGTCCGTGGCGCATTGGAGGTGTATCGAATCGGACGCAACGGCGGTCTCTGCGCGCCCATCCCCTGGCGGCACCGTGGATTGATCACCCTGCCGAAGTCAGTAAGGGTTGGCCTTGAGTGGTTAGGGGCACCTGGAACGGCCTGCATAGGTCGGTCGCGGCCGAGACGAAGGGCGACGTGAAGTCGTGGGACCCAGGGCATCCCAGACGAGGAATGCGCCATTCGGCCAGCCCCAGGTTTCACGTGAAACATGGTCATTGAGAAACCAGTGAACGGGAGTGCGCCATAGTTCCATCCCTCGCCGGTGCGAACCACCTTGGGGCCACCCACCCACGCTCGGTTCCGATCCCCACGGCCCCCACCCGCTTTGAGTCGAGTGTTTCACGTGAAACAGTTTTCCGTCAGCTGTGATTCTTTAGGTGCTGGTACCCGCCGGGATCGAATGCGGACCGGTCGCAGTGTCCCCTGGTAAGGGAAAATCCTGGCGCCGGGCCTGGGGACGTTCTGAAGAAGAGCGCCGTTCGAAACAACTCGCCTGAGTTGAAGTCGGCTCCATGAAGCACTCCCCCGTGCTGCCGGAGCCACACGTACGCCTCGAACGATGAATCCGCCGAACGGCTACTTGCATTTCAATCACATACTCCGACCCACCGGGGAAATCGCCCAGGAAGCAGAAACGGCGGCCATCACCTGATGAGTGATGGCCACCGTTTGTGCGACTGGAAACCCGGCCTACCCTAAAATCCCCGGGCGGCACGTGGTCCGGGGCGCTTGATCCGCTCTAGGCGGTCAACGTGCTACGACAGGACGTCGGCGAATTCCTTCTCGAAGAACTGCTTCGGCTTGGCGCCGATTACGGTGTTCTTCACCTCGCCACCCTGGAACAGGTAGACAGCCGGAATTGAGGTGATGCCGTACTCGGCTGCGATAGCCGGGTTGTCGTCAACGTTTACCTTGACGACATTGACCTTCTCGCTGTACTCAACGGAGATCTCGTCCAGGATCGGGCCCAGCTTGCGGCAGGGACCGCACCATTCGGCCCAGAAGTCCACGATGACCGGCTTGTCAGCCGACAGTACATCCGTGCTGAAACTTGCGTCCGTTACGTCTTTTGCGTTGCTCATTAGCTTGTTGTTTCCCTTCGGATCAATAGTGCGCTGTTTAGGCGTGGAAGTCTGCGAGGTAGTGCTCGACGTCGATAGCTGCAACGCAGCCCGAGCCGGACGCAGTGATTGCCTGGCGGTACGTGGGGTCCACAACGTCGCCGGCAGCGAATACGCCCTTGACGCTCGTCTTGGAACTGCGGCCCTCGACGGCGATGGTCCCCTCCGGAGTGAGGTCCAGCGTGTCCTTGATCAGGTCGGTACGGGGATCGTTTCCAATGGCCACGAAGACGCCCGTCACGGCCAGTTCCGACTCGGTACCGTCCACAAGGCTCTTCAGCTTCAGGCCGGTAACCTTGTCTCCGCCGAGGACGTCGTCAACGGCGGAGTTCCACACGAAATTAATCTTCTCGTGGGCCAGTGCGCGGTCCGCCATGATCTTGGAGGCCCTTAGTGTGTCCCGGCGGTGAACGACGGTGACTGACTTGGCGAACTTGGTGAGGAACAGTGCCTCCTCCATGGCCGAGTCTCCGCCGCCAATAACGGCGATGTCCTGATCCTTGAAGAAGAAACCGTCGCAGGTTGCACACCAGCTAACGCCGTGGCCTGACAGTCGCTTCTCATTCGGAAGGCCGAGCTCG
The DNA here is from genome assembly GCF_056400885.1 of Arthrobacter sp. P4_H3. NCBI lineage: Bacteria > Bacillati > Actinomycetota > Actinomycetes > Micrococcales > Micrococcaceae > Arthrobacter > Arthrobacter sp. P4_H3. The sequence goes on from NZ_JBFUKK010000003.1 coordinate 300,915, forward strand.
CGGTAAGCCGATCCGGTGGAGAGGATGATGGAGCGGGCCTGGAAGGTCTCCCCCGTGGCGATGGTGATGGTCTTGATGTCGCCCTCGAGGTCCAGTGCGGTGACATCCTCGAACTGGATCTCCGTGCCGAAACGGGCGGCCTGCTTTTCGAAGTTCTCCATCAGGTCCGGGCCCATGATGCCCTCAGGGAACCCGGGGTAGTTCTCCACGTCGGTGGTGTTCATCAGTTCCCCACCGGCGGTGACGGAACCGGCAAGGAGCAGCGGCTTGAGGTTGGCACGTGCCGTATAGACTGCAGCCGTGTAGCCTGCAGGGCCGGAGCCGACGATGATGACATCACGTACCTGGGACGCGGTGTTTTCTGCGTTGCTCACTGAACGGTGAACCTCTTCCTTAGTCGATGCGCCTGCTTTTGCTGGCCGGCCACATGGCACAACCCATTGTTGGTGCTGAATATTCCGGGGAAGGCGGTAGCCCAACAAGACGCCACCACTCAGGGTACCGTCTCGTCGGGCTGGGAGACGCCGTGTTACCGGGCCTCAAGCGGGTTCATGGACCCGTTGCTGCCGGGCCTGGGGTTGCCTACTGGACCTTGATCTCGGCGAGCCGGAGTCCGTAGCCGAAGCGCGTCTTGGGCGCCGCCAGCTTGGGGAGGTTCTTGATGGTCACAATCACATACTGCGCCGTCACAGGCTCAGAAAGCGGCATGGTCAGGTCGGGCGAGGTGAAGCTGTTGCTTCCAACCTGCTTGGCGCCCTCCATGGACGGGCGGTCATTCGTCAGCACACTGATATTGCCGCCGGAACCGCCCAGCTGGCTAAGTGTGATGGAGGAGACCTTCGACGCACTCTTCAGTTTGACGACAAGTGACACGTCAGGTGCCAGGCCGCCCCAGTTGTCCGTGGCGAACTCCATATCCGACCAGTAGCTGGCGCCGTTTCCGTCAAAGGTCTTTGACAGGTCGCCGTCATAGGTGGCGGCAAAGTCAAAGTCGCCCAGGCGGGATACTCCGTCGACCGCCGGCGGGCCCGCCACCGGTGAGGCGGACTGGCTCGGGGTGGCCTCCCCTGACGTCTGCGGCTGGGACGCGCCGGAGGTTCCCGGGGCGGGATTGCTCTGGGGCTCGCTTTTGAACAGGCTTCCCAGGTTGGATACAGCAAAGATGAGGCCTACCACCAGTACGGCGGCCAGCAGCCCGCCCACGAGCCATCGCATTGACCGGGGCTCGCGCTCCACCGGCTCGTCGTCGTCGTAGTATTCGTCTGTCTCGACGTCCCGACTGTTTCGGGCAAAGGCCGGGAAAGTGCCGGCCATGCGCTCCCGCGCCGTTTTGGCGGGTCCGGTGGCGGGGGCCGCTTCATCCCCGTAGTCATAGTCATCGTCGGCCCATAGGGACACCTTTGGAGACTCCGCGGCCGGGGCCTGGGCCTTCAGCGCTTCGGTGTTCCGCGGTGCGCGGGGCTCTGACGCCGGTGTGCCGGCCTGCGGGGAAACGGCCTGCTGCGGGGTGGTCGCCTGGGGTGCAGTGGAAGGATCCTTGGACGGTTTGCCCGTTGCCGCTCCGGCAGCAAGCCCGGCGGCCCCGGCCGCACCGGCGGCTGCAGCCCCGGCCCCGGGTCCGCGTCCATTGGCAGCACCGGCGCCGGAGGAGCCGAGGGAGGGCGCCGACGACGGGCGAGCCGGTGCAGCGCGAGGCGGCACCACCGGGGGTGTCGACTGTTTGCCGCTCTGGCTGGCGGGCTTGTTGTTGCCGTAATTGATGTAGCCGGCGTCGACCTCTTCTTCGTCGTAGAGGCCGTCATAGGTCTCGGGCTCGTGGGACCGCGCCTGACCGAAAATCTCGCTTCCGAGGGTGTCGGTAAAGAAGGGTTCGACGTACGGCGGGTGGGACGCAACCACAAGGTCCAGGAGGTCGGCAGCCGATGTGTGGTTGGTGATCAGGTAGGTTGTGGAATCGCTGACGCCAAGGTCCAGGATCTGGACATTTCCGGGACGTTCTCCGGTGGCAACCTCGCGGGCGCTTTGGGCTACCTGCTCCGCATTGTCCGGACCCGCAACCAGGATGCTCACCGGCCGGTTGAGGACTTGGTCAACACCATCCAGCACCAGATCATGGTCGTGTGAGGTCAATACGGTGGCGGTGACCTTGTAGCGGCCGCCGAGCACTGATCCAACATCGATCGGGTGGGACACGGGTTCCTCCTAGACTGTCCGGGGAATCGCCGCTTCGGTCATGCCAAAGCGGATTCACCGGTTAGCCGGTTAATTTCTGGTCTGCAATTACCCTAGTTAGCTTCTGATCCTAGCCGATGGAGCATAACGGCCGTGTGAGACAGGCGCTGTGAAACCGCCGCGTTGTCACCTTTTCTTCCTCCGGTGCCTGCTGAAGTACGGGTTGCGGCCGGCCGTTCCCTGGAACGTCCTGCGGCCAGGCAGGGGGATCTCCTCGCGCATGATGCTTCCCCGGGCGGTATTGGGGACTTCCTCTGCCGGGAGGTATTCGTCCGCTGATGCCGGACCCTGCCCGTCGTGGTGCTGGACCGGTTCTTCAACCTGGGGTCCCGCACGGAACGACGCGGCGTCGAATTCTCCGGAAATCCTGGGAATCAGGCCGGTGTCAACCGAAACCGTGGCGCGCTCCGCCGTCGTCCGTCCCCGTGCCGCAGGGGTACCCGGCGGCGTCCCCGCGGAGGATTCCGCCGGTCCGGCGGCGGCGGGGGCTGAGCGCCGGCCCAGGCGGCCGAGCAGGGGCTGCAACAGGTCGCGAAGTTCGGTGACGCGGAAAAGCTTCAGCAGCATCAGGTACGCCACGAGCATCACGGGCCCGACGACGACAATTGTCACCAGGGCCTCGATCCTGCCGCTCCAGGCAAACCCATCGGCACTGTAGCTGCCCATGAGCCAAAGCCCACCGGCACCGGCCACAGCGGAACCCAGCGCCGCGTAACCCATCCGGATGTAGGAGTTGGCGATCCGGGGACCGTCCAGATGACCCAGCAGGCGGCGGAGGAAGAACGCACTCACAACCACCGACAGGATGTTTCCGCCCGTGTACAGGATGGCAATGGCGAAGATGATCCGGTCGAAGGGCAGGAACTGAATGCTGAACGCCGCCACGACGTTGACGAGGGCCAGCACGAGCTGGATGTAGAACGGCGTCCGGGCGTCCTCGTTGGCGTAGAAAACCCGGGACATCATGAAGTTGGCGCTCATGAAAGGCGTGCTGAGCGCCAGGATGGTGAGCGTCTGGGCGAGCATCACGCCGTCCTGCTCTTTTCCGCCCGAGAAGAACATGCCCAGCGGCCCGGCGAGGGCGAACAGCGCCAGTGCCCCGAAGACCGTGGCCACTGCCATGGTCCTGAGGCCGTGCGACAGCGCGTCCCGCAGCTCGGCCCGGTTACCGTCCTGGACCGCACGGGTCATCCGGTTGAACAGCACGGTCGCGAGGGACAGGGCAATGATGGAGTGCGGCAGCAGGTACAGCTGGCTGGCCACCTCCAGGACGGCGTTGCCGGGCAGGCTGGCAGCAGCGGCGAGGTTCCCGGCGTGCTCAAGGCGAAGCCGCTCGGCACCCGGAATGGTGGCAATGCGCATCACGTACAGGAAAGCGAGCTGCCCGACGGCGGCAGTGAGGAGCGTCCAGACGCTCAGTTTTGCGGCCTGTCCCAGGCCCACGCCGCGCCAGCCGAACCTGGGACGGAGCCGCAGCCTGAGCCTGAACACGGGAACGAGCAGAATGGCGGTCTGGGCCACCACACCGATGGTGGAGAATCCGGCCACCAGGAAGGTCTGGGTGGGGCCCCAGTTGTCCAGCGTGTGGGGATTACTCAAGTTGGGTCCGAGGATCCAGATGAACATACCCAGGCCGGCAATGGCCACGATGTTGTTCAGGATGGGCGCCCACATGGCCGGACCGAAGGCCCCGTTGGCGTTCAGCACCTGCGTCAGCAGGGCATACAGGCCGTAGAAGAAGATCTGCGGCAGGCACCAGAACGCGAAGGACACCGCGAGTGATTTCTGTTCAGGTGAGTACCCTTGCGTGGTCAGCTCAATGACCCACGGAGCCAGAAGGGTGACGAGCAGGGTCAGGCTCACAAGCACCAGGACAGCCAGTGTGAGGAGCCGGCTGATGTAGTCCGCTCCCCGGTCCGGTGCCTTGCTGGCCTTGATGATCTGGGGCACCAGGACGGCGTTGAACACGCCGCCGGCCACGAGCAGGAAGATCAGGTTGGGCAGGTTGTTGGCATTGATGAACGTGTCATTGACGGTGGATCCGAGGCCAAGGGCAAAACCCAGCATCCAGGTCTTGCCGAAACCAAGGAAGCGGGAGACCAGGGTCCCTGCCGCCATGATGGCGCTGGAACGGGCCTCTCCTCGTTGGACGGTCCGGGAATCGGCCTGGGATTCGGCCGAGTCCGGTTCGGGAGTGGCTGGATTGGCTGCTGACATGGCCTTCATCGTCTCAAAGGTGCGCAGTTACGCACGCGGGCGCTTCATGGAATCCGTCACGTGGCCTCAGAGGTGTTCCGGCAGGACTTCTCTGGCGAGGTCGGCAATGCGGCGCTCATTCGGAAAAGAGAGCTTGCGTGCGAGCTCCTGGATGGGTACCCAGGCGACATCCACGGCTTCCTGGTCGGGATCGTTTTCGATGGTCAGCTCGCCACCGGTGGCCCGGAGCAGGTAGTGGTGGACGGTCTTGTGGACGCGGTGCCCGCTGACGGTGAACCAGTAGTCGATGCTGCCGAGCGGCGCCAGGATGTTGCCGCTGATGCCCGTTTCCTCGGCGATCTCGCGGACTGCCGCTTCCTCGTTCTTTTCCTTGCCCTCAGGGTGGCCCTTCGGCAGGCACCATTCGAGGCGGCCGCCGCGGTTAAGGCGGGCGATGATTGCAACCCTCAGCTCGCCGTCGGACGTGTCAACAACAACGCCTCCGGCGGAGACTTCCTCGACGGTAGGCAGCGAGGCCGGCCCCGGGTGCTGGGCGGGCGCGACATGGGCACCGATTGCCGACGGCAACGGTGGGTTTGTCCTCCTGCCTGGAGCACTCGGTACGGGATGGGCCATGAAGTCCACTCTAACGACTCTTGCCCCTTGGTGATGACCGGAACATGACACGAAAGTGGACTGCGTGTGACGCAGTTTCCGGAACCCGCAGCGTAACGGCATGGTTCCGCGGCCCCTATTGGTGCTTGTTGGCGTGGTTTTCTGACAAGCTTAAGTAACTATGGCGCACGCACATCAAAAGTCCGACTCCCACACCGTCGATTTCCAGGTGGACCCGGTGGTCCTGGAGCTGGGGCAGCGCTTCGTCGACGCCGGCCATGAACTGTCGCTGGTGGGCGGGCCCGTGCGTGACCTCTTCCTGGGCAGGCTCTCCCCCGACCTCGACTTCACCACGGACGCCACGCCGGACCAGACCCTGGCGCTGATCCGTAAATGGGCGGACAACTTCTGGGAGATCGGACGGGCGTTCGGGACGATCGGCATGAAGAAATCCGGCTTCCAGATCGAGATCACCACCTACCGCGCCGAGGCGTACGACCCGGAGTCGCGCAAGCCCGCCGTCGCGTTCGGCTCATCCCTGACGGATGACCTCCTTCGCCGGGACTTCACCATCAATGCCATGGCGCTGCGGCTGCCCACCATGGAACTCGTGGACCCCTTCGGCGGAGTCCGCGACCTCCACGCTTCCGTGCTGGCCACTCCCGGCGCCCCCGAGACATCCTTTTCCGATGACCCGCTGCGGATGATGCGGGCGGCCCGCTTTGCCTCCCAGCTTGGTGTGGCGGTCCGCGACGACGTGAAGCAGGCCATGACGCAGATGGCGGAGCGGATCACCATCATTTCCGCCGAGCGGATCCGCGAGGAGCTGGTGAAACTCATCTGCGGAACCCACCCCCGCGTGGGCATAGACCTCCTGGTGGACACCGGCCTGGCCGAATTCGTCCTGCCGGAAGTTTCCGCCCTGCGCCTGGAGGCTGACGAACACCACCGGCACAAGGACGTCTACCAGCACTCCCTCCAGGTACTGGAGCAGGCCGCAGGGATGGAAACCGATGCTGAGGGCCCCGTGCCCGGCCCGGATTTTGTCCTGCGGTTTGCGGCACTGATGCACGACGTCGGCAAGCCGGCTACGCGCCGTTTTGAGCCGGGCGGCGCGGTGAGCTTCCGCCACCACGACATGGTGGGCTCCAAACTGACCAAGAAACGGATGAAGGCCCTCCGCTTCGACAACGACACCATCAAGGCTGTGGCACGGCTGGTCGAGCTGCACATGCGCTTCTACGGCTACGGCGAGGCCGGCTGGAGCGACTCCGCGGTCCGCCGCTACGTGACCGACGCGGGGCCCCTCCTGGACCGCCTGCATCTGCTGACACGCTCGGACGTGACCACCCGCAACCAGCGCAAGGCGGACCGGCTGTCCTTTGCCTATGACGACCTTGAAGCACGCATCGCGGCGCTGCGGGAACAGGAGTCACTGGAAGCAGTCCGGCCTGACCTCGACGGCGGCCGGATCATGGCCCTGCTTGGCCTGAAACCCGGGCCCGTCGTGGGTAAGGCCTATAAGTTCCTGCTCGATCAGCGCATGGAGTACGGCCCGCTCGAACCCGCTGTAGCCGAGGCAAAGCTGCGTGAGTGGTGGGCGGACCAGCCTGAAGCCGCCCAACACGAGCCGGCCGCCGGCGTCGAACTTTCCACTACCGAGGAGTCATAAGTGATGTCGCTCAACAGCACTGCCCGCCCCCAGCTCTGGATCCTGCGCCACGGTGAAACCGAATGGTCAAAGAGCGGCCAGTACACCGGACTCACGGATCTTCCCCTGACGGTGGAAGGCGAGCAGCAGGCCGTGGAGGCACGGAAGGTCCTCGATAGCGTCGACTTCGACCTGGTGCTGACCTCGCCGCTGCGGCGGGCACGCCGGACGGCGGAACTTGCAGGCTTCCCCGACGCCGAACAGGAACCCCTCGCGGTGGAATGGAACTACGGCGACTATGAAGGCATCAGTTCGGACCTGATCCGCAAGGACAACCCGGAGTACCTGATCTGGACCCACGGCGTGCCCAACGGCGAGGCCCTGGAGGAAGTGGCAGCGCGGGCGGACAAGATCGTGGCCCGCGTGCTGGAATCCGGTCTCGACAACGTGCTCATGGTGGCCCACGGACACTTCTCCAGGATCCTGACCGCGCGCTGGCTGGGATTGGAGCCGCACGAAGGCCGGCATTTCATTCTGGGGACCGCGAAAGTCTGCACCCTGGGATGGGATAAGAAGACCCCCGCTGTGGTCCGCTGGGGACTATAAAGACGATTTATCAAATATTTCGAAGAATCTTCTAAATTCAGTAGGCAAAAGCCCTGAGCTTAGTGTAATTTTATTCCTGACCCCAGTGCGTTCTGCCAGGGTCACCGGCGCGCGTTGTCCAGTTAGTCAACTGGCCAGCGGCAAAGCAGAAAAGGAGGTTGGGAAAATGATTACTTTGACTAGCGGATGGAAGATGACCATCACCGCGTCCCCGGCCTCTGTTGCTGAATCGCGCCCAAATCACGGACTGACCGACTCCTGACCCACTGACCCCGGCCTTGCGGCCGAGGTATAGGTGACCGGCTTCCTGACAAAGGAAGCCGTGCGGCAGTCGGCCGTCCGCGCGGGCCCGTGCGGTTACGCAACACCACCCCATAGTTCGGAACCCAGCTTCTTGTTGGGGACTGCGGCGTAACTGCATCCAGGGGCCATCCTTCGCCTGGCGCAACCCACAAATTACTTAGCGCATTTTTTGCGCGGGTATATTCACCGGGTATTTCCCTGCCTTTATTCAAGCCATTCATTCCTGCAATTGACTGGCCTTAATTGTCATGCCCAATTCCAGGAGAATTCACCATTCAACCAATCAAAGGATCCACTGTGAGCACCACTGTCAGCACGACCGTCAGCACAACCGAGGCAAAGCGCCGTGTCGAACCCCGCCGTGTCGAACCCCGCCGCGTCCGGCACCGGCGAAACACACCCCGGAAGGAGGTAACCATGATGAAAAGACTCCGGAGCGTTCTGCGCCTGGGCTGGAGGCCTGCCCTGAAGGACAAGACGCTGTTCGACGGGCAGCTCCTCGACCAGAAACGTGAAGACGTGTACGTCGTAATGCACCAGATGGGCGTCATCCGCTGAGGCAGGACCTTCGTTTTCCGAACTTCCCGGGCTGCAGCCGGGAACGGATCAACCAGGAGGACCTGATGGCGGCAACCGATATCCATGCACAAAAAGCCCACGCGGCAACGCGTGGGCTTTTTGTTTTCCCAGAGCCGCTCCCCCGGCGGGCCAAGCCGCTACGGGGGCCCTGATCCCCTAAGTGCGACGGTAAGCTCGAGGAATGCAGGAGACTATGCCGCCGGCGCACCGAAAACGGTCCCGCCTGGTTATCCCGAGCCGAAGCGATCTCCTGCTCAGGAACTTCACCGAGCTGATCGGCGGCCCCATGGGCCACCGGGCTGCGCCGGGCGTCGTCTCACCCGGAATTTTCACCGTCGAACGCGTCCTCATCATCCTCACCGTGCTGGCCGCCCTGGCGAGTGTCCTGGTCAAGAATTACTGCCGGGCAAACGGCTGGGAGTCGCCGGGCCAGTTCTATTCCACCTGCTACTCGGATTTCCCGGAACTTTTCCGCAACCGCGGACTGGGCGACGGCACCTTCCCCTTTTTCAGTGAGGGCAGTTTCTTCGAGTATCCCGTCCTGATGGGGATTATTGCGGGGCTGACAGCTTTGTTGGTCCCCGGGCAGGGCGCCACCGATGCCCGCATCCTCGGCTACTTCGACGTCAACGCCACGCTGATCGCCGCCGTCTGGATCGTTACGGTCCTGGCAACCGCGCGCATGAGCCGCCGCAGGCCGTGGGACGCGGCCATGGTGGCCGTCGCACCCGGGATCATCCTCGCCGGAGTGATCAACTGGGACATGTGGGCGGTCGGACTGCTGGCCGTCGGGATGTACTTCTTCTCGCGCGAACGGCTGGTGCTGGCCGGCATCCTCATCGGCTTGGGCACGGCCACCAAGCTGTATCCGGTCCTGGTTTTCGGCGCGATCCTCCTGCTGGCGCTTCGCACGGGGAAGATCCGTCCGCTAGTGGTCACAGCCGCCGCAGCCGCCGCGGCCTGGCTCGCCGTCAACATCCCCATTGCCGCCATGAACCCCTCCGGCTGGAAGTACTTCTACCAATTCACGGAGGACCGCCCGGCCGGATACAGTTCCCCGTGGTTCGCATACAACCTTGTGGCCGGACGCCTGCAATGGCCGGTCCTGGGGCCGGAGGCGATCAACACCGTCGCCCTCAACCTCTTCCTCATCAGCTGCGTGCTCATTGCAGGCCTCGCCCTGACGGCACCCCGCCGCCCCCGGCTGGCACAGCTGGCGTTCCTGATTGTGGCGGCTTTCATCCTGACGAACAAGGTCTATTCCCCCCAGTTCGTCATCTGGCTGATCCCCCTGCTGGCACTGGCCCGCCCGCGCTGGCGCGACTTCCTCATCTGGCAGGGGATCGAGGGACTGCACTGGGCAGCCGTGTGGATGTACCTGGGACAGGTGACCAGCGGCGGCCCGACGCAGCACAATATCGATATGCCGTACTACGTGCTGGCAGTGGGCCTGCACATGCTTGCCACGGCGTACCTTATGGTCCGCGTCGCATGGGACATCTGGGACCCGGGCTATGACATCATCCGCCGCCACAAGCTGGACGATCCCCAAGGCGGCCCGTTCGATGGCGCCCGGGACTGGCTGCGGTTGAATCCGGGAGATCCCGCCTCGTCGGTCCTCCCCTGGCGGCGGGCGGCCAGCAATGCCTGACGTCGCCGTCGTCGGCTCCGGACCGAACGGACTCGCCGCTGCGGTGACAATGGCCCGCGCGGGCCTCAAGGTGCATGTGTATGAGGCAGCCGGCACCCCGGGCGGCGGACTCCGGACGTCCGAGCTGATGCAGCCGGGCCACCTGCACGACATTTGCTCGGCCGTGCAGCCCATGGCGCTTGCGTCGCCCTTCTTCCGGTCGTTCGAGCTGTCCCGACGCGTGGAGCTCATCACGCCGGAGCTCTCCTTCGGGTCGCCACTGGACGGGGGCCGGGCTGCCCTGGCGTACCGCTCCCTGGACCGGACGGTTGCAGGGCTGGGGGGTGACGGCCCCGCCTACGGCCGCCTGATGGCACCTCTCGTTCGCCGGGCGAACGGCGTAGCCGACTTCACCCTCAACCAGCTCCTGCGCATCCCGCACGATCCGCTAGCCGCCATCCTCTTCGGGCTGCGGACGCTCGAACAGGGTTCACCGGCATGGGGTGCCAGATTCCGGGACGAGCTGGCGCCGGCACTCCTGACCGGTGTTGCCGCGCACTCCGTGGGACGGCTGCCGTCACTGGCACCTGCGGGAGCCGGGCTGATGCTCGGGACGCTGGCCCACGCGCAGGGCTGGCCAATACCCGTGGGCGGTTCCGTGTCGATCGCCCGTGCCATGGTCCGGGACATCGAAGCCCATGGCGGGACCGTCGAAACGGGGCGGCCGATCAGCTCCCTGGAGGAGTTGCCGGCGGCCAAGGCGACGCTTCTGGATATTGCGCCGCCTGCACTGCTCAGGCTCGCCGGGGACAGACTGCCTTCCGGTTACCGCCGGTCGCTGGAGTCTTTCCGCTTCGGCAACGCGGCCTGCAAAGTGGACTTCATCCTGTCCGGGCCTGTGCCTTGGGCCGCAGCCGGATTGACCGACGCCGGAACAGTCCATGTGGGCGGCTCACGCGCCGAGATGGCCGACGCCGAAAACCTTGTGGCTGCGGGGAAGCATCCGGAGCGGCCCTACGTGCTGGTGTCCCAGCCGTCACGGTTTGATGCCTCCCGCGCTCCGGAGGGGCGGCATATCCTGTGGACCTACTGCCACGTTCCGGCGGGTTCAACGGTTGATATGACGGAGGCGGTTTCGGCCCAGCTGGAACGGTTCGCCCCGGGTTTCCGGGACCTCGTGGTCCAGGCCCACGTCACGACGGCGGCCGGGCTGGCCGAGTACAACCAGAACTACGTCGGCGGGGATTTCGCTGCCGGGCTTATGGATCTCCGCGGGCTGATCCAGCGGCCGGTAGTCAGCCCCGTGCCGTGGCGCACTCCGCTGGCCGGTGTGTACCTCTGTTCCTCGTCGACCCCGCCCGGTCCCGGTGTGACCGGCATGCCGGGCTTCCATGCCGCTAAATATGCACTCAAGGACATATTCGGGCTGCCGCTGCCCCGGCTGGGCCTATAGCTGTCCTGTTCAGAGGACGGGGTCTGCGGAGCGTCCCGGGCCGTGGCTCCTGCAGGGTTTGCCACCGTGAAGCGGGCACGGGGGTGATGGGACGGGGTCTCCAACTCGTCCGTGCCCCCGCCGCAGCGACTCCTTGCCGATCTGGCCGCCCACCATCCCGCCGGCGGCACCGTACACCGCAATTTTCGTGCCACTCCCAGCGTTGATACCGTAGGACTTCACAGTATCCATAGGATACCGTTGGCTTCAGAGAAATGAGGTGCTGCTTGGATACCCTTCTGCCCGGCCTAAGGCCTGGTGCCGACATCATGGATCCGCTGTGCCCGTCCCGCGTTGTTTTCCAACGGATCGGGGACAAATGGGCGTCACTTGTGGTCCAGGTGCTCGCGGACGGGCCCGTCCGTTTCTCCGAACTGCGCAAGCACGTCCACGTCATTACGCCCAAGGTCCTGACCCAGACCCTCAGGACGCTGGAGAGGGACGGGCTGATCACCCGGACAGTGTTCGCCCAGGTTCCCCCGCGCGTCGACTATCAGCTGACCGGCCTGGGGGAGTCGCTGCTGGGCCCTCTCGCCGTCCTCCGGGAATGGGCCGAGTCAAACGTTCCCAGCATCCTGGACGCCAGGGACGCCTACGATGACGCCCGTGACGGGGCTCTGCCGGAGGGCTGACGGGCAGAGATCCGGCCATCCCGCATGGTGGCCACGGCATCCGTTAGCGGTACGAATTCGGTGTCGTGGGTGACCATCACGGTGGCCACGCTTAATTCGTCGGTGACCTCCCGCAGGAGCCGGACAATATCCCCGCTCCGCTCGTGGTCCAGTGCCGCCGTCGGTTCGTCCACGAGGAGTACGGCAGGACGCCCCATCAGGGCGCGCGCAATGTTCACGCGTTGGCGCTGGCCACCGGAGAGCTGATGCGGGCGCTTGTTCCGGACCGGAGCGAGTCCGACCATTTCCAACAGTTCGGCTGCCCGCCGGCGGGCGGCAGCCAGCGGTTTCCCGCGCAGGTGGTCAGCCAGCAGGAGTTGGTCGACGGCCGTCAGGGACGGCAGCAGATTGGGTTGCTGGAATATGATGCCCACCTTTTCCCTGCGCAGTGCCGTCAGCCCGGCGTCGCGCAGGCCCGTGGCTTCCTGGCCGTCGACGGTGACCACACCGGAGGTCGGGCGTATCAGCGCCGCAGCGACTGCCAGCAGCGAGGACTTTCCGGACCCTGACGGGCCCACCAGGGCCAGGAACTCCCCGGCACCGACTGCAAGGCTTACCCGGTCCAGCGCTTTCAGCGTGCCGTCTCCGTCCGGGTACTCGAGAGTTACGTTGACGAGGTTGAGGGCGGTGTCCAATGAGTATTCCTTTCGAGGAATGTATGGGGAGTTCAGGAGGGATTCAGTTGCCGCCGAGGGCGAGCAGGGGGTCCACGCGCGTCACACCGCGGACGGCCGCAGCTGCTCCTGCCAGGCCGAGGAGGAGGATGCCGGCGACCGGCAGGAGCGTCGTTGCCGGTGTGACCAGGAACGGAGCGGCCTGTGCGGCAAGGAATCCGCCGAGGAGGCCCAGTGCGCCTCCGGCGAGGGTTCCGGCGGCCAGCACGATGACGGCCTGCACCATCGCATCGCGCAGCACATAGCCCGGTGAGCCGCCCATTGCCTTGACGACTGCGATGTCCCGGGTCCGCTGCACGGTCCACACCGTCAGGAACGCGACGATGACGAGTGCCGAGATTCCGTACAGGAAGGCCTGCATCAGGACCAGCGACCCGTTTTCGCTCTTGAAGGAACCGAGCGCCTGAAAGGAACCTACACGCGTGGCGCTGACTGTCCCCGCCGAAGCATTTGCGGCTTCCACATCAACCGGTGCACCGGCGTCGAACGTCACGGCCAGCACAGTGCCGACTGACCCGTTGCCCGTGCGGGCCAGTTGCCGCCAGTCGTCCAATGACGTCCAGACGACGCCGGTGTGTGAATACCACTGGTCCGGGACCACCCGGGCAACGGTGAGCTCGATGCCGCCCACCGCAAGGAGGCTTCCGGGGCCGAGATGCAGGTCTTCGGCCAGGGTTTCGCCCACCACAACCGTTCCGTCGGCCGCAGGGGCAGGCGGCAGACCGCCGGCCGGATCCGCGGGCAGGCCGTTGCGGCTGCCAAAAACGGCCACGTTGGCGGTGCCGCCGGGGGCTCCTGCGGCTGACCCAACCGCCTTCGCGCGGGCCTGGCTGATGCCAAGCGCCTCCACTCCGGAAACGCCGTCCCGGCCGGACCAGGCAGCCAGTTGTTCCCGGCTCACTTCCGACTCCGTGAACGATTCCTTGGCTGGAGTACCTGCGGGGGCGCCGAACACCACCTGGTCGGCGCGGAGCCCGGCGATCGCCGACGTCGACTGGTTTCCCAGCCCGGCGGTGAGCCCCGAGAGCATCACGAGCAGGAAGGTGATCAGGGCGATCACGGCAGCCATCAGGGCAAAGCGGCCTTTGGCAAAGCGGAGATCGCGAATAGCGAGAAACACGGGGTTCCTTTCGTGGCGGGTTGGTGTGGCTTGTTTTCAGTCTTCCGCTGCCCGCGGCACCGCACATCGGCAGGCCGGTTGGCCGCCTGGAGACAACGGGTGGGGCCGCGGGTCAACCAAATGGTTGATTTGCCGCCCGGCCCCCACCTTTGGCCCGACGAACGGGGCACCGGGAGATAGGCTGGATTGATGCGAGGCACGTGTTGATGCAGGGTGAACCCAGCGGTTCGGCGATAATCCTGCGGCTACTGAGGATCAGCCTCCACGTGGGCTTCGCCGTCCTGCTTCTGGTGGCCATGGCGCGCGTTCTGCTGTCCGGTCCGGCGCCGTCCGGCTGGATTGCGGTGGCCCTTGCGCTGCTGCTCGCGGCCGTCTACCTCATCGGGACTGTTCTCGAGAAACGCCACTCCACGGACACTGGCCGTTTTGATCCGAGGCGCTATGCCCGATGGTGGCTCGGTGCGGTCTCACTTCTATGGCTGGTGCTCATCTGGGCCAGTGCGGACTTCGTCTGGCTGGCGTTCCCGCTCTTCTTCCTGCAGCTGCACGTCCTGCCACGACGGGTGGCCCTGCCGGTCATTGCGGCGTCCACCGTGCTGGTTGTGGTGGCGCTCTGGTTCCACAACGGGGGTGCCGCGGGCCCGGGCCTGGAACTGCCGATGGTGCTGGGTCCGGTGTTCGGTGCGGCCTTTGCCGTGGTTACGGGCCTCGCGTACCGGGCGCTCTATCTCGAGGCGGAGAACCAGCGGCTTGCAGCCGGGGAATTGCGCCGCACGCGCGGCGAGCTCGCCCGCAGCCAGCACGATGCCGGGACACTGACCGAGCGGGCACGGCTGGCACGCGAAATACATGACACCCTTGCCCAGGGTTTCTCCAGCATTGTGCTGATGGGCCGCTCGGCCGAGAAGGCGCTCGAGGCCGGCGACACGGCCACAGCGCGCGAGCGGCTCCGTACGGTGCAGGAGACGGCGTCCGCGAACCTCGCCGAGGCGCGCAACTTTGTCCGCGGACTGCAATCCCCGGCGCTCGAGCAGATGTCCCTGGCGAGCAGCCTCCGCCGGCTCTGCGAAAAGACCGAGGCAGAGGCGGCGGCCCGCGGGGCAGGGCTCCGCTGCCGCTTCGACGTCGAAGGCGCCCCCGTTGAGCTGTCCAACCCGTACTCCACTACCCTGCTGCGCGCGGCCCAGGCGAGCCTCGCGAACGTGTGGGTGCATGCGAAGGCAGGCACCGCCGTCGTCACCCTGTCCTTCATGGGGACCGAAGTGGCCCTGGACATTTACGACGACGGCGTCGGGTTCCGCCCGGAGGAGGCGGCGTCCGCGGACCATCCGCAGCGACAAGACGGCTCCGGGTACGGTCTCAAGTCCCTGCGGGAACGCGTGACGGCGCTGGCCGGAACGCTCGCCATCGAGTCCGCGCCGGGCGAGGGAACCGTGGTGGCCATCCGGCTTCCGCTGGCGGACGCTGCCGCGGCGTCGGAGGAACCACAGTGACCGCAATCCGCATCCTGCTGGTGGACGACCACCCGGTGGTCCGTGCCGGGCTCCGCGCCATGCTCAGCGACTTCGAGGGCATCACCGTGGCAGCAGAAGCCGCCGACGGTGCCGCGGCACTGGCCGAGCTTTCCCGGCTCCACACCCTCGGTGAGCCTGTGGACGTGGTGCTCATGGACCTGCAAATGGGTGCCGGCATGGACGGCGTCACGGCCACGGAAAAGATCAAGGCCGGTGCGGCAGGCACCCCCGCACCGCCGGTGCTGATCCTTACCACCTACGATTCCGACGCCGACATCCTGGCCGCCGTCGAAGCCGGTGCCAGCGGCTACATGCTCAAGGACGCACCGCCCGAGCACATCCGGCAGGCCGTGCTGATGGCAGCGTCGGGCCACACGGCACTGGCGCCCGAGGTGGCCGCCCGGCTGATGGGCAGGATCCGGAATCCCGAACCGGCACTGTCCGGCCGGGAGATCGAGCTGCTGCAGCTCCTTGCCACGGGACTGCCGAACCGTGCCATCGCCCGGCAGCTCTTCATTTCCGAGGCAACTGTCAAAACCCACCTGGTGCACATCTACGGCAAACTTGGAGTGGACAACCGCACCGCCGCGATTTCGGTCGCCACGCAGCGCCGGATCATCCGCCCCGCCTGAGAACGCTGTGACAAGAACTTTGTCCGCGCCAACGGGCATAATGGCGCGGTGGGGAACTTTCAGAAACTTTCGCTTGCCCTTGTCGGACTCATAATTGGCGGATCGCTGGTGGCCTGCGATGACGGCCGTGCCGGCGCGCAGGACGCCGCGAAGCAGCTCGCTGCCGCAGTGGCTGCGCTGGATGTAGGCTCCGTCGCCTTTGACGGCAAGGACGCCGACGCCGCCAACGAACAGCTGAAAGAGGTGTTCCAGGCGCTCGAGCCTGCCAAGCCGGCTGTTGAGAGCGGCGAGTTGAAACTGGAGAAGGACACCGCAACGTTCCCGCTGAACTACAGCTGGAAAATCGGCTCCGATGACTGGAAGTACACCGTTTCCGCCGAACTGAAGAAGTCCGGCGACAAGTGGCTGACCGTGTGGAAGCCGGACATGCTGGTCCCCGAACTGGCGGACGGCGAAGTCCTCAGCTCGGCCGTACAATCGCCGCAGCGGGCCGAGATCCTGGGCGCCGGTGACGCAAAACTCGTGACATACCGGCCGGTAGTGAACGTCGGCATTGACAAGCCCCAGCTGGCTTCCGCCGATCCGGCCGCGTCCGCCACCAAACTTGCCAAGCTTGTAGGAGTGGATCCCGCTACCTACACCCAGCAGGTCCAGGCTGCCGGGGCCGAGGCCTTCGTCGCCGCCATCACCCTGCGCGAGGACGGCCGGACCATCACGGACGCGCAGATCGCCGAGATTCCCGGCGCCCGTTCCATCCGCGACTTCCTGCCGCTGGCACCCACCCGCACCTTCGCCCGCGCCCTCCTGGGCACTGCGGCCGAGGCGAACGCCGAACAGATTGAAAAGTCCGGCGGGACCCTCAAAGCCGGGGACACCACAGGCACCGGCGGGCTGCAGCAGCAATACGACGCACAGCTCCGCGGCACCGATGGAATCCAGGTCTTCGCTGAAAAGGCCGGCCTCACGGCTGAGGAGAAGCAGGCGCTTCCCAACGAAGGCCGCCGGCTCCTTTTCCAGGTTGGGATCAAGCCGGGAACGCCCGTGAAAACCACCCTGGATCCGAATCTTCAACAGCTTGCGGAAGACGTCCTTGCCGATGTGGGTCCGGCCTCCGCCATCGTGGCCCTGCGTCCCTCCAGCGGCGCGGTGCTGGCCGCAGCGTCAGGACCGGGCAGCAACGGCTACAACACCGCAATGCTGGGCCAGTACGCCCCGGGCTCAACCTTCAAGATGGTGGATTCACTCGCCATGATCCGCAACGGCATGACCCCGGACTCCAAAGTTGAGTGCACGCCCACGCTCACGGTGGACGGCCGCACGTTCAAGAACGCCGAAGGGTATCCGGCAGACTCCCTTGGGTCCGTCACCCTGCGCGACGCGTTTGCCCACTCCTGCAACACCGCGTTCATCTCCGCCCGGGATTCAGTCAGCCAGGCCCAGCTGGAGTCCGCAGCCACTTCCCTGGGCGTTGCCGTTGAGGCGCCCGGCCTGGGGGCTGACGCCTTCCTCGGCTCCGTCCCCGGAGAGGCCGAAGGCACCGAGCATGCCGCATCCATGATCGGACAGGGCAAGGTGCTCCTGTCCCCGCTGGCAGCCGCCGTCATGGCCGGATCCGTAGCCAAGGGCTCCCCCGTCTCGCCCACGCTCGTGCTCAACGCTGAAGCCGGCGCCGGCACGGCGGGCACGGACGGAGCGTCGCCGTCGTTGACCTCCGCTGCACCGGCGCCCGCGAAAGCCGCGGACAAGCCGGTTACGGCGGCGGAGGCTGCCGCCCTGGCCGACATGATGCGTGCAGTGGTGACGTCGGGCCACGCTGGCTTCCTCTCTTCCGTGCCGGGGGAACCCGTCGGAGCCAAGACAGGCACCGCCGAATTCGGCAACGAAAACCCGCCGAAGACGCACGCCTGGATTGTGGCCGTCCACGGCGACCTCGCCGTTGCCGTGTTCGTCGAGGAAGGCGGCCTTGGCGCCACCACCTCGGGCCCGCTGCTCAAGAAATTCCTGGTCGCAGCGGGGTAGCACGCCCTTCAAAAGCTCCGGCGGGGTGGCCGTGGGAGGATGGAAGCGTGGCTCATATTGACGTTTCCAATATCGATTACTTCCTGTCCGACGGCACCCAGCTGCTCAACGGCGTGACCTTCAAGGTCCCGGACGGGACCAAAACCGCGCTCATCGGGCCCAACGGAACCGGCAAGACCACGCTGTTCCGGATCATCTCCGGCGACCTCGTCGCGGACGAAGGCGTGATCGGACGCTCCGGCAACATGGGCATCATGCGCCAGTTCGTCGGACAGGTCCGGGATGATTCCACCGTGCGCGACCTGCTGGTTTCGGCTGCCCCGCCCGCCCTGGCCGCCGCTGCCCGCGCCGTTGACGAGGCCGAGATGGCCATGATGGAGCACGACGACGAGCCCACCCAGATGCAGTACGCCCAGGCAATCGTGGACTGGGGGGACGCAGGAGGCTACGACGTCGAGACCGTCTGGGACGAGGTCTGCATGGCCGCGCTGGGATTGCCGTTCGACCGTGCGCAGCACCGCCCGGCGTCGAGCCTTTCCGGCGGCGAGCAGAAGCGGCTGGTACTGGAGGCGCTCTTCGCCGGCCCGGACGAGCTCCTGCTCCTGGACGAACCGGACAACTACCTCGACGTACCGGGCAAGCGCTGGCTCGAGGGCAAGCTCAATGAGTCCAAGAAGACCGTGTTCTTCATCAGCCACGACCGCGAGCTGCTCAACAACGCGGCCGGCCGCATCGTCACCCTGGAACCGGGCATCAACGGTGCGGGTGCGTGGGTCCACGGCGGCGGCTTCGGCTCCTATGTCGAGGCGCGTGCAGACCGCAATGCCCGCTTCGAGGAGTTGCGCAAACGCTGGGACGAGGAACACGTGAAGCTCAAGGAACTCGTCAACATGTACAAGAACAAGGCCGCGTTCCGCTCCGACATGGCGAACCGCTACCACGCGGCGCAGACCCGGCTGGCGAAGTTCCTCGAAGCCGGACCGCCCGAGGCGCTGCCGATCGAGCAGAACGTGCGGATGCGGCTCAAGGGCGGCCGGACCGCCAAGCGGGCCATCGTGGCTGAAAAGCTGGAACTGACCGGACTGATGAAGCCGTTCTCCACCGAGGTGTGGTTCGGTGACCGCGTCGGCGTGCTCGGCTCCAACGGCTCCGGCAAGAGCCACTTCCTGCGGCTGCTTGCCACCGGCGGCACCGACCCGGAGCGTGAGCACCTGCCGGTGTCCGACGTCGACATCGCCGAAGTGCCCCACGAAGGCACCGTAAAACTCGGCGCCCGGATCCGTCCCGGCTTCTTCGCCCAGACGCATGTCCGCCCGGACCTCCTCGGCAAGACACTGCTGGAGATCCTGCACCGCGGCGACGAGCACCGCTCCGGTCTGGGCCGCGAGGCTGCCGCCGGCGCCCTGGACGGCTACGGCCTGGCTTCGCAGTCGGAGCAGAAGTACGAGTCCCTGTCCGGCGGGCAGCAGGCCCGGTTCCAGATCCTGCTGCTTCAGCTCTCCGGCGCCACGCTATTACTCCTCGATGAGCCGACCGACAACCTGGACCTGCACTCGGCCGAGGCGCTCGAACGCGCCATCGACCACTTCGAGGGAACCGTCCTGGCCGTGACGCACGACCGATGGTTCGCCCGGACCTTTGACCGCTTCATGGTGTTCGGTTCGGACGGCAGGGTGTACGAATCCGCCGAGCCTGTCTGGGACGAGAAGCGCGTGCAGCGCGCCCGCTGAGCAGGACGCTCTCGCACTTCCTGCACGTTTTGCGCGAACGCTCGTTCACCTTGAACTGCTCCCCGGAAGTTGGACTGAGAAATTCAGTTCCGGCTTTCGGGGAGCAGTTTTATGCATGCACGTAGTTCATTGGCTGAGGCGCAGCGTGAGGCGGCTGTAGCGTTGTTTGAGAAGGGCGTCGGGTATCGGGCGGCGGCTCGGTTGTTGGATGCGCCCTGTGTGCCGGTCAGGGCGCTGTATGGGCGGTGGAGGATTCATGGGCAAGGAGTGCTGGTGAGCAGGCCGGCGAGGTCGTACTC